>JAYZXX010000210.1:0-4637 GCA_036140815.1 Bdellovibrionota bacterium | reverse complement strand
TCAGGGTCTGGAAAAGTAAAGAGAATGAATACCGCTGCCAAAAACATATTTGGATTGAAGGAGAGTTTTCAAAAAGATGCTGCCTTTGTGGAGTTGATACGTATTCCTCAATTAATTGATTTCGTAAAATCGGCACTTGAAAAAAAGGAACCTTCAGAAACTAATATTGAGATTTTTGAGCCCAAATACCAGGCTCTTAAAGTCACAGCTGCACCTTATATGAATGCAGGTAATGATCGTTTAGGGGTGGTTTTAGTTCTTAGTAATATAACCGAGATTAAAACCTTAGAACGTCATCGGAGTGAGTTTGTGGCTAATGTAAGCCATGAGCTTCGTACGCCTTTGACCTCTATCCAAGGTTATGCAGAAACCTTGCTTCACCCCAAGCTAGTTGAGTCCCCAGAAAAGGTTCATGAATTTGCTGAAAAAATTCGAGACAATTCTATTCGTCTGAAAAATATGGTGGATGATATGCTTTTCTTGGCTAATGTTGAGCAAAACAAAGAGCGCAGGGAAAAAAGATTCACCGAACACAACTTAAGTTTTCTTTTGAACAAGGCAGTCGAGTTTTTAAAAGTAAAGGCCTTGTCTGAGCAAATGGAGTTGAATCTGGATGTAGAGGAAGACTTTAAAATAAAGGTTAACGAAGGCTTGATGGTTCAGGTATTTGTGAATTTGATTGATAATGCCATTAAATACAGTGCCGGTGCTAAACAAGTAGATATAAAACTTTTCAAAGATAATGCTGATTATAAGCTTGAAGTGAGAGACTTTGGTGAGGGGATCAGCGAGGAGCATATACCTCGATTATTTGAACGGTTTTATAGAGTAGATAAAGATCGTTCCCGTAAAAAGGGAGGCAGTGGTTTAGGGTTGTCCATTGTTAAAAATATTTTAAGTCTTCACCAACTTGAAATTTCTGTTGATTCTATTTTAGGAGAGGGAACAGTTTTTACAATCCTTTTTCCTGGAAACCAGCTTGAAAATATGGATTTGAAAGGGCTCTAATTTAAAAGCTTGATTGTGACATAAGTTTTTTCGGTTCAATGCAATAGTAATTTTTAAGGGTACCATTGATCCATTTTTGAGGCTTAGTTTTTTTATCCAGGTATATATCTTTATGGATATAGATTTTTTTATTGAGAAACCGTTGGGTTGATTACTGTGAATGTCTTAAATTAAAGTAATACTCTGATGTACTCATTGTTTTTGTCTATATATTTATTTCCTATATAAGTTTGAATTATTTTTTTGTTTCGGGCTTAATTGTCTTAAAAGCTTGAAATATATTTCCACAAATTGGCGGCTAATCAAATTGGGTAATTTTTTTTGATTCCGGTTTTTGGTGAGTTAGCTTGGAAACCGAATTTTGGCTTTAGTTTCCTTTTCTTTTAACTGGTATTTGAGTTGCAGTGTATTTAGGTATGAAGTTTAGTAAGTTAGACTTGGCCTATTATTCATTTTATTTACGTAGTTTAAACCTAGAAGAAGTTAAAAGTTTTCCTGAGGAAATTGATTTTAATTTTTTAAAGGAGTACTGGCTTCTTAGTCGCAAGCGTGAGCTGCCGCCGTTACCAGAGCTCTATAGTTTGAAAGACAATATTTTCAAATTTAAAGACCAAAAAATGATTAGTATTTTTGATGAGGAATATCCTAGAGCTTTTTTGGGCCTGGAACGTCCTCCTATGGCTTTTTTTGCAAAGGGAAATCTTGAGCTTTTGCATAAAGACTCTATTTCAATAGTTGGAAGTCGAAAGTTGCAAGACTCTGTAGAGGAGTGGGCTGAATTACATTTATTTAATTTTTTCCAACATTATAAACCAGTGGTTGTAAGTGGTGCGGCTTTTGGTGTGGATAAGTTAGCTCATAAAATGGCACTTCGCTGTGAGTGTTCAACTGTTGCTATTCTACCTTGTGGATTTGATAATCTATACCCTAAAAGCTTTTCGAAGATGGCAAATCAAATATTAGAATCAGGGGGCTTATTGGTAAGCGAATATTTACCATTAGAAGAAGTTCGAAAACATTATTTTCATGAAAGAAACCGTTTGATTGCAGCTCTAAGTAGGCTGATTTTTGTCATGCAGGCGCAAAGAAAAAGTGGTAGTTTGGTCACTGCCAATATTGCTAGGATGATGGATCGTGAATTAGTTAGTCTTCCAGGTGACCCGATGAATAGTCATTTTTGGGGTAGTAATGATTTAATTGCTGATGGTGCTGGTTTTGTTAGAGATCGGGATGATCTAGTTAATTTTTATTTTCTTTGTAACCCGTCTACTAAAAAACAAATGGAGCTAAGACTCTAATTCCATATTTTTTTTAATTTGTATAAAGCAAAAGCTCCAAAAATAACATCTGTAGACCACATGGCAAGTGGAATCGGTAGGCTACCTGACTTAGCTAAATTCTCACTAGTGATATAGAGAATCCAAAATGAAATAATAATAGCCATAGATAAAACAAAGCTATTCCCCCCTCCAGAACGTCGATTGGTAACCGCGCCTTGGGCTAAGCCTAAAACTGCAAAAATCATTGGTAAAATACCAATAACCCATCGTTTATGAAACTCCGTTTCTAGATTTGTTCTTCGTTTTAAAATTTTTTGATAATTAGCGAAAGCTGTTTTATCAGTTTCAGGTGGTGCTGCAGGGATACGTTTGGCTAACTCAGTTTGAAGCTCTTCAAAGATTAATGAAGTCGGTGAGAGATTGAAATTGTTAAGTTTTACTTCATTTGTAGCAAAAATATCATAGGTTTTAAAATCAATCTTGGTGTAATTTCCTTGGTCTGGCTGGTGAATGCTTCCATCAATCAAACGAAGTATAGTTTGAACATTGCCTAAGCGATTGCTTTGAATAATCTGACCGCGTTCAGCGATGATTGTGGTTGGATTTTTGCTATGTCCTTCATCGTAGATAAATACTTTCTCTAAAAGACCTTTTTGGGAATTGTATTTCTGCGTATAAATAATCATTCCTTGGAAGCCTTGAGAAAATGTTCCCTCTTGAATTCGAGTGTGCGACTTTTGACGAGCTAGCTTGCCAACGATAATTTCGAATTCTCGGTTTCCTTTTGGACCCGAATACATAACGGTATATAGAGTGAGCAAGCTTGCTAAAACTCCAAATACAATGGCCGGGATCCCAATGTCTTTCATATTTAAGCCGATGGCTCTAAAGGCAACGACTTCGGAATCGGCACTTAATCTGCTGTAACAAAAGAGCACCGCAAAAAGGGAGCTCATGGGCAAAATGGCTGGTAGAAAGGATTGGACTAAATAATAAACGATATAGAGTATGGACTCTTTGTCTACACCTTGAACTAGAATGAACTCAGTAAGTCGTAAGGCTTGAAATAAAAGTAGAACAAATACGAAGACAAGCATGCCCAGGAAAAAACTGGGCAGCATTTCTTTAAAAATATAATACTGAGCTCTCCATGCTCTCAAAAAACAAATCCTTTAAATTAAGCGTTTGGTGCAGGGTAGGTTCCTACATGTTCAGGGGTGATGATCGCTTGTCTTACACGACGAGCTGTAGCAAGAAGGCTCTCGTAGTGGTCAAGGTTCAGTTGTGAAGCGGCATCACATTTTGCTTCAATTGGATTTGGGTGAGTTTCAATGAATAGAGCGTCTGTTCCTGCCGCAACACTAGCAAGTGTTAGGTGTGGAATGAATTTTGGTTCTCCACCAGCTGGGTCTGCGCTTGAAATTCCATAAATACGAATGATGTGAGTTGCATCAAATACAACCGGAGCACCAAGCTCTTGCATGATAGGAATAGAACGAATGTCAGCCACTAAACGGTTGTAGCCAAAACAAGCTCCTCGCTCGGTTAACAAGATATTCTCGTTACCTGTTGATCGAATTTTTGATAAAGCACCAGCTAAAGTTTCAGGAGCCAAGAATTGACCTTTTTTAACATTAATGGCCTTTCCGGTTTTTCCGCACTCTAGAAGCAGGGAAGTTTGCTGACACATGTATGCAGGGATTTGCAATACATCAACATACTCAGCAACCATTGCAACGTCTTCAACACGGTGAACATCTGTAAGTACAGGTACATCAAATTCTTTACGAACTTTCGCTAGAATTTTAAGGCCTTCTTCAGCCATTGGTCCACGCCAGTTCTTTTCAGAGCCACGGTTGTCCTTTTCATATGAACTTTTAAAAATAAGTGGAGTTTTTTGACGCTCACAAATTTCTTTTAATCTTTCAGCAGTTCGCATGATTAGATCTTCTGAATCAATCACGCAAGGTCCAGAAATAACCGCAAGGTCTTTGCCTGTTCCGATTTCTAATTTTTTACCATTGTATTCTACGGTAAAACTACGGTTTGGAAGGTTTGTAATTTCCGTTCTTTGTTTCATAATTACCTCTTTTATTGAACTGCCTAAGTATAGCAAAATTCTTGTTAAGAGCCATAGATAAGCAGTAATTCTATGGAGTTATACGCAATGTGTAAACTTCTGTCTAGTTCTTAGTTTAACTTGGGAATTGGGGTGAAAGACTTTATAGGCACTGTGTATAATGGCAGTATGAAGAAAATACTTTTGGTTCTAGAAGATTACGCAGAAAGAGCATTTCTTACGACATTATTGAAAAAAGTGGGCTGGGACGTAGAGACGGCTAAATCTGA
>JAYZXX010000209.1:0-2750 GCA_036140815.1 Bdellovibrionota bacterium | reverse complement strand
CTAGTTCAATGGCATTGTCCCCCCCCCCAATTGATTGGGCCAGTTTATGATTAGTTCAACATTGTGGTGTTCGAGGCTTAGTGATAGGATGAAAAGCTATGAAAACTTTTATCCTTCTTCTTTTTTTAGTCACTCTGAGTTCTTGTGAATTTAGCAATATTTTTTCAAAAATTAATCCACGAAACAAATTAGTCGTAGTCACAAAGAACTCTCCTACTACTTATTATTTTGATCGTTATGACGATGAAAGTGGCTTTGAATACGAGCTTGTAAAGGCTTTTGCCGCGGCTACGGGTCGAGACCTAAAAATACTTACTGCTAGTAATATTTCAGAGATGAAGAGTATGCTTGATACTAATAAGGTAGATCTTATTGCTTCAGGCATTAGCCTCACAGAAAAAAGAATTAAAGATAAATGGCAGTTTGGCCCTGTGTATGCTCGCACCAAAGAACTGCTGATTTGTCGAAAAGGAGTTCGCATTGAAGCTAAAAAAGAGTCTAGTTATTTAGGGAAAAAGCTATTTGTTGTAAATAACTCTACCTATGTAAATAGCCTCCAAGAAGCAGGCTTTGATTTAAAATTTTGGAAAAAGATAGATACCAATACAGAGGAACTTTTGGAGCGCATTGAAAATCAAGAAATTGATTGTACGGTTAGTGATGAACATATTTATCAACTTCAAAGAAAATTTACCGAAAACTTAATTAGCTTAGGTTCTATTCAAAAGGAGCAAAATTTAGCATGGGTACTTGATCCGAAAAATAAACTTTTAAAGGATCAGCTTGATAAATGGATGTTCGACTTTTTAGAGAGTGGCAAGTTAGAGGATGTTTATGAAAAATATTATGGCTACTCCAATTATAAATTTAATCATTTCGATATACAGACATTTAACGAAAGAATTGTAGAGCGCCTGCCAAAGTACATAAAAACATTTAAAAAAGCTGCGAAGAAATACAATTTTCCATGGGAGCTGATTGCTGCCGTTAGCTACCAAGAAAGTCATTGGGATGAGACTGCTATTAGCCCAACAGGAGTTCGAGGCTTAATGATGCTAACTCGGAAAACAGCAAGACTTATGAAGGTAAACCGTTTGATTCCTGAACAAAGTGTGGATGGAGGAGTGAGGTATCTTTTAAATCTTCATAAGACTCTACCTAAAAGCATAAAAGAACCAGACCGAACTTGGATTAGTTTGGCAGCTTATAATGTTGGCTTAGGCCATATTTTTGATGTGCGTAGATTAATAAGGCAAAATAGGGGAGAGCCAGATTCATGGAAAGAGATTAAGTTTTACTTACCCTATCTTTCAAAGGAAAAGGTGTATAGAAAACTAAAATACGGTTACGCTAGGGGGTATGAGCCTGTGAAATACGTAAGGAGAATTCGAACTTACTATGAAATTTTAAAAAACCTGGCAAACAAAGAACAGGAGCAAGCGATTGAAACTGAAAAATCAGCTAAGTAGTGCCTCAATTTTTTGATCAGTTTCCTCTAGGTTTTCTAGGATTTCAAAATATTTGGTTTCTTTTGCTTGTTTTAGTTGGCCTTTAGAGTTTAACAGTTCTATATTTTCTTTGCTTGCGAAACTTGCATCCTTGCTCAGTTGCTCATTCAATCCTAAAATCTCTTGTTCAATTTGTTCCATCTCTTTTTCGAGTATATTTAAAGCCTGATGGAATTTTTTCTTCTCTTTTTCCAGTTTCTTTTTTTCATCTTTGTAGTTGATTTTATCTTTTCGAAGGCTCACGCTATCGTGTTTTTTAGCATTATCAATTGATGTAGACTTTCTCTGTAAGCGTTTTTGTGAAACATAATCCTGGTAATTTCCTGGGTAGATTTGTAGTTTGTTTTCTGTGATTTCAAAAATATTTTTTGCGACTTTGTTAACAAAGCTTCGGTCGTGACTCACAAAAACTACGCAAGAGTTTGTTTCTTTTAAAGCCTCAGCTAAGGCTTCAACCGTCTGGAAGTCAAGGTGGTTGGTTGGCTCATCCAATAGTAAAAAAGCAGATTTTTTCAATAAAACCCAGGCTAAGACTACTCGCATTTTTTCACCGCCACTTAGGACTGAGACCTTTTTCTGCCAATCTAAGTCGGAAAAACCAAGGTGACCTAGGGTGTCCGCGATTTCTTGATCAGAAATTTCTACCGAGCATTTTTTAGAGACCTGTTGGAAAAGTGTGATATCCGGTTCTAGTTCATCTTCTAAGTGCTGAGCGAAGTATGCTGGTTCGCAATTTTTATAGTATCTAGGTGTTTCACCGCTATTATCTTTGAGTACACCCGCAAGATATTTTAGAAGAGTTGTTTTACCAACTCCATTTTCTCCTAGAATTGCTATTTTTTGTGAGCGAAATATTTGTAGTTCGAAATCAGTTAAGACCTTTTTGCCAGGATAGGACAAACCATTACTGTTACATTCTAAAATGTTTTTTCCTGTGGAAGCAGCCTCAGGAATTGGAACCTTTGGGAAATAAGATATTTTTTTACTATGAATGTCTGCAAGTCTATCGATTTGTTTTTGTTTGGATTTGGCTTGTTTGGCTTTAGTGGCCTTTGCCCCAAATCTTTTAATGAAGTCTTCAAGGTGTTTTTTCTTTTGTAATACCTTAGCGTTTTCCCGTTGCTTTTGTTCCTCCATGGCCTCAGAAAATTCGAAATACTTTTCTAGCTTGTCGGGAAACTTGATGATTTCTCCGTCATCAATTACGAGGCTTTGATCACATACTTTGAAAATTAACTCGCG
>JAYZXX010000208.1:0-4873 GCA_036140815.1 Bdellovibrionota bacterium | reverse complement strand
CAAGTCCGTTTGTAACGGGGTGGAACAATGGGTCTACAATACAGAGGATGAGTTTTCCGATGTAGAGGCCATCGCCATGTTAAATCAAAACGAATGTAGTGGTAAAATGCCACAGGTAGATTTTGTTAGTTCATTGGCTCACCGGGTTTCACCGGCCACTAAGGTTTTCTTATCTTATGTAGAGCAAAAAAGAACAACTGCTATGCATGATCTTCTTGAAATGAGTCTAGCTGGGAAAATTAGTGGAGTACTTAGTCATGAGTTGGTTAGACGGCTTCTAGCAAAAAATCCTTCAGAAACAAGCCTTTTAAGAGTTCATCAATACCTCATGATCACCAATCGCTATTCTCAAGAATGGGAAGCTTCAATAATAAAACTAACAAATGCTTATTATGATAAGGGAATGAATAACGAAGCTGAGTCATTGGCTGAAACGGCTTTGGCGATGGTAGACCAAAACCCTTATTTTCATAGGAGTCTTGCTATCAATGCATTTGATCGAGGGCAATCGAAGTGGCTTAAAAAATTTGTAGAACCTTTTACTGTACAAACAAGAGTTCCTGCTTCTGCCAATAAAGTCTCACCTTTTATAGAATCGAGCAGTGTTCGTTTTAAAGAAGTGTTGCAAAGGTTAGAAAGATGATTCTACCTTTTTACGGCGGTGTTCCTAAGCTAAAAAAAAGCCCTATGACTTGGGCTTTAATTTTACTAAATGTGGCTGTAACCATTGCCGTTTACAACTTTCAATTACTCAACAATATGGAGCTTGCCGATTTTTATAAAACCGAATTTTTAGAGATCCAAGGGAAGTTGTATGCGCAAATCATAGGAGACTATCCGCAACATTATGGTGAGGTACAAAAGGTCCTTGCTCAGCAAACCGAGAGTGGCAATAGAAACATGGCAAGAAACCTGGGGCAATTGGCCATGGCAGATGCAAATTTTAAAAGGCTATCGCAGTACTATCCTTTTTCTGGAGATGAGGTTGCCATAAAGTTTTGGCGAAAAAACTATAACTTATTTTTAAAACTTAGAGACACTCATCCCAATTTTCAATATGGAATTTCAGCGCTAGATCACAATTGGTTCAATTGGGGATCCTATATGTTTGTTCATGCGGGAATCTCTCATCTCTTAGGAAATATGTGGTTTCTATTGGTCGTTGGTGCAATGGTAGAGGCGATCTTAGGGGGAATGGGTTTTTTACTTTTGTACCTGGTGTGTGGAGTTAGTGCGGCTTTCTTTTATTTTTTCTTGTCCACACCCTCAGCCATACCCTTAGTCGGTGCTAGTGGTGCTGTGTCTGGTATTTTAGCTTTTTATTCGGTAGTTCGCTGGCAGAAAAAGGTTCGTTTTATAACGATGTTATTTGTGGTGAAGTGGGAATATTTAATGGTTTATTTGCCAGCATGGATTGGTTTTGTGTATTGGATTCTATTGGATCTTACGGGTTATTTTTCTCAGCTTAGTCATATGGGGGGGGTAGCCCATGCCGCTCACCTCGGTGGAGCGGCAATCGGAGTACTATTCGGAATCGTTTTCCGGTGGCGCAAAGCCCTGGCGCATGGTGTTTTCCGTTACAACACGTGGGTTCATAAATTGAAGTAAGTAATCGGGTCCACCTGCCTTGGACCCAACTCCTGACATTTTATAGCCACCAAATGGATGACGATCCACCAAAGCACCTGTGCACGAACGATTAATGTATAGGTTTCCAACTTCAAATTCGTCTCGAACCTTATCTATATTAGCAGGGCTTCTTGAGAACAATCCTCCAGTTAAAGCATATTCAGTTCCATTGGCTATTTTCAAAGCTTCGTCAATATCTGCCGCTTTTAATACAGCTACCACTGGAGCAAAAAGCTCTGTGTTTGCAATTTCATCTTGAGGCTCTACATCACTTACAACCGTAAATGGAACAAAAAACCCTTGATCAGGAGTTTCTGCTTGGAAAACAATTTTATTCTTGTCAGAAATTTTGTCTAAAAACTCCATTACACGAGATTTGCTTTCTAAATCTATCACAGGACCAGCATAGGCTTTTGGATTACTCGCTTTGTCTTGTAATAAAGACCTTGCGGAATCCAAGAAACGATCCATAAATCGATCATAAATATCTCCTACCACAATAATTCTTGAGCAAGCAGAGCACTTTTGCCCGGCGAATGCAAAGCAGCTATAAAGAATTCCATCAATGGCAACATCTAGGTCGGCATCATTATCAACGATGATGGCATTTTTACCGCCCATTTCAATGACACATTTTTTTACCTGTTGTTGACCTGATTTGGTTTTTGCCGCTTTTTGTACAATGCCGAGGCCTACATTTTTTGAGCCGGTAAATGCAATGGTAGCTATGTCAGAGTGATTCACTAAATACTCACCAACCTCTTCCCCAATCCCTGGCAAGAATTGTACAACTTCAGGTGGGAAGCCTACATCTAAAATCATTTCCATTAAAACGGCAGCCGTAATTGTACTTTGTTCAGCTGGTTTCATGATAACGGTATTTCCTGTAACCAGTGAGGAAGTTACTAGACCAGTTAAAATGGCCAATGGAAAATTCCATGGAGCAATGACTAGAGAAACACCACGAGCTTTATAGTGGTACATTGAAATTTCACCTAAAACAGCTCCAACACGATGGGGTTGATCTAAGCGTCTCATTTCTCTAGCGTAGTAGCGACAAAAATCGATTGCCTCTGTGATATCTGCATCAGCTTCCGCCCAAGTTTTACCAACTTCTCTGATTTCAAGAGCGATCAACTCAAAACGCCTTGCTAAAATTTTGTCAGCCAATGCTTCCAGTAAAGAAGCTCGTTTATTGACACTGGTTTTGCTCCACTCTGGCAAAGCTTGTAAAGCAGACTTCACAGCTTTTTCTGCTTCAACTTCAGTGGCTAAATAAAAACTTCCAACAACAGATTCATCCGATGGATTTAAGCTATCTATTTTTCTGGCGGTTTCTAAAGCCTTTCCTTCAATGAATAGTTTGTAAGGCCCTGTATGTTGTTTCTTGGAGTTTTCAATAGCGAGACCTAATTTGCTACGATTTTCAGGGATGACAAAATCAAGCATTGCTTCGTTGTAGAAACGATCCTTTGTGACTGGAAAGTTTTCTGATTTATTTAAGTCTTCAGCTGGATCTTTCATGAGTTCTTTGATTTCTGTGTGGTCCACAAATTTCGATTTCAAGAAGGATTCATTAGAAGTGTTTTCTAGTAATCTTCTCACCAGGTAGGCCATACCTGGAATTAGTTCTCCGATAGGAGCGTATTCTCTTACACGAAAATCCATAGCGACTAAAGCTTGTTTGAAATCATCGGCCATGCCGTAAAGCATCTGAATTTCAAAGGCGTTTTTAGGAATGCTTTTTTCCTCTGCGTAGGCAATGCATGCAGAGATACTTCTCACATTGTGGGAGCCGATGGCTAACCAAATGTGTTGGTAGTTGTCAAGAAGAAGTTTTGCACAACGTTCATAGTTAGCATCGCTTTCCTTTTTGTTTGTGTAAACAGGGAAGTGCCAACGTTTTTGTTCGGAGTCTATAGTTTCATAATCCCAATAGGCACCTTTTACTAAACGAACCGTGACAGGAGTTCCACGTTTTTTACTATACTCAACCAAAGATTCACACTCACTAAAACTATCTCTTAGATAGGCTTGAACCACCAAGCCGAAGTGAGGATAGTTTATAAAAGCAGGTTCCATTGCTAGTTCTTTAAATACTTCAATAGTTAGGTCTTTAATCTCATACTGTTCTAGGTCTAAATTTAAAAATACATTTCGCTCCTTGGCATATTGTAGAATTGGGCGAAGTCGTTCTTTCAAAATTTCTTTAGACTCTTCCCATGCGGCAATTTTAATTTGTGAATAGAGACTACTAAGTTTTACACTTACATTTACTTTTGGAATTTCGCCTAAATGATTTTCATCCAATAATGCATCGTGTTTCCAATTTTCTGAAGCTTTACCAAGATATTGAATCATATCAATGTAGCGGCTTTGATATTCTAAGGCTTCTTTTTCTGACAGGCAGGCCTCACCTAATAAGTCAGCAGTAAAGGCAACTTTCTTTGCTCGATGTTTCTCTAAAATTTTTATAGCATCTTTTGGGTCTTCACCGGCAATGAACATTCTAGCCATTTCGGTAACATTTTTACGAAGGCTCTTTGCCAACAATCCTGGAGCTAGAGCACCAACTCCCATTCCAAAGTTAAAGAAGCTTGGAAGTTTTTCTCCACCTTCCGTGAAATACTCTTTCAAGTGACGATGCACTTCCGAGCCAGAGTTTAGGTAAGGAAGAACATCTACAAAACGGAACATATTAATTTTGAACTGAGTGTTCTTCATACTCCAGTCCATTACTTTGCCGTACCACCAATCTTTATTAAAAATATTTCCCGAGTTTACGTTTTCCGTTTTCTGAAAAATTTCGGTGCCAATCTTTTCGATTCTGTTTTCTGTTTGTTGTTTATCCATAGGACCCCCGTTGGCTAGAGAAGTAGAAAATAAATGTGATAGCCATCTGAAATAATGGGATAGGGGAGAGGGGGAAATCAAGGAAAATCGCATAAGAAACAACGAATTAAGAGCTTTTTTACAAAGAACACGACTTGACAGCCAAGTGCTTTATAAAAGTTCATCTCTATAGATTATTTTTTGTTGTAGGTTGATCAAATTTCAGGAGGGGAAACTGACCGAGTTAATTGCGGAAGCTTAGGTGTTAGGTTATTTTTTTTAATTGAAGAGTTTATTATTAGGGAGCTTTGATTTAAGAAAATAGGATAGTCACAATATTCAAAGATACTTAGTAAAAAACTCACATTAGGTGGCTAAACCTCAAAAAAATTAGAAACTATTCTACCACCCA
>JAYZXX010000207.1:0-3164 GCA_036140815.1 Bdellovibrionota bacterium | reverse complement strand
TTAAAAACTCTAAAAGCGATACTGGTGAAGGATGGCGATCGAGTTATTGATTTTAAGACAAAGGCGAAAGTATTGTTTGAAAAGATCGACGATGCGGTTGGCTTTCGTTTAGAGCCGGTTCAGTATTTGGATTATATTCTTCGTTTGTTTCCAGCTTTAATTGTACCACTAGAGTTTCGCGAAGACAGTGAGCTTGTTCATCAGGCTTTAAAAGAAGATGGCATGGCTATCTCTAGAATGATGTTACGTTTAAAAGAAATCAAAGGTACGGCTAAGCCAACTAACTATGTTCGAGGCTTTGTCTTGAGTATGTGTGAAAGTGTTGGAGATTTTCAAGCAGGAGTAAAACTACTAAAAAATAATTTGGGAAGCCTAGATTTACCAGTTGTACCTCTATTTGAAACTAGAAAGGCATTGGAAGAATCAGAATCTATTGTGTCTGAAATATTGTCCAACAAATCAATGCTTTCTACTGTAAACAAAAACTGGGATAACAAGTTTGAAATTATGCTTGGTTATTCTGATAGTGCTAAAGAAAATGGATCTCTTGCAAGTAAAATCATGATCTATCAAACCTTGAAAAACTTGGATGAGAAAATTTCTTCCTTTAAGGTGAAGCCCGTATTTTTCCATGGCTCTGGAGGAAGTGTTGCCAGAGGTGGGGGATCACTTGAGGATCAAGTGCGTTGGTGGCCTGAATCAGCAATTTTAAACTACAAGGCAACCATTCAAGGTGAGATGGTACATCGAAGTTTTTCTTCTCCACAAATTTTCAGGCGACAATTGGAAAAGACCATATCCTTTGCATCGAATATGAAGAATAAACCTGGGCCAAAGAAACTTAGAAAAGAGACTTTGGCATTTACCAAGAAAGTTGCTGAAAACTACTATTCAAAAATTGCCGATCCACAGTTTTTACAATTGGTTGAAAAAAGTTCGCCTTACGAATACCTTGATCAATTAAAAATTGGCAGTAGACCGGCAAAAAGAAAGAAAAGTTTATCGCTAAAAAGTTTACGAGCCATTCCTTGGGTTCTGTGTTGGACGCAGAATAGACTATTGTTCCCAGTGTGGTGGGGCTTAGGAAGTGCTTGGAAAGAAGCAAGTGAAAAAGATAAAGCTAGGTTAAAAGAGGCCTATCAAAAAGAACCAGTATTTAGAAGTTTTGTACATTTGTGTAGTTATACGATGTTAAAAACAGATCTAAGTGTTTTTGAGTTCTATTTAAATAAATCTAGTATCCCAGATGAGCAAAAAGAAAAATTTGGAAAAGAAATTCGAAAAGAGCACAAAGAAAGTATTCGATTTTTACAGCAAATTATGGGCACCAAAGACCTTGCATGGTATCGTCCTTGGTTAGAGCAAAGTATTAATTTTCGCAATGTATTTATTCATCCATTAAATGTATTGGAAAAAATAGCCATCGAAAATAAAGAGATGCCACTCTTAAGAGAAAGTATTGCCGGTGTGGCTAGTGGAATGTTAACTACGGGGTAGAAGATGTCAGATAACCCTATATGGAAGACGCTTGAAAAAAGAGAAATCTTTAAATGTTCCTTTTTTACTTTGTTTAGTGAAAAATGTGAGACTTTCCAGCGAAAAACTTTAGATCATTACTACAGAATGGAATTGGTCGACTGGGTTCAAGTTGTAGTTGAAACCGAAGATGATCAATTGCTTTTAATTCGCCAGTACCGACATGGAGACAAGCAAGAGCACGTTGAAATTGTTGGTGGTGTTTGTGACCCTGGAGAGGATCCCTTAGCTGCAGCGAAAAGAGAACTTTTAGAAGAAGCAGGTTACGCCTCTGAACACTGGACTTTACTGGGGAGTTCCAAGCCAAACCCTGCTATACAGAACAATACGATGTTTTCCTATTTTGCTAAAAATGCAAAGAAAGTGTCTGAGCAAAACTTGGACCCATTTGAGGATATTGAAGTATTCAGTATTCCTAAAACAGAGATAAAAGATTATCTTTTGGCTGGAAATGTAAAACATAGTTTGGTTTTAATGAGTTTATTTTGGTATTTGACCAAAGAAGGATAGATTGATGGCATTTTTAAAACTTTTTGATTCCCTGCTAGAGGAGCTAGATAAGGACAGTGATATTGTTTTTTTTCTAGATTTAGATTCAACCATTTATGATTTGAGTGATCGTCAAATGCAGATTTTTAAAGAGTTTGCTGCTATCAATGAGCATATGCAGACTTTCCCAGCGGAAAGCCATGCTTTGAAAAATCTGAGTTACGAGCATATGTCTTTTTATCCTGAAGATAGCATTCGTAATTTTGGCCATTCTCAAATTGATGCTAAATTTGGGGATGTATTTTACCCATTCTGGTCGCAAAGGTTTTTTTCTAATGAATTTTGTCGATACGATAAAGTTGAAAATGGAGCGAAAGAATTTGTTCAGAAGGTTTATGAAAAAGGTGGGCATATTCATTATCTTACAGGTAGAGATACAGAGCGAATGGAAGAGGGGACTTTGTATACCTTAAAACGTGATGGTCTGTTTCCAAACGGAGAAGAGTGTGAACAGGTAAAGTTAATAATGAAGCCAGAGCAGAATTTGGATGATGCTCAGTTTAAGCATGATTATATTGTGGCTACTTTAAATGACTATCATAAGGGGATCTTGGTGGATAATGAGCCTGGTAACTTAGATATTTTGAAAGATAAAATGGATAAGTTGCATTTGGTGCATTATGATTCTTATCATTCTGGGGCTAAAGAGGTTCCTGATTGTGCTTTGGTTTTGGAGTCTTTTGAGCATTGGTATAAGTCTTAGTTTTTTGAGGGCTTGGCTTGCTCAGGCGCAGCGGGGCTTTCTTCCACTGTTGTTTGTAGTGTCCTTTTGTTTCCCTTTTTTTACTCTTCTTTATGTTTCGTATTTTGTGAGAGGGGGATGGTGCTAGAAATGATCCACCAAAGCTTGGCGAAATAACATTGTCCAGGCTTCAGACATATATGGACCCGCCACTCTGCGCAATAGATAAATAGAAAGAAATGCGTACATATATTTGACTTCACTGGATTAAGCCCAGGAGCCTAGATGAGTTTCGCCGCTTCAGCTCCTTAACAGTCCTATGGCTTTATATAGCCTCTGTCTGAGATAGGTTCTTCTGAAACTAGTTTCCTACTAAGTACATCTACTGATTGCATTT
>JAYZXX010000206.1:0-4262 GCA_036140815.1 Bdellovibrionota bacterium | reverse complement strand
ATAGTTAATTTTTTTAAATTTAGCATTATTTGCAGTAAATTCTCGTTGAACATAGTTTGCCCCATCAAAGTCAAAAATAGCAATTTCAGTCGAAGATGAATTTATATATGAGGGTTTGAAAACAAATACCACTGAATTACCCAATTTGAGATAGCTATCCAGTTCGCTGCTTAATATAGTTTTTAGTTCAAAATGAGTGTATTCATAAGTACCTATTGAAGGCGTATGTTTCACAATAGATGGAACTTGAGTATTTTGAAACATAAAGTAGAAATCCTTTGTTGCTTTAAAAACCTTTTGAGTGAGGCTCTTGCTTATCTTTCCGTCTTTGTACTCAAACAAGTAAAATGTATCTTGATTTATGTCTAAGGCGCTTTCCGGTGCAGCTCTTACAAGAAGCTGGCTTTTATATGTAAATCCTTCTCGAAAATACTGAGATAACTGATCGCTCAATTTATAACTTGTATCTTCATAAACCAAAAAATTAGTTTTAAAAGTATCATTTGGTGTTTTAAAGGCTGATTGGACCTTCCAATCCCCTTCGGGACTTTGCCATAAAACTCTGTCATTATTTTCGGTGCGTTTAAGTTTTTCCTCAATTAAAATGGGATTCTTTTTAGGGAGTACTTTATTTTTAGATAGATCCCTATTGGTGATTTTAGGTTCTAAGGAATCCTCGTTTTTTATTCTTCTCCATAAAGAATTCATAGTAGGAAAAATATCTATCGCTTGAATTTGCAAGTCTTTAAGTGAAATTAAAAATTTTCTGTAGACTAAGTCTGTGAAGGGGACCTTGTTGCGTTCCAGTTCCTTGTAACTATTTGCTAATAAAAGTAGTTTTTGTTCCAGTGCTAAATCAGAATTTGCACTGGAAAGGCAAGCTTTGTTTTGTGAAGTTTTTTGGCTGGCAGATGCAGAATTCATGAAGGCTAAAATTAGAAATAGGTGAATTTTAACTAAATTTATCAAAAAAGAGCTGAGTCTTTTATTATTCACTAATTTATTAGTTTTTTCTAAGTACTGGAAAAATATTAACATCTACCAATTCTCCAAATAATACACTTTCATATTATAGCTATCCCCTAGGTGTAGCTTTTCTCCAGAAGTATAAATTCCACCTGTACTCATTCGGTTACCAATGGAAAGAGCTGTGCTAGATAGGTCTAGTTTTACCGCATAGTCGAAAGTTTCATTTTCAAGAATGACTACAAGGGGTGTCTCTTTTTGACTTCTATTATAGAGCACTAAATAGCTATAAACGGAGTCTTTGGTAAAAGCATAGTTGGAAAGACGATCCATTTCTAACTTTTTTAATTCTGGTTTGGAGGTAAGTGTATCTAGAAAAACAATGCCACCTTGAGCAAATTCAAATATAAGATATCTTTCTTCTATAAAAAAAGCTTTTTCTTTAATTGTGTTAAATTCGCTCGGTAATTCCATTTCAAAGAACTTAGAAATTTTATTTTTTTCATCCCTTCGTGCTAACTCCAGTTTGTTAGAAAGGCTGCGGGCAAGTAGTCCATTATCCATTGCTAGCCAATCACCCGTAATGTTCTGTTTTAGCAATCTGAAGTTCTTATTGGAGGCTGTTTTAAACCACAGCCCAGTAGTAAGGTCATTTAACAGCAGTTCTCTACCATCCCCTTTGGCAACGCTTAAATCATCAAATTTTTTTATGAAATTAAAAGAATTAGCTCCATCGAATTGATACAGATATAAGCCTTCCGTACCCCATAAGACCTCCACTAATAGGTAATTGTTATTTAATTTGTGGAGTTTAAACTTATTAAACCATAAGGCGTCATTGTGGAAAGTATTTAAATCAAGCTTGGAGATATTTGCCTTGGATTCACTCTCATGAACTACATAGACCTCAGCAGTTTCTTTATCTCTAAAAAGGAATAAGTTACTGTCTGTAAACTCTGCGCTAAAGTCAGTTGTGAACTCTTCTAAGTTTCGGTAAGTGTGTGTATCATTTTTGAAATCAATAATTCTTAGTTTTTTATAAATATCTTCCGTCGATAGAATTGGCCTATCAAAAGATGGGTCTCTAAAGGATAAAAGTGTAGATTTTCCCATTTGCATTGAGTTAATTGGAAAACCTAGATTAAAAGGATAAAATCTCTCGCTCTCAATTTGTAATTCAGTAGAGGAAAAGTGGTATTTAGCAATGTGCATTCCATCTGCTGTGCCCACAAGTCTATGAATTGCAGAAGTGGATGACATTACAACATCTTTCATGTCATCGAGATATATTTCACCGTCTTTTAGAAGAAATAATTTTGCGGGGCGATTTTCTGTTTTAAAAAAGTAAATTGCGTTTGGGAATTCTATGTTTTCTGTACCATATTTTAAGAAGCCATCTTCGATAGGGACTTTTTGCCCTTGGTAATGTAGGTAGAGAGTTTTAAAGTTAGACTCTTTTCTTTCAAAAGAACTTTTTATTTGCCAAGCTTTACTAGGCGACTCCCAATGAACACTTTCAGTGGCAGGGCTTTTATATAATTTTGGAGTTAGAATTTGTTTAAGTTTTTTGGGAGGACTTATTGCTACGTCTTGATCAACAGGTTTGACTTGCTGTTTAACTTTTAGAGATTCAATTTTTGGCCAAAGTGAAGATAAATCGGGGTATTCTGATTTATTTTCCTCCTGAAACTGTCTAAGAGCTTTTAGAAATAACCTATACTCGAGAGCATGCCAAGAAACTGACTTTTTATCTAATTTCACAAAAGCTTCTTGTAGGAGTGCTAATTGTTTATCTTTAGAGATGTTTTGATCAGCACTAATTTTACAACTCACTTTCGACTTAGATTCAATTGCTGCAAATAAGGTAGTAGATACTAGGACAGAGATATAAGCGAAAAACATAAATGAGTTCAAAAAGACTTTTTTAATTTCGGACTTAAAAAAGTTCGAAATAAGAATGTTACCCATAAAGTTTGAAAGAGCTTTTGCAGCCTTCAGATTATTTTCCATAAGCGTTTAAATTATATCACTTTCAGGTGATGAGGGGGCCACTGTTTAATGTGTTGGAAATCTTTATAGGTGAATAAGGAGAAAACTCATAGAGTGCTTTTAAGGTATGTTTGGGGTTCAAATATTGTCAACTTTGTAGACAGAGAGCTATAGAAAGTTCAGACTTACCTTATAACCTAAGGTTCCCCAAAGAAGTTATCTGAGTTGAGTAGCTCTAAATGATAAGCTCCACCAAGATGGAGCTTTTCTTCTGAAAAATAAATGCTTTCAGGAAACAAAAAGTAACTAAGATTTTCTAAGTCTTCACCGGACGAAGTAACTTTGGTTTTTTCAATCGGATTCTTACTGAGGTTTACCACTAAGGGGAATGAGTTTTCTGTTGCGGTTCCACCATACAGGACTAAGTATGTCTGCTTTTTGTAGCTCAAGACTTTGAAGTGACTCATTTGATTGGCATCTAACTTAGTAAGATGTGGTTCTTTTGCTTTTAAATCGACTATATAGCTACCATCACCTCTTGTGACTAAAAGTAAAAATTGTTGCTTTATGAGGTGTGGTGGGATGGCAAAGCTAAGCTCTGTTCCATAATTGAGATTATGTTGAACAATAAAATTTCCTTCACTATTCCTCTTAGCAATTTTAAGGCCTGAACCATCATTTTGGTAAATAAGACTTTTAGAGATTTCTTCCCAATGCCCTTCAATTTCTTGTTGGATTAGGATGGGTTCTTCTTTTACAGTAGAGAGTTTGTATAATGTGTCGTTGTACCTATCAATTATAAAAGGTTCATCAAGCAATAGTGTTGGCTGAGCTAGAGAATAAGTTTTTTTATGAATAAATATTTGAGATGAGTTTTTTGCAAATATGTAAACTCTACTTTCAGTAGAGTCGTATCCGATGAGAAGTTTTTTTGAATAGTAGAATTTATAAGATCCGAGGTTGTTCTCGTTTTTCATCATAGGCTCAAGATTGACACTGGTAATTGCAAGTGTTCCATTTTCTGAGCTTATTATTTTTGTTCGAAGGCTTCCCTGCTCTTTATAGATTAGAAAATTATTGCCTTGGCTAAATGAATGTATGTCATTTATTTTGAGGTTTACCGAAATATTATCTTCTTGTAAATCTACAACTACCAAATCCTTTTGTTCGAAAGTGCGTTGGCCAAGGCTTCCCTTTGCTTTTACTATCTTTTTTAAACTAACTAAAGCAAAGCTAGTAGGGGTTATTTGATTTTGAGAAACAATTTTTCCATCATTAAAACCTATTTTCATTTCTTTAATTTGAAT
>JAYZXX010000205.1:0-12376 GCA_036140815.1 Bdellovibrionota bacterium | reverse complement strand
AACAGGGTTGGCAGTGGGATGCTCCTCAAGGTGTTTATGTAAAAACTTAACTGCTTTTTCAACTTGACGGTTTGCCACATAGGCGTCTGCAATTCGAACTACAATCTCAGAGGGATCGTTTGCAAAGCGCTGTGCGTTTAAGTATTGCTCGATGGCTTCTTTAAACATTTTGTAGTTGGAATACATTTCGCCCAATTCGAAATGTTTCTGCGAAATTTTCTCTTCTGCGTAGCTATCCAACTTGCTTTTCTTTTTATCTAGATACTCTCTTGCATCTTCAAAAACATTTTTGGCTTCATCGTACTTACCGATGTCATTTAAAATAATAGATAAACCAATACTCGCATCTGTATATCCTGGATCAATCTCAAGTGCTCGTTTAAAGGTTTTAATAGCCCTTTTAAACTTTCCTTGGTCATAAAAGATTGTAGCTAACATTTGATAGACTTCTGGGTCTCGATTTTTTACGAGTAAAAGTTGTTTCAGCATGGGCTCGGCAAGCTTGTAATTTCCAGAAATAAAATTTTCTTTTGCTGTTAGCAGCATATCCGCGTAATCAATTGATGCCATATTTACCCACCCTTGATTTCAGCTCTGAAGCTTCTCCAGAATTTGGATATGCTTTATAAAGTTCATTAAGATACTTTTTACCAAGGCCCGCTAGCTCTGATTCAAATGCACTCAGACTGGCACCCTTTAGAGCTTCGGCAGTTAATCCAAGTTTTGGAAATTTGGTCATTACATTTTCATAACGTTTAAGAGCGCTCTTAAAGTTCTTCATTTTGAAATAAAAATTAGCGATATACATTTCTTTTTCGGCGAGTTTTTTTAAAGTTTCTGTAATTCTTAATCTAGATTTTGCTGCGTATTCTGATTTTGGGTACTGTCGAATCACGCTACGGTAGTAGTTAAGCGCATCTTGAGACTCACTAAGATCACGGTCAATGGATTCGGGTAATTGTAGAAAAGAACTTTCAGCAATTTGATATACGATATAATCCATTTTTTGGTAAGAAGGGTGGTAGTCCCGGAATATTTGATAAGCCAATTTAGACTCAGCATAGGCCTCTCTTTTAAATTGAATGTCTGCCACTTTCAACTCAGACATAGTGGCAAAACGCGAGTAAGGATACTTGTTCTTAATCTCGGTAAAGCGAATAATTGCCTCTTGAAAGCGGTCATTGTCTTCAAATTGCTCAGCCATTTTATACTGACCAGCAACGGTTGAGGTGTCGATTTCTTCCATGCTTCCGCAGGAACTAAGAATGAGGCTTGAAACTAGAGCAAATAAAAGAGACTTCATGTATCCAGACTATAGTCTAAGAGGGGTGGAGTCAATTTTATCCTAAGCCGCTAAG
Source organism: Bdellovibrionota bacterium (assembly GCA_036140815.1). GTDB lineage: Bacteria > Bdellovibrionota > Bdellovibrionia > Bdellovibrionales > UBA840 > UBA6502. The sequence continues at coordinate 11,018 of JAYZXX010000205.1, read as the reverse complement.
CACCTGAATTTAAAGGCTTTTGGGTGAGAAACGAAGTCCATTATTGTAAATGTCATTCAATACGGGACATTACTAAGTTTGCCATTTCTGTGAGAGGCTATCTAAATCAATTATTTGTTTTAATATAAGTATTTAGCGATGTCTAAGTTATTGACAATACATGTATTTTTCCAAAAATGTGATTTTTGAGTCCAACAAAGCCTTCGCTGCGGTAAAATTAGGCATGCTTTGGTGTTTAAAAAAAATGATTATTAGGTACTTAGTTTTTAACAAGGAATTGGTGTCGGCCTTCAAATCAATGTTTTCACAAAATGCCTACAGCTTTGTGTTTCTTATGTTTTTTGCTCAGATGCTTTCAGTTGTTTCTTATTCCTCGGTAGAGACGAGAAAAGGGAAGTGGCAGTGTTCTGTATCCGCTTCAACTTTTAACTTTACTGATGTAGAAACAGATTTAAAAAAGCTGCAATCAGCTTATCGGGCACACCTGAGCTCCGACGAATTTGTGAAAAGACGTTTTTATTCATCTTTGAAGGCCTTTTATGACCATTATAAAAATGAGCTTGGCTATAAGAATATAAATGGCCTTTTGAGGCTAATATCAATAAGCCAAAGGCCACAGTCAAATAAAACTCAAGCTGCAGAAAAACCAAAGGGCTATATGCCTGAACTCATCGGTAGGGTTGAGCGAATGAACGCTAAAGACTATCCTCCTTGGAGAATAGAGAATGATTCGGGTGAAAGGCATATTCTGCGTTTTAACAAAAGGACAGGCTATGTGATCCGTGAAGACCAGCATAAGCTTTTAAATACACAGCTTGTTGATTCTAACTTTTTGTTTGCTCTAGTCCGTGAAGATGAAGGAGTTCCTTATACTGAAAAAGGTCTAAATGATGCGATTAGGACTTTAAAAATTTACGAATCAGATAATGACTTTATATCTGAATCCAACTTTGATATCCAATCTCATATTGGGTTTAAGGTTCTTAAAGCTTCAAAGCAAAGAATTTTAGTGATTGGCGACAAGGGTGGAATTCTTAACTTAGAAAAGAAAAATGGTCAGTGGATTGAAAATAACTCTGAGTCGAAAATTGACTACAACGAATCTCTAACTATAGGAAATTCCAGGTCTCTAGACGGGAATGTCTTTTTAATAGAATATGAAAAGCAAACCCAATATTTTAGTGCATCTGGAAAAACTCATAAACACAAATTAACCGGTCCTTCTAAAATTAATCTTCTTGGCTATTCGTGGCAAGGAGAGTTTAGGCTTCAAGATATAAGCTCTTTAGGATATTCAGAAAAAACAGATATTATCGTTGGAAATTCAAAGAATATTTTCTTTAAGGGAGGGTTTAAAGACTTTGCATTGCGACTTGAAAGTGGGCAATGGAAAAAATATCCAATAGAAAAATCTAGGAGCTTTTTAGGGCGATCTATGATTGGAGACTTAGTTTCTGTGAATGAAAATGTTTTTTTAAGCCTTAAAAATGGAAAACTATTTTGTATCGAATTCAATGGTAGTTCTTATGTAAAAAAATATTCTATGGATATGCCTGGAAAGTTTGAAAACCCTTATGCAGAAAAAAACGAGTTTGTTCAAATTCTTAACGGGAAGGGAGGGGTTCTTACGACTTTTCGAATAGGAAATAGCCAGGAAAACTATTTGATAGAAGAAATTGTACGATTTGCGGAAGGGGATAGTTGGCACAGGGAAAAATTGTTTAGCTATGACAAGTTAGTGCACTATGATTTACCAGCAGGGCGCAAAATAGATAAGGAAAAGCTGGAACTAATATATGCAGTAGTGGGTTTAGAAAAAAGCCCTTTTCGAGGGCTTCACGGAGATTATTTTTATTTTATAAGTGATAACTATTTCTATTGGATGCACAAAGAGAATTATCTTCATGACAGAATAAAAGTACCTATCAGGGGAGAGAATGCTCATAAATTTAAATCAGAAAATTTACCTAATTTTATAAAGGCTGTGTTTTTTATAACGAAAATTGCAGACTCGATGGAAATTTTAGAAATATATAAAGATGGAAGTTTTGCGGTTTATGAAGTTGGTGAAACTAAGGCAACGCATTTGGATTTTGCCGCGCAGGAAAGGCAAAAATTTAACTATTCAGAAAAAGGCTACCGAATAATGGATAAATTCTATCGTTTTGAGCGTAAGCCGATAGAAGGCTTCTTTGATGAATAAGTTTAGAATAAGAAATTTTGAGAGAAAACTACCTATTAAGCTTATGTTTTCAGGTGTATGCCCTTCCGTACTAGTGAATATTTTTATCTATTTTTACGTTCTACTAATCAGTTCATTACATTTAAGTGCGAATGATCCCCAAAACATCAAACTATTGTGTCAGAGTTCGGCGAGCATTGTTTTAGATGACAATAGGGAACCAGCAGAGCTGTTACAAAAACTCAGGGAGGTATATAGGAGTATAGACGGTAATGAGCCTAGCCTTGTTCGAGATTCTTTCTATCGTTCTTTAAAAAAGTTTTGGGAAAGATATGCAGAAGAGATGAACTTCCAAAGTGTTAACGATTTTTTTAAAGAGCTTACTAGTGACAATTCAGTTCAAAAACTAGAAACGATCAAAAATCCGGTAGGTGAAGTAAGTGTACAAAATCAACGTTTGCTAGAGAGTAATGTAGTTAGGGGGAAAGATTTTCCTCCCTGGCAAATTAGAGCTACAGGTGACCGCTATATAATCCAGCGATACGATAAGGATACAAAAATTTCATTTTCAAAAAATTTTTCAGTAATTAAGTTAAGGCTTTCGAGGCATGAGAAAATTGCAGCCTTTCTTGTTAATCAAGCTGAAAGTAAATCTACATCTTTAGTTATTTTAGAGAAAGTTTCGGAGGGTATAGTAGAATCAAGGATTGAATTGGGTCCAATTACGGATCTTCACGAGATAGATGCATCATACAAGCATCTGTTCTTTGTTGGGAGAACTGGAGAGTTTATATTTCTTGAAAAGAAAAATGGCGTTTGGGACAGACTTAATAGTGACTTTAAACTAAGTGACGAATATGAATTTGTACAAACTCAGGTTTTATTTGAGGGTCTTGTTCTAGTTCATTTTTCAAGAACTACTAATATTGATGGTGTTAAAGCCACTGTAGATTATAAAAATATATTGGTCCGTTATTCTAATGGTGATCTTTATGTGGCTGACTCAAAGTTTGACGTCTCTCTAGAAAAAACACAATTTGTCGCCGCCAATACCCATGACATTTTTTTAACTGGCGGTAGTGAGGGCGCTGCCTTACGTTTAGGGAATTCAGGCTGGGAAGTCTATCCAGTTAAAATTAGAAAGAGTTTAATTGGTATGGGAAAGAGCGTGATTGGTAAAGAGGTTGTTGCTATAGATAAAAATACGTTTTTCAGTAAGTATAGTCATGACCATTTTGTTTTTCGATTTGATGGGAAAAAATATAGTTCTATCAAAAAATTGCCTACTTTCTTTTACAGGTTATTGAACAAGAAAAGTGAATATATTAAGACGATATTTGTAGCTGATATTTTAGGTAAAGAAAGTCTCTATGAACTTTCAACAAATAAAGGTTCGATAAATCTGGATCTTGTTTATAGTAACGAGCAAAATATTATGGATGTTAGAGGTAGAAAAATTGATTCGAACCAAATAATTGAGTCATTGGTTAGAGGCGATGACCTTTCCCATGAAAATCTAAGCTTATATTTTGAAGTAGAGAGACTAAAGGCATTTTCTAAATTTAAATTTCAAGGAAATATTATCTACTTTTTTTGGAATAACGTTTTTTATAGAATTGACGCAAAAGATCCTTTGAAAGCTAGAGTGTCTATCAATGTTAAGGGCAGACTAGTGGGGAGTCTTCTCGGAGATAATTTACCCTCTTTCATGGAGGCGGTGTTTTTTATAAGAGATGAATTTGATAGTCTCCGCTTAATTGAGTTTTATAAAGATGGAGATTTCTTATTGCATGACATTGGAAAGTCCAACTTTAGTCTTGAGGCAATCGGGGAGAGGGACAGTAGTTATATTCAATATTCTGAGAGGGGATATAGGATAGGTTCTGAATTTTATAAATTAGATAGGGGGACTTATGACAATTTTTTTTAATAGCTGAATGTATAATACAGCAATGATAAAAAACACTTACGACCTGAAATTTATTAAATGATCATATAAGGCTGTAAAAGTAAGTTTCAGTGCAGAGGCAACTGGAATGGATATAATCATTCCTAAAATCCCCATCAATTGTGAGCCAATAATAATAACCACGACAACAAAAACCGGATGAAGGTTTACGATCTTTGCAACAACCATTGGTATGATAAAAACGATATCAATAATCTGCGCGATGGCATAAGTCATACAAACTAAGAATATTATAATAGAAGGGTCTTTATTAATTAAGGCAATTGCTATAGCGGGCACGGCTCCAATGAATGGACCTACATAGGGTATTAAATTGGTCAAAGCAGCAAAAATAGCAAGGATGCTGGCGTAGGGAAAACCGATAATTGCTAGACCAACCCAAATCACAAAGCCTACGATTCCAGCCTCTAGAAGGCGAGCTCGAATAAAGTCACCCATCTGTTCGTTGATTTGATAGTTTAGGTTTAAAGCCAATTCAAAAAGGTTATTCGGCATCATTCTTAAAAACTGTCTAACCACTCCTCTTCCATCTCTTAGCATAAAGAAAGCAAAGAAGGGTGCCAATATAAACACCGTTAGAAACTTAGAAGCAAAATCAGGGATGTTACTAAAAAGGGCTCCAGCACTTTCAGCAATGAGAGTGTTAATTCCTTTGATAATATCAAAGCTATAGTATCCTCCCATAATTTCTTGGGCTTTTTTCTCTAGGTTTGATATGAGCTTTACAATTCCTATTTGATACTTGGGGAGCTCCGCTTGGAGATCACCAATTTGCGTAGATAAGATTGGATAAAACAGGGATACCAATAAACTCAGGCCTAAGCTAACCACAACAAAAAGAAGTAAAATACTAGTTGTTCTACGTGTTCCTTTTCGTTCAAGCTTATTTACAAAGGGATTTAAAAGGTAGGTGATAACAAGAGCTAAAACCACCGAGGCCATCATATTTTCAACAGCAAAGATCGTCCATGCAAAAAAGCATAGTAGCGCAAATACGGTAAACGACTTAATGTATCTTTCTCTACGAATCAGAGTGCGGCTGTTGTACATCTTTTTTTCTTCTCTTCTTTTCGCTGATACGAACAAGTTCTTGTTTTATTAAGCTAATTTTGTCAGTGGTTTCTGCTAGCCTTCGACCTAAAACTTCGGCGAGTCTGAATACAACTTTAGCGCCGATATTTGGATTTCTCTCTAATAGTTCTATTAAATCAGGTCGGAAAAAGCCAATCAACTCAGTTTCTGTGGATGTTGCAGCGGTTGCAGTTCTTCTACTTCCGGCTTCTACCAAGGAAATTTCACCGAAAAAATCACCTTCTGTTAAGCTAGTAACTTTGGTTTCGGCCTGATTTTCTTGTCCCGGGATGTTTTCAGCAGCATAGATATCTACGTTGCCTTTTTTGATAATATACATCCCTACACCAGCTTCTCCTTGGCGGAAAATAACCTCATTGGCGCGATAGGTTCTCACATGCACGATTTGTTCAATGAAAGAGAGTTCTTTGTTACTAAGTAATTCGAAAAGAAAGTTTTCTTTTAGACGAGTAATTAACTCTTTTTCCTTCGCATCTTTACGAAAGATATTGTCCCATAAATAGTCGGCCACAGGCTTAATCCTTTTTACTTAAAAAAATCTGGTCTTCATGGACCCAGGCTTTTCTGCCATTAAAATCTTCGATATTATACCAAGGTTTTCTAGAATCAAGAATTACCACCATCTCGCCTTCAAGAAGGTCTAAGATTCCAGGGCTATTTTCAGAAGGAGTTACCTTGGCGTTGATGCTTTCCTTTACCGTAGCAAAGGACTTGAGGTGCAAAGAATATTGAAAGCCAACAAAAACCAACGAAATAAGCAGGAGGCTAAGGCTTGTAGCTAATAGGATTAGGTTTGTTGAACTGCTTTCTTCCATTTTCTTTGACTTCAAATAGCCAATTAAACTTCTAAGAAAAAGAAAAAAGAAGACTAGGCAAATAAAAATGCTAAGTTGAAAATTGGTTTCAAAAAATATCTCTAAATTGATGCGTTTGAAAAAATCCGCTTTGGCAAAAAATCTTTGTTCCCATTCGCTCGGTAAATCCGTCAAGGCCTCTACGCTAGGGCTATAGCCAGGAGCTAGAAATAAGCTTTCTCTAAGGTGAAATAGACCTGAAGCTATGTTTTTGCTAGCAAATTGAGCAACAAATAAATTGTAGTGAATCTTTGCCTTGTCATCGGTGCTTTCGAGTAGCTTTTCAAGCACGCTAACACTTTGTGCATAATCTTTTAAATCGTAGTATTTTAGAGCTGATTCAAAGTTAATTGGCACGGAGTTAGGAATAACTTCTGAGTCTACTGGACCTTCCTCTGACGTGCCTGGGCTAGCCATGGAAACTTGGTGCCAAAAAGTAAAAAGAATAGTAAAAATCAATAACTTAGCTGACATATCGGCTTCAGTATCGAACGAATTAAAAAAGATGTCCATTGCTTTTCGAAAGACGTCTTCGAAAGGCTGGACTTTGAATGTTTTGAGGAGCAATTATGGAATTACTTTCTAAAGAAGTACAAAACAACGAACTGATTTCCAAGAACCTTAAAGAAATCATTGATGAACTACAGAAAATCCAGTCCAAAATTACTGAAGTGAAAGCTCCCACCGAAGAAGGTGTTAAGCATCAAGAAACTCTATTAAAACAAATTGATGATGGTAGAGGCCGCCCTTTATTTTACCCTTATGTTGGTAGTGGAGTTGGAAGGGGGCCTTACGTTGAATTAGAAGACGGAAGCATTAAATTAGATCTTATTAATGGCATTGGCGTTAATATTTTGGGTCATTCACACCCGAAACTAGCAGAGGCAATGATGAAGGCTGGAATGAGTGACCTTGTGATGCAGGGAAATCTACAGCCAAATAATGAATATAACGATATGCTGCAAAACCTTAAAAAGCTATATGTAGGCACCAACTTTTCTCATGCTTGGATTTCCACTTGCGGAACCATGGCCAATGAGAATGCTCTTAAAATGTGTCGTCAGAAAAAATCTCCAGCCTCTAAAATTATAGGCTTCGAAGCCGCCTTTGCTGGTCGATCTACTTTGATGGCTGAAGTGACTGATAACAAGGCCTATAAGCAAGGCTTGCCAGACTATGATGATGTTTTGAGAATTCCATTTTACGACCAAAACAATGAAAATTCGACCCAAGCAACTTTAGACGCTTTGAAAAAACACATTGAGAACAACAAGGGTGAGATTGCTGTTTTGGTATTTGAGCCAATTCAAGGCGAGGGTGGCTTTAATGTAGCCCCCAAAGATTTCTTTGTGCCAATTTTTGAAATGTGTAAAGAAAATGACATTGCTATTTGGGCAGATGAAGTTCAAACCTTTTGTAGAACGGGGGAGTTTTTCGCCTGTAAAAAATTGGGAATCATTGAGTACATTGATGTGATGACAATCGCTAAATCTTTACAAGCCGCTGCAACTCTTTATTCGGAAGAGTTCAACCCGCAACCAGGTCTAATCGCTGGAACATTTGCTGGCGCTACCTGCTCATTAGCAGCTGGAAACGCAGTTTTAAAAGAATTAAGTGAAGGCGGCTATATGGGAGAAGGAGGAAAAATTGAATGGATCCATCAAACATTAAAGTCAAAACTAGAAGCGAAAATGCAAGCTAGCTTAAAAGGCCGCCTTACCGAGATAAGTGGAATGGGCTTGATGATGGCATTGACTTGTTTTGATGGCTCTAAAGATCGAATGATGGAAATTCTAAGATCTTTGTACAAAAACGGAATCATTGCATTTGGTTGCGGTCGTGGCCCCTTTAAAGTTCGTTTTTTAATTCCGGCTGTAATGGAAGAAAATGACATCGATCATGCAGTTGATATCATTGAAAAGACTTTGCTAGAGTTTTAAATGTTAGAGAATTTCGAAGATTATTCAAAGATAGTATCATTAGATTCCAGCCCTTTTGTTGGAATCTCTGATCTATGTTTATTCTATGCAAGTCTTTGCGAGAGAATGAATTTGAGCTATGAATGTCTCGAAGAAAATCAAGGGATAATGGTATACACCAACAAAATAGATCCCGAAATTTTTATCTATAACGATATCGAAACAGAAGAGCCGGGCCCGCATAGTCTTTGGGATGAGACGAATCAAAACCCTTTTGAGGCGACATTAAAAAAAGAAAGACTATATGGTTTAGGGGTTGCTGGTTCAAAAATTAGTTTTCTGACGCAGCTGTATGCCTTAGAGAGATTGCAAAAAGAAGGCAAAAAAACTTCAGTATGTCTATTTGCGGGTTCCTTTTCAAACTTGAAACAAGACATTGAAAATCCACTTGTAAAGACAGCTCTTCAATCGACAAAGCAAGTTATTGTGAGTCGCCCAACAAGCTCAAGGCTTCTGCTTGGGAATTGTGGTTATGCCAAAGTGAAGTTCCAGATTCCTTTAGATGAAACTGAGTCTGAGCTTAGAAGGCGTCACTTGGAGGGAGAGGATACCTCTACCCAAACAAGAATATTCAGAGGTAGAACCACTCATGGTGCTTCCGTTGAAAAGCTTCGGGATGAAGATGCATTTGTAAAGCTTATCGAGTATTTGAGAATGTTACCCGATGGAGTTTTGGTTTTAAGTATGGAAGCTGGACATTCAGTGAATGCGGTTGCTTCTGAGGCAATTTTAGAATTAAACCTTAGTCAGCCTGTAGGCAAAAGTGTTGCTAAGAAACTGTTGGACTTGGTCGATCAAATTAACCTCTTGATTGAAAAATATAAATCAATGCGCGGTGATGATACTAGCAAGCTTCCTAATTTAAATATCGGAAAGCTGAGGCATTATGAAGACTGTGTTGAGCTAGGTATGTCATTTTATCTTCCTCATGACTATACAAAGGAAGACTTGTTGGCAGAACTTAAAATCATTGAGCAGAACTTAGAGAAAGACAGTGTTCAATTTAAACTAACAGAATTTTTAGCTGGATTTGAGTTCAAACAAACCGATGAAAGTGTTCAGCGATGGAAGGCGGCCTTCGATAAACACAAAATCTCTTGGAGAACGGGGGATAGCGTGATGAAAAGTGCGTCAAGAAAGCTAAGTGCCTTTGGACAATCCATGGTACAATTTGGTTTAGCCTCAGGTTTGGGAAATATTAACGAGCCCAATGAGTATGTTGAAAGCACACAGCTTAAGGATTCCATAGAATTATTCTATACAATGATGGAGCAATCGTAAAATGTCATTTTTTGCACGACCAGTTCAAAGTGAAGATCTCCAAGACCTACTAGGTTTAGCGGAGCAATTTAATTTATTAAATTTGCCAGCTAACGAAAGCATTCTTAAAGAAAAAATTGAAAGAAGCATAAAGTCTTTCAATAGTGAAATACCTAGAGAGAGCAGAGAGTATGTTTTTGTTTTAGTCGACACAGAAGACAATCTTTTGGTTGGCTGTAGTTTAATTTTAGCAAAACACGGTACTCCAGAAGTACCGCACTATTATTTTAAAGTAGATCGCCGAGAGAGAGTTTCTGAGGATTTGGGGATCGGTTTTATTCACCATGTTCTGCAGTTAAATGAAGAAATGAATGGACCATCAGAAATCGGCGGTTTGTTGGTGAATCCTAAATATCGTGGCCACAAAAGTAAATTAGGAAAATTCATTAGCCTGGTTCGCTTTCTATATATTGCAAAAAATCCTCAGCGATTTCAAAAGGAAATATTATGTGAGTTTGCTCCGAGATTATCGGATGAAGGTAAAAGCTACCTTTGGGAAGAGTTGGGAAGAAAATTTACTGGCTTAACTTATGAAGAGGCTGACCGATTGAGCCTTAAAAACAAAGGCTTTATCAGGCAACTTTTTCCCATCGAAGGTGTATATTTAAATCTTTTATCACCGGAGGTTCGAATGAACCTTGGTAAGGTGTCAGAGCAGACAGAGCCGGCGAAACATTTATTGAGTAGTATCGGCTTTTCCTATAAAGGGGAGATAGACCCTTTTGATGGCGGCCCACATTTTACTTGTAAAAAGGAAGATGTAAGTCTAATCAAAAACTTTCGTAAAATTAAACCAATCTTTAAGCAAGATAATGAAATTGCGTTTAACGCTTTGCTAATGAATGATACTGGAAATGGTTTTTTAGGTTTGCAGGCTGAATACAATGAAGAAAAAGACGAGTTGTATCTGGCAAATGATATGAGAGAATCTTTAAAAGATAAAAATTTGCAAGAGTGCTATTTTTCTAAAATATGAGGAGAAGGTATGTTTCAAGGTAACTACGTAGATGGACAATTTTTAATCCCTTCTAGAACAGATGAAACCTGGACCGTGGTAAGCCCTGGCGATTTAAGTGATACAATCGGTGAGTTAAGTAGTTCTTATACAGATGTAGATAAGGCAGTTGATGCTGCTAAATCATCCTTCAAGTCGTGGTCGGCACTAAGCATTGAAGAAAGAAAGTCTTATTTATTGAAGTTAAAAGAGGTTTATCTTAAGCATAAAGAAGAAATAGCTACTTGCATTTCTAGAGAAACGGGTAAAGCCTATTGGGAAACCTTGGGTGAAGCCGGTGCCTTGGCAGGAAAAATTGATATCACGATCAATGCTTCTTTATCTTTAATTGAAGAACAAGCGGTCACGGATGCTTTGCCAGGAGTTACAGGAAGAATTAAATATAAGCCAAGAGGTGTTTTGGCGGTTTTAGGTCCTTTCAATTTTCCAGGCCATCTTCCGAATGGCCACCTAGTACCTGCTTTATTAACGGGAAACACCGTTGTGTTTAAGCCATCAGAAATGACTCCTTTTACTGGTCAAATATTAGCAAGATGTATCCATGAAGCGGGATTCCCTAAAGGTGTTTTCAATCTTGTGCAAGGTGGGGGAGAAGTTGGGCGTCGTT
>JAYZXX010000204.1:0-10254 GCA_036140815.1 Bdellovibrionota bacterium | reverse complement strand
TCTGAAATTTTCTAAATTGTCCCAATCTGTTTTCTAGGCCCTCATCTTTTGGCTCAGGTAAATCACAAACTTAAGATCTATTTATCAGCCCTAAAAGGAGCAGGTTTAAAACCGCTTAACAAATAGTCTTTCCAACTAGGAACCAAGCATGACTCGATAGAAACCGAGAATATTAAAAATATCTATGTTACGAATCGACCTTTCATTATTAAAATTCAAGGTGCCAATCGCTCCCGTTGCCATTCACCATCTATTAGCCTATATAAAAACCGATCATGAAGCCGGTCTTTTCGCAATATCATAAATTCGAAGGAGCTTGCTTCAATCAAATACCCACCCCAGAAACCAGGTAAGGGAATTTCTTTACCAGAAAACTTCTCTTCCAACTCTTGGACCTTTTTATCCAACTGTTCTCGATTTTCAATCACATCACTTTGTGGACTGGCCCAAGCACCAATTTGGCTTCCTCTCGGGCGGCTATGGAAATATTCCTCTGACTTCTCTTTGGACATTTTTCGAACTGAGCCACATACTCTAATCTGATGGTCCATATCGTCTTTTAACCAATAAAAAAGAGCGCTTACTTTCGGGTTTTCGGCCAATTCTTTGGCTTTGTGGCTTTCGTAATTTGTATAAAAACTAAAACAATTATCAACAAAACCTTTAAACAATACAGTTCTTACCTGAGGAAATTGATTTAAACCCTGGCTTGCAAGATAAAACTTCTCAGGTTTCTCTATACCTAGATCTTTTGCATACTCAAACCACTTTTCAAACAATTCTTTGGGCTCACCACTATAATCATTTAATAAATCCATGAATTAACCTCTGTTTTTTGCATCTTAACAGCAATTTAAATAAGAGGGCAGTAAAACAAATAAATTAGACAATTTAGCGCTGAATATAAAGACTTGGCAGTGCCATAATTTCCCGTTTTCCATAGCTAGACCCCTATTTACTAGTCTTGACCTAGTGGCGGTTTTTGCTAGCATTTAGGTATGAACAGTTTCGTAAAATCTTTCAGTATTGCAATCATCTCCATTGTCATGACTTCATGTACAAGCACTACAAAGAAAAATGAAGATATACAACCAGAGCACAAAAAGCATCTTACACGCCTGTTGAAATCACCAATAAAAAAGATAAGTAATAAAAATTTATTCTACACTCTAAGTAAAGATTTTGGCCAACCTCAACACCAAGAGTTTCGGCAAGTGGCCAAACCAAGCAACAAAAGCGAAACAGAAAAAATATATACTCTAGTATACGATGGCTTTGAGATTAACATTGCAGAGTCTAGCAATAAAAAGTCTTCTGGCGACTTCTATATGAAAAAGCTCGTCATGCATGACAATGTTTTAAAGCTACCTTACGGAATTAAAATCGGTGAAAAGGCAGAGAAACTTACTCAGCTCTTCGGTGGACCACAAAAAGTCGATGAAAAACAAAATCGAATTTACTATTGTGACCCAGAACAAAAAAGCTCCGAATGTGTTGGATTTGAAATCTCTAAAGACAAAGTAGAAAGAATATTTTGGGACTTTGAAAACTAATTACCTGCTACGCAGCTGATTCTCTGCATGAAACTTTTGAGCGCTCATAGTCCTTTAAATTCTTTCGAATTTCAGGAATAAGTTCAGGGTAAACTTTAAAATTAATAAATTCCCTCAAGAGCCTGCGTAACTCGGAACTGAAAGCTATCTCCTTCATAAGTAAGTCAAATATTTTACGGTCCTGACCAATGAGTTCAACAGAGAGTAAGATGGCTTTTTCATCATGTTCTCTAATTCTATCCTCGATGAATCGCCAAAATAAGCTTTCGTCTACTATGTTTTTTTCAACTAATTTATCTAGAAAAACAATAGAGTCCTTAAATTTATTTTTCAAAATAGTTTGGATCATATCCCGTTCAACTTCAACAGGAAGTTCTGGCAATTTAATTAAAAACCGCATTAGAACTTCATTCCCACTATTAAGCCCCTCAGAAATAAGTTCCTGCCAAGCCTCAACTCCCCGTCCAGATGAAAAAATAAGAATCGGGAGCAGACTAAAGTCCCCCTTGATAACAGCTTCAAAGAAGGAATTAAACACAGCTTCAGATCTAAACCTATGATAGGGAACCTTTAAGATTATACGCTCTCTCAAAGGACTTGGTCGCAAAAGGTATTCTCCTAAATAGTCTTTGTTAAAATTATAGAGCAATTCATCAAAAATCATTTTCGCTAATTCTATATTATCGGATTCAAAAAGCTTTTTTGCCACATAAGCTTTCTCCCTCTCCGTCAATACAATTTGACTGAAGACCTTAACATAAGAAGAAAAAAACCTAGCGTCTACTACTTCTAATCCCTGTATAAGTGTATGAAGAACTAGAAAACGATTCGTCTTAAATAAGTCTATAATTCGATCATCTAAATTATAGGCCCCATCTTTAAAAATTTGGATTAGCTGTTCATCAGAAAAGCCTACTTGTTCCCAAGCATTCATTTCACTAATCACTTCAATTGCTGTCTTGACATTATTTAACACTCCATTCTTAAGAAAAGTGAACTTCTCTTTTTCAGCTATATCACTTTTAGCTAAAAGATAGTAAGCATAGCCATCCCCAGCCTCAATCCCCTCAAGAATAAACTTTACTCTTTTTTCTTTACTTATAAATCTGAAAGAATCAATTTTTCGTTTCAGCATTGGTATTAAATCAATGTAATCTTCCAACTTATTTAATTCTTTCCATAACTTTACTGCTTGCTCCTGATAGTTATCAAAAAGAAACTGCAGTACTAATGTTTGTTTCACTTCGCTCCTAAGAAAGCTCCTATCTTTTTCCTCTGGCGTTGGCATTTCTCCTTCACTTCTTAACGCATACAAATTGTGAAATTTTGAAAAATTGGGATTAGAGTTTAATACCTTAAAGAGCTTTGCCTTCGTTGACTTTAATCGAATTTCAGACAACCAGGGAGAAATTAGTGGAGTTTCAAGAATGAGTGCGCGGAAAATCCATTCTTTTAAAACAGAAGGACTCTTTCTTTCTAAGCCAAAATACAAAGTACTAGAAAGCCAATGACTTTGCGCTTCATAAAAATCTTTATTCCCAAGGCTAGTTAACATGGAAGAGCATTCAGTCTGCAATATATTAAAAGCTTTTTTAGGCCCTTGCGAAATAAGCTCAAGAAAAAAGCTAATTTCATTTTCAGGGGAATCATAGTGTTCTCTAAATTCAAATCGATTTTTTTGACTTTTTCCAAAACGTAAAGCTTGGTCGTTTTGTCCAGTAAGCCATAGCTGATCAAAACCTGCCAACTTTCTCTTTAGACCAATAAACAGTTGCATTCTTAATAACAATTCTTCAAGAGCTTTGTGGTCCCACCTCTTCTTCTCCAGAAATTCCCAAGAAATGGACAAATGATAGTGAAAGGAAAAGCTATTGGATAAGGAAATAAACTCAGAGTTTAATGGTTGGTTTAAAACACTTGTCTTGCCAATACGACCAACCAAATAACGAATGTCTTTAAAAAATGCTTTTAAATTGTTGAATGGCTCAACATCCCTTATCTCCATTATTTTAGGTAAATCTTGAGAGGCTTCTTTGTTTTCAAAAAATACGGATGATTCTTTAAAACTAAGTTCATAGTAGTCATCCATTGCTTCAAATAAAAACTCAGAAAGAAACTTTTTAGGTAGAAAACTTATCTCCACAGCCTCACTTTTAATTTCAAGGCTTAAAGCTCGCCACCTTTCATTTAAGGTGATCCAATCATTGGCTGCAGGTAAGATTAAACTGTCCCTAATCTTCTCCCCTGTGGAGTCTAATAATAATCCTTTTTCTTTGTCTTTATTTGATTGGGAGGATTCTTTAAGTCTATTGGCAACTTCCGTTAAATCAGGTAAAACTAAAGCCTTATCCTTGATAATTTCAGCAGCTCCATAAGACTCTGGACTTAAAATTTTTTCTTCAAGAATAAGTCCTTTCGATAATTGCTCTGCAAGCTCTGGCATTCTCTTTTTTAAATCAAACCAATTGGTTTTTGACAATAAGTAATTGTTAAGCGAATCTTCCGTCAGCATTTGGGCGTCAACTTCTTCAAGAGTAAAGTCTGACACCAATGAAACAGCTTCTCTTTGATTGATTTCTACTTCAGACCCAATTAAAATTTTACCGCTCCACTTTGCCAAATCTTTCATGTCAGCAGCAATTAAAATCGCTCCTGGATGAAGTAAAAGAGAAAATAGAAAGAGGTAAATAAAAGCCTTCATTTGATGCAAAAATATCTCAATTATTGGCCTCAAAAAAGAAAAAGCTTGTTAGTGGGAAAATATAACTGATTTTTAACGAAAAAACCCAATAGATTTCATGTTTTAGTGGATTAAATACAAAAACGTCGGCTGGGGCCGACGCTTTTCAAAGATAAATTAGTCTTTTAATTTACCATAACTTTTTTGCAATTTTCCTTCAGCTTCTTCAGCTACACCCTCGGCACGCATTTCTTTGTTATCAAAGGTCTTAGCTGCAGATTGCTTGATTTTACCTTTAGTTTCTTTCACTTTTCCTTTGATCTTATCAGAATTCATTTTGTCTCCTTTGTAAGGTACGAGAAACTTCATGCCTCCCGTCTGATGGCTTTATTTTACAAAAAAGTGATTTTTAAGATTCCAGCCACTGTGTAAAAACTTTGTTGATTCCTACAAATTTTTAAACAAGTTTTTATGCGATAAAAAACCTCTCTCAATTACCAATCCTCTCGTTTTCGAACATAAATCTTTGTACTGGAGACAAAAACATCATAAAAACAAAGTTGGTCAAATCCCATTGAGTATAAATGCATTGCGATTTGCGCCTGGCGCTTTTTTTGATTTTTTGACACTCTTTTTTCTTTATATAAATCACCAGATATAGACTTTACCTCAAAAAAATTGAAACTCACAGGAAACTGGCTAGTAAGGAGTGAACAAATTTCTTCTTCAAAATTACCGGATAAATCAAGTCGCTCTCGACCTGTATTTTTTAAAATGGATATCTCGAGAATATCCACCTCCACCGAAAAAATCCTGTGTCTAAAAAAACTATGATTGTATTGAGAATTCCGGTTTAGATAGGCGAGAAACAGCAATTCAGCCCTCGCTCCTAAATATTGATTTCTATTTGATAAATTCTTTAACGCCTTTAAAGCTTTTTCTATGCACAGGACTTGGTCCGAAGCTAGCGATGGCTTCTTTATGCACTTTTGTTGGATAAGCCTTATGAGTTGCAAATCCGTAATTTGGAAATTGATCTCCCAGTTCACTGATATACCTGTCTCTTTCTACTTTTGCTAAAATGGCTGCAGCAGCAACAGGTTGAGCACGCAAATCACCCTTTACTAAAGTAATCTGCTGATAGGCAGGATCAAGATTGGTGATAGTTTTATTTCCATCAACCAAAACAGTTCCCATACCAACTTCTAAACCCTCTACTGCACGTTTCATAGCGAGGAGACTGGCGTTTAGTATGTTTAACTCATCAATCTCATCCACCTCGGCATAGGCAATGCAATATTGATGATCCACTTTAATTTGATTTGAGTATTCTAATCTTCGTTTTTCGGACAAAAGCTTTGAATCCGTATAGTGCATATGATCTTTTGTGAGATTTAAAATACAAGCAGCCGCATATACTCTTCCCGCCAAGCAACCTCTCCCAACTTCATCGACACCAATAATCGGTCCATCATTCAGTAAAGATTTCCAATCAAAAGCTTCGTAAGTTTTTTTCATATTTCATCCTCAAAAAAATCAGTAACGAGATCAAGTAAGTGGTCCATTTCAGTTTTTAAAGTATAGGGAGCTGGGCCAAATCGAATAATCTCTCCCCTATAATCCGTTTCTACAAAGTTTTTTAATAAAAATGCATTCAAAAGCGCGGCGTCTCTAAACTTAATACTTAGAAAACCGCACCTAAGACTTTGAGACTTATGGCTCAATATATGAAGTCCGGTATTTTTCTTATAATCCTCCGGAAGCCTAGCCACTAATCTGTGTATTCTTTCGTATAGATAACTAACATCTTCCGAATATTTTTTTTCCAAAGATTCAGGGCTAAAACCTATATCCTTAAAAAAACTAGCAACCTCTTTTGCTCTCAGAACAGAACTACCATCGTAAGTAGCACCTCTAAAACGCTCTGCCGTTTCTGGGTATAAGACTTCCTTGCTAGATTTCGCCGTTAACATTTCCATCTCAGCATACCAACCAGTAAGTATTGGCTTTAAAGAGCTATCCACTGGGGCTCGCAGCCAGCAATTCCCCTCACCCATTTGCATATATTTATATCCACCACCTACTAGATATAAATTCTCTTGGCCGAGGCTTGGAACTTTAAATCTTTTAGGACCAATGTGATGGTACAGATCTACAAGAACCGGCACACCATAAGTTAAGAGACGAGACAGCTCGCCTTCAAATTCAGGAAGTAAATTACCCGTGTGAAAACTAACACTTGAAAACATCACCGCTTTCAATTTTTTAGGGTCTACACTTTTTATTTGCCCATTTAAACGTGAGAAAAATCCCGAAGAAACTTCTTCATCCTCCAGCTCTTCCTCAGTATAGGTTTTTACTCGAATGACTTTCACCCCATTTTCCTCATAGGCTGAAAGCAGTCTGCGCATGGAATGAAACTCGGTATCACTAGTAATGATCACCGAGTCCTTGTCTAGATTTAAAGAGCTTAAAAAACTCCCCAATAATTCAAAAGTATTTTGTCCCCAACAAATGCCATCGGCATCGCCAAAGTCTTCGTTGCCAATCCAGTCTGAAATAAATTTTTTCAAAAAGCCCCTGGTCTTTTCAATTTCAATCCACTTTGCACCATGATTTTCAGCGGCAAGATCAAATGCCTTTAGTTGACCAAACCTGGCAACATTCGGCCAAGCTTGATGAGAGTGATTTGCAAAAAGCAAATTAGAATAAGAGTCAATAAACCTAGAGTATTGCGGGCGAATAGAGCTGGCCGTCCAATTCATACTTCTTCCTCTTTATCTCTCGTAACTGGGGTAATGATATATTGTCTGGCTTTCCATATCTCTGGGAAGGCCAATTTATTGAGAGTAGACTGTAAGTACTGAACCCCCATGCTTCCTCCAGTACCCATCGTTATACCGATAACCCTACGAACCATCTGAACATGGCGGTAGCGCCAAAGCAAAAGCTTCTGATCTACATTCATCATCACTTCTAATACTTCGTAAAGTTCATTGTATTTAATTGGATCGTCATAAATCTTTGCCATCTCCTTAGCAAGATCATCATTTTCTTCATATGGCTTTGAATAGTCTCTATTTAAGATATCCTCAGGGACCGCTAAGCCTTTTCGAGCAAAGAATTTTAAAAACTCGTCATATATACTTGGCCCTTGAATGGCTTCAGACAATATTTTAAAAGCCTCTTCGTCTTCTTTATAAAACTTAAGATACACATCGTTTCGCAAGCCTAAACAATACTCTAATTGGCGAAACTGGTGACTCTGAAAGCCGCTAGCAGGAGTTAGTTTATCTCTAAAATAATTAAATTCATTGGGTGTCATTGTTTCTAGAATATCTACTTGTGAAACTAAAACGTCCTGAATTTTATAAATTCGGTTCATAGCTTTTAACATCAAAACCGTTTGGTCTTTTTTTAAATAATCTATAGCTTTGCTAAACTCATGGAGAATTTGTTTAAACCATAATTCATAGGTTTGATGAATGATTATGAATAGCATCTCATCATGCTGAGGTGGATCTGACTCAAGCTTTTGTAAATCTAAAAGCTCATGTACTTTTATATATGAATTGTAAGTTAAATCTGCTTTCTTCGGTACTGTTAATGAGTAGTCCTTCATAGGGACAAATTAGAAAACTATTTCCAATAAGTCACCCCAAGACAGCTCTGTGCGCTGCGCGTTAACTAATTGGAATTACCCATAAAATACTAATTTATAGAGATTTTTTTAAACTGGCTCACTTAATTGCGGATGAATGGCTGTAAAGCATAGAATTCTCTAGGAATTTCAGCTCTGTCCAAATTTACATTCTCTGGAACTATCTATTCTTATAATTAACTCAAAGATTTAAATTGTATGTATCCGCAATTAAAGGGGCCATTTATAGATTTTTTTAAACTGGCTCACTTAATTGCGGATGAATGGCTGTAAAGCATAGAATTCTCTAGGAATTTCAGCTCTGTTAAAATTTACATTCTCTGGAACTATCTATTCTTATAAATAACTCAAAGACTAAAATTGTATGTATCCGCAATCAAAGGGGCCATTTATAAACTATTTCATATGCCCTATCCAAAGCTATTAGCAAGAATTGAGTAATTAAACCAATTTGGCCTTTGAGACTGCCAACTCAGAAAACAAAAGGCTTCATGAAACCTGCTCACAAAAAAGCCCCGCAGGGCTTTTTTAATGAATCACTAACTGCAAATTTTGATTAGCTTCATAACTTTTCTCTTCCCTTCCAGCTCCAACAAGAAGGTTCAATTCTTTTATGGCTAGCCCCTGGATGTCTTCAGGTACATCTGGAGTCAAAAAAGACCTCAAAGCACTTTCAGCCCTAAGGATGACTTGATAGGCTTCATCGCTTTGATCTTCTTCCAATAAAACATTCACCAAGTTTTCTGTAGAAATCTGAAGAAGTGAAAAGCTATTTATAGAATGAAAGAATAGAATGTCTTCCTCTAAAAAGTTCAGACTAATGGAAAATGCCTTTTCCAAAAGCCTGGCTCTTTCTGTTATGTTGTCGCATTGATGAATCGCTTGTAGACATATTTCTTCCCACTCACCAAGCCGTTCCATTGCCTGCATCATGACTATCCTCGCTTAGAATAATACTCAGTAAAAAGATTTTCGTTAAAAGGAAATGGATTCGCATCCCCTGGAGGTTTGTCCTTTACCAAGATAGCAGGCTTGGAATCTACCTGCGTAATCTCTAAATGCAGAGGTAGTTCTAAACGCTTAACCGCTTGTGCATGCATGAAAACCTGATTTTTATAGCAAGAATCCTTCAAACTAACCACATCACCTGGCTTTAAAATGGCGGAACGAATATCCACGATTTTTCCATTTACCAATACCTTCCGATGAGAACACAATTGCTTAGCAGCTGCAATACTACTCGCAAATGAACCTCTAAACAAAACATTGTCCAAACGAGACTCTAAAAGACTGATTGTTTTTTGAGTCCAATTAGAACCAGAACCTTTTTTGGCTCTTTTGATAAAATGTCGCAACTGCTTTTCTCTCAAACCATAATGAAAAAGAACCTTCTGTTTCTCAATTAACTGCAAAGAATGATCTGAAAATTTTCTTCGAGTATTTCCATGTTGCCCAGGGGGATAAGGCCTACGATCCATTGCTCCTGGCTTACCAAGCCCAGGCAATTCACACATTAACCTTCTTTGAATTTTAAAACTGCTTTTAAGACGTTTTGATGTCGCCATATCACTCTCCTTCAAAGAAGCCCTTATATTTGAAAAACGGCAGAACTACTATTTTTTCCGTTCATTGATTTCTAAATACAAATTTAAGGAAAACAAACTGAAAACAGAAAGAAAACTTATTGAAAGTTTAATTAAAGCCAAGTGAAAGGATAATGAAATGACATCCTTGACTGTCCTATAAAAAATACCTAGCCTGACTAACAATTTTTGACAACTGCTTAAGCCTAAGCCAACAACATCTGAGTATTTTCGTTCTAATAAGATAATCATGGCCAAGATTTTGCATTTGCTAAAACTGATATGAATTACCTTTTGAATTTTCTATTTATTTTGCTAATTAGCTCAGGGCTTGGACAAAGCCTTTTTGCGCAGAACACAGTTAATCCCCTCCCCTTTTCCGTAGCTCAACTTGAACAGGATTTAAGAAGTTTAAAAGAATTTGTTTCCCTATTAAACCAGGTTCTAAAAAATCACGACCAAGCTTCACTGAATAAGGAACAACTCAGTATTTTGAATGTACTTTCCAATAAAGATTTGACTAAAAACATTAGATTAAATTCCAACTCAGAAAAATTTAAATCAAGAAGAAAAGACATCAACAAACTACTAAATGACACAATAAACAGTCTGAAAAAATACCCACTATC
Organism: Bdellovibrionota bacterium; assembly: GCA_036140815.1. GTDB lineage: Bacteria > Bdellovibrionota > Bdellovibrionia > Bdellovibrionales > UBA840 > UBA6502. The sequence goes on along the minus strand of JAYZXX010000204.1, from coordinate 148 downwards.
CACGATTTACTCTGGAAAACTAGAGAAAAACTTAGAAGAGATCTCCGTCCGTATCCATAATCTTTTAGAAAACTATCCAAGCCAGTCAAAAGCCCTTTTACTACCAATGGGCTTTGATAAGCCGGTTAAAATGGAATCCCTGATACAA
>JAYZXX010000203.1:0-2535 GCA_036140815.1 Bdellovibrionota bacterium | reverse complement strand
TTTTGAAATCCTTCAATAAGACTTTTGCGGCCTCGTAGTTTGCTTTTCTTGCGTGCTCAATTAAATGCTTAACTTCTTGGTAAGTTTGTGGATGATTCTTTTGCAGGCCCATCTCGATTTGACGAAGAAAAGTTCTTCTAAGTTGGAAGGCAGACATCGCTACTCCAGGTGACACTTTATCCACATCACCTTTCACGAAGCTCAACTGCATAACAGTAGGTCCAGAGCGACTTACTTTCTTTTCGTTACCACGATTCGGCGACATTACTGCAACAGGATAATCCTTTGGATTGATGTATTCAGGATGAGCTGGGTCATATACAGCAAGCGCTTCCTTAACTAGATCCAATTGGAAGTCATGCAAAAATAATTCGCCTAAACCGCGGTTCTTAGCAGCTACAGTGTCATAGCTTACTACTTTAACTGAGTTTGCAAACTTAGGATCTTGCATAGTTCTTACGAATAGAGCGTAGTTATTTTTTAATTCTCTTTCAAAAGCGGCATTTTTCTTCCTGAAGGTATAAGTATTTCTACCAGTGTTTTTTTGAAAAACCCCAGTTCCTAAACCATACAAAACGGATGCCCAATCACCGATTGGGTACAAAGAGTTGGTTTTTGGGTCGTAAGTATAAAGTACGCGCTGTTTTCCTTCAAAAAAGTGGCCTTTAAAAACTAGGTCTTTTATTTCGGTAGTACCAAATGTGAAAATTTGTTTCACGTTGGCTGGTACGGCCAAATCCGAAATGTAAGAAAAGTACTGTTGAGCTTTCTTTAGGACGTTTCTGTTGTTTGAGTTTTCCGAATCAATTGCTTCGGCTAGGTATCTTAGAGAATCGGTCTTATGAATCTCTATACCAACTTTTGCGTTTTCGATACTTGCCGCTTTACCAACTTGGACGTTTGAAGCTTCTTGTACCTTATAAAATACACCAAGACGTGTTTGACGAACATGTTCCGCAAGTCCCAAACTTAGGTCTTTCCAATGAGGGATACTAAACTCAGGCATTGAATCTGATTCGTATCTTAAATCCATCGGTAATCCGTACTTTTTAAGAATCAGATTTTTAAAGTGCTTTGATACTCGGCCATTTCCATCTTTAGCCGCATGGAGATATACCATTGCAAATTGAGTGATTGCTGCTAATTCGATAGGGTCTCTAGCGCCAGGCAAGTTATTATCGATCAGATCCATTTCCTTGTTAACCCAATCAAAAACATGTTCCATGGCTTGCTCAAGAATTTTTGCACTTGGATAAGATAATGTGACGGCTCTGTTACCATTAGGGAGTTCTTTATTTCTTTTATAAAATGGGATGTAAGGATGATCTTCAACGATTCGCCAAAGCTTTTCCTGTTTTTTGTCTTCGATTTTTGGAAGAACCCCTAAATTAACTAACTGATCGTACACTCCTAAAATGGTTTCTAATTCCTTTGGAGACATTTCGTCATACAAACGACTACGATAAAGTCCTAGAAGATTGAAACTGTCTCTATAGTTACCACCACCTTTGTAAACAGCATCATGCAACGAAAGAGGGCGAAGGAGAGGGTAGGCATAAAAACCTAGGTTCTGCCAAAGTGGGTTAGCACTTTTCGCACCTAAACGATGTGCTTCTGCCCACATCTCTTTATTTAGGCGAAAGTTTAATGGAGTTTTATCTATTAACATATGGGTTAGTTTGTGATCGAGAACTGCCTTTGTTCCATAGATTTCAGATTCGTGTACGCCTTGTTTTTTTAGTTCATTGATTTTCTTTGAACTAATGAGGGTTCCGTAGAATCCATAAGAATCCACCGGGGTTTGCCACTCTTCTCTAATTTGGCCAAACCTTTTATAGGAGTTTTGTAAAACAGATGTTGCTAGGTAACCTGAGAATAAATCGGTTTCACCTTGTTCTTTTCCTTTGTTATCAGCTTCGGCGAACATCTTTTTTAAATGGAAGTCACGAACTTGGTTTTCTAAGGCACGAACTTCGGCCGGACTAGAAAAGTCTCCAGAATATTTAGTGATGTCGACAGATTTGTTTTGCTTAGTTTTTGCTGATAAAGCGCAACGTTGCATTTGTAAGGGCTCATTTTCAAAGGCCAGTGAAAACAGGGTGTATAAAAAGAAAAACAGGCCAAGGCTCAGGCTTTTTGCCCAGTTTGTGAATGGAATTTTATTCATCGATTTCTCCTCAATATTTAGCTATTTATACCAAAAATACTCTTCACCCCTGAAAAAAAAGCAAATGATTGTAATATATCTATTAGAAGAAATTCAATGGTTAAAAAAGACAAATTCCTATTCGAAATGGTAGAAAAAAATATATGTAAAATTGTAATAAGCTATAAATGTATGGAGGTTTATGGATAATTGACCATGAATTATTTTACTTATGTCTATGTTACTGACACTAAGATTTTGTGGGTCTTCCCGGTCTAAGGGGTAACGCATAAAATCAAAAGTGGCAGACACAAACCAAACTTAATCGTTAAAATGAAGTTACGAAGCTAACAATTTAACGAGAGAGAGGCCTATGTCTGCCGCAGAGA
>JAYZXX010000202.1:0-12755 GCA_036140815.1 Bdellovibrionota bacterium | reverse complement strand
TTTTTCCATTTTTAAAAATTGGAGCAACAATCATAGAATTAAAGCTAACACTTTTTACCAGGGACTTAATTTGTGACATCATTGGGTCTTTAGATAGATTCTCTAGAACCACAATTTTTTCTGTATTCAATACATATTGAACCTCAGGATACCTTGCAATATTTATTTCTAGGTGCTTTAGTTTTCCATCATCACTAGAGGCTCTCACCACCCCCCTTTGACGATCTTCGTGACATTGTATAACAGATATTCGCACTGCCTTTACGGTCATAGCTAACATTCTAGTTAAATTGAAAGCACGAGCCTGAATTTCTTTATTTGCAGTGAGCTCTCGAAGCATTAAATCTACGTAATTAAAATAATAAGACGCCTGTCCATTGTCGTCTTTTCGCTTTGCCGCATCATACTTTTTCTTTTTTTGAATCTGAAAGGCCATTCGACCAATCATATCGTCCATATTGTATGGCTTAATCACATAATCTGAAGCCCCTGCCCCAATTACAGCACGCACATTAGACATAGAATTGTGCTTCGAAGTAACGATGACTTTACAGTTTTTCAAAGTTTTTGTGGCACGCATATGCTCTAATAATTGAAAAGCTGTACAACCAACAAACAATAGATCGATCACGACAAAGTCTGGTTTGAAACTATCAAACTGATCTTTTAAGTCTTTTCCTTCTCGACACAATTCTACCTTTAAATTTTTCTCTTTCAAAAAATCTATCAGCTGCCTGGTAAGCGTCCCTTCCGGCTCGGCTACGAGAACTTTAAAATCTGTATTTTGCTTTTCATCTGCCACGAAATCTTTTCGGCAAACAAACAGAAAAACTATAGGCGTGCTGCAGCGCATTTAATATAAATATAAGCTTTCTTTAAAGTAATACACTGCCTCAATGCTTAGCATTCAATTCTTAGAAAGTGACATCCGAAAGCCTAGACCTTAGAAGAGGGAATGGCATTTATTGTATTTGAAGGTTTAGACGGCGCTGGCAAAAGTAGTTTGATTGAAGGCTTAAAACAAAAGCTTTTAGACATGCAGCAAGACTTTGTTTTTACACGGGAACCTGGTGGAACCCCCCTAGCAGAGGAACTCCGCGCTATCATTCTACGAAATGAAGGTGAAGCACCATGTCCCAGAGCAGAACTACTTTTATACGAAGCGGCAAGGGCTCAGCATGTAGATAACTTTATAAAACCATCTCTTGCTGAAAATAAATGGGTTATATGTGACCGATTTACGGCATCAACTTTCGCCTTCCAAAAAGGTGGTAGATCTCTAAACGAAACGGACATCCACTGGTTAAATTCTTTTGCTACGGATGGACTAAAGCCAAACATTACAATTTTATTAGACCTTCCTGTAGAGCTTAGTAAAGAGAGAACCAACCGCCGGGTAGAAGCCACCGGTGTAGAAAAAGATCGATTCGAACTTGAGGCTGATGATTTTCATCAAAAAGTTCGTAAGGCATACCTTGAATTAGCAAATATTGAAAAAGAATCCTGGATTGTTTTAGATGCAAGCAAAAGCCCAGAAGAGGTGAAAAAGGATTTTTTTAAAGCCCTTGCCACTAGAGGTATAATCAGTGAGTAGTGGTTTTGGAAGAATTTTTGATAACCTTCTTGGCAACCAAAACTTTAAAGACTTTGTTTTAACTCGCATTCAAAACAAAGACTTAAGACATTGTAATATATTAACTGGCACTGACGGTATCGGAAAAAAGTCGCTGGCTGCAGGAATCGCTCAGGAATTATTATGTGAAGAAAAAAAAGACGGAAAAGCATGCGGCTTTTGCCCAAATTGCATTCGAGTAGCAAAGCATGCTCATGAAAACCTTTTAATCGTAGGCCCTGAAGCAGGCAATATGATTAAGATGGAAAGTGCCAAAGAGATTCAAAAATTTCTACAATTACAAAGTTCTGGCAAACCGAGAATAATAATCATCGATCAAGCGGAAAAGCTAAACGCTTCCACTTCAAATTCTTTATTAAAAACCTTAGAAGAACCACCTGAAGGAACCTTCTTTTTCTTAATCACTAACAATCACTACCAACTTTTAGAAACCATCCGATCACGCAGCCAAATGTTTCGCCTAAAGGCCCTTCCTACTGAATTATTAAAGCAAAAAACAACTGCAGAAGATTGGCAAATTCATGCAAGCGGTGGAAGCTTTGGCGCATTACAGACATGGCGAGAGGAAAGTCAGCTGGAGTTTCGCTCAGAAATCGCTTCTACCTTGGAAAACCTCGACACTATGAACTTTTCCGAGCTAAAGGAGTCGGCAGAACGTCTTTCTGGTGATAAAGGACAATTTCCCAAACTTCTAGAACTTATCTGCTTGGCAATTCGCGACGCCATTAGCATTCAAATTAAAGAAAATTCATTCAGATTTTTCCCAGATCAAAGCAAACTCATAGAGAAATTAGCAAAAATCCCTAGAGAAAAACTTTTTGAGTTAGACGAAACATGCTTTAATATAGAACAGAACTTAAAAATAAACGTAGATCGCTCTCTTCATTTAACTAGTTTTTTATTGAAGCTGAAGCGCATTTATACAAGTTAGGAATCCAATGGAAAATACAAATACAGAAGCAATCCCCTACCCTGGTTTAAAAATGACTGAGGAGAGCAAAACTGTAAAATTAGGTGAAAAAAGATTAAAAGCTACACCAATTGATTTATCGCAAATGCCCAGTTCGGCAATGCCCGAAACTTTAAAGGAGCGATTCGTCCGAATCGTTGGAATTCGTTTTACTGAAACAGGTAGAGTCTATGATTTTAACGCCGGAGATTTCGATTTAAAACGTGGCGATGCTGTGGTTGCGGAAATCCCTGAAAAAGGAATTCGTTTAGGTTGGGTATCAAAACCACCTCTTTCTGTAGACAACGAAAACTTAAAGTTGAAATTAAAGTACATTCAACGTCTTGCTACTGAAGAAGACATTGAAAACATTGGAAAACATGCAGATAGAGAAAAGAAGGCTTTGCAAAAAACCAAAGAATTGGTTTTGAAATACGACCTTCCAATGCACATTTTAGATCTAGAGTATTCCTTAGATTTAAAAAAGAGCATCGTATATTTTACCGCTGAAACTCGCGTAGACTTTAGAAATCTTTTAAAAGAATTACTGATCGAATTAAAATCCAGAGTAGAGCTTCGACAAATTGGTGTTCGTGATGAAACAAAAGTAAAAGGCGGTCTTGGCCCGTGCGGAGAAGAACAATGCTGTTCTCGCTTTTTAAACCGATTTCACCCAGTAAGCATTAAAATGGCAAAAAATCAGGGGCTTTCCTTAAAGCCTACAAAGGTTAGTGGTAACTGCGGTCGATTAAAGTGTTGTTTGGCCTATGAAGATGATGCCTATACTGACGCTGGTAAAAAAGTTCCTAGAAAGGGCTCTAAGTGCTCAAAGAAATGTGGAAACGCCTGTGGTGTGGTTCAAGATGTAGATGTTCTTAGACAATTGGTTACCGTTCGCTTTGACGATGGAAGCATTGAGGTTTTAAAAGCTTCTGAGATTGTTGAGAAGTCCTCCACGCATAGAAAATACAATCACCCTAACGAAAGAATCGTTGCCGATAGTGATGCTCTTGAAACCACTGATGTAGATGAAATTGGAAATTCAAAATCCGATACTTCTTCCAAAGAAGAAAACACAAAAGGATAGAGTATGAGTGTACGATGGTTAGATATACATTCTCATTTTGCCATGCTTGAAGACTCGGCGGAAACGGTTCTGGCCAGAGCCGCTGAGAATAATGTAATTGCTGCCATTAACATTGCTACCTGTGAAAAAGACATTCATCAGGTTTACGAACTCAGCAAAAAACATTTCCCAAAAATTTTCTGCGCTTTAGGAATACACCCCCATGACTCACCAGAGTGGACTCCTGAAATAAAGGCTTTTATTGAAGAGCATGTCAAAGAAGACAATGTGGCTTGCCTTGGGGAAATGGGTTTGGATTATTATTATGAGTACTCGGATCGAGAAATGCAGAAAAAAGCTTTCCGTGAACAACTTGAACTATCATTAAAGTATGACTTACCGGTGCAAATTCACACTAGAGATGCCGAAGAAGACACTATCGAAATCTTAAATGATATGGGTGGAAAATTTAAGGGAGTCATCCACTGTTTCACGGGAACTGACTACCTTGCTGAAGAAGCATTGAAAGTCGGTTTAAATATTTCTATCAGTGGAATTGTAACTTTTAAAAATGCGAAAGAGCTTCGTGCTAGCATTGAAAAGGTCCCACTAGATCGGATGCACGTAGAGACGGACTCCCCTTTTCTTGCTCCCGTACCTATGCGGGGCCGAAAAAATGAGCCAAGCTTTGTAAGTCATACAGCACAGTTCGTGGCGGATTTAAAAGGAGTTCCATTGAAAGATTTTTGCGAGCAAATCACGCAAAACAATCTAAAAGTTTTCCCTAAATTAGCTGCCGCTTATCAGTAAACGAAACTAAAAGCTCCCTTAGTCTCTATGTGAATGCTAGAATATTTCATATAAAATAAGGGGGATCTATGAAAGGCTTTGTAGGTTTATTGAGTACAGCGGCACTAGGCGCGGCTAATGACAATTTCTTTAAGAGCGCTTTGGTTATGCTAATTACCTTCAAAGGAATGCAAGTTTGGGGCTTAGAACCCAAAAGTGTAATTGCTCTAGCCGGTGGAATCTTCATCCTTCCATATTTTTTATTTTCAGGCATTGCCGGAGAAATGGGAGACTCTTTAGAGAGATCTTCCATAATGAAAAAAACCAAATATTGGGAACTTCTCATCATGGCCATGGGAGTTCTTTGTTTTTATCTAGAAGCTTACGGCTTTTTATTGATCGTTCTTTTTTGTATGGGAGCCCAATCCACCTTTTTTAGCCCGGCAAAATACTCGAGCATAATGGATTTAAGTAGCGAGGATTCATTTGTGAAGGCCAATGCTCAAATGGAAATGACCACATTCGTAGCCATCTTACTTGGAACCATTGGTGGTGGTCTTGCCGCCAAAACAGGTAGCTATACTATTATCTCTGCGGTCATACTAGTAATGGCAGGCTTAGGTATATTCACCTCCTTTAAAATACCCGAGCTAAAAGCCTTACTCCCTGATTTAAAGTGGAGCTTTAACCCGATCACTCCCTCCATTCGAATCATAAAAGATAGTTTTAAGAGCAAAGACATCTACTATAGTATTTTAGGAGCCTCTTGGTTTTGGTTTGTAGGAGCATGTCTTTTATCAATCATGCCCATCTTCGCTAAAGAATTGCTACACTCCAACGAAGCGGTTGCCACTGCCTTTTTAGCTTGTTTCACTGTTGGAATAGGCCTTGGTTCTCTTGCCTGTGAAAGATTAAGTTTTAGAAATGTAGAGTTAGGTCTTACATTAATTGGCGCCATTGGCATTGGTGTGTTTATGCTGGACTTATCCATCCTAGACACTTCTGCATTTCAAAATACGAATGAACTTTTAAATCTTGAATCTTTTTTTGCCACCAAAAATAGTGTTCGAATTTTTTCTGATCTAGTTTTGACCTCTTTATTTCTCGGTATGTTTGTCGTCCCATTTAATGCATGGATGCAAATGGTTGGAGAAAATATGCGCTCAAGAGTGGTGGCTTGTAACAATATTATTAACGCCATCTCTATGGTTATATCGGCTGTATTTTTAATGTTTCTCTACAGCCTTGAGCTAGATGTGAAACAAATTTTTGCTATCTTAGCCTATTGCAATTTCGCTGTTTGCCTGGCCCTGTTTTTGTTTTATCCAAAGATCATTACTCGGTTTTGGATATTCCTAAGCTCGCGCTTTCACAAAGAAAGAAATCAAATTACGGACATTAAAGCCATTGAGCAACCATTGGTCTTTTTAAAAATAACGTCAAAAAAAGATCTACCAAAAGCCCTTCTCAATGCGCCTAATATGGATCGTGCCTTTTATAAATTGGATTTCTTAGAAGACAGTAAAAAGCTAGAGTCTCTACTAAAAAGGAGTGGCTTTGAGAACTGGCCAAATTCTAAAAAATTGAACTTAATGCCAGATAGAAAATCGGCTAAAAATTTGTTTTTATACCAAAATGAAAATGATAAAAATGATATGCTGTCAGCCATTAAAGACCAAAACATTTCAGAGGATCAAATTTACCTATAGAATTATTTTCCCACCTTTAAAAAGGTGGGGCTTTTGATATTTTCCCTTTAATCCAAGGCATATTACTCAAATCCAAATCATCAAAGCCGGTGGTAATTTTAATATTTTCAAAGCCTAAATCATAGACTTCCTTGGACCATTGGTCTCCACGAACACTCCCTAAATCAACATCAATAAAAATTTCTGCGTCCTTAGGTACATTATTGGCTTCAGCCATAAAGTCTTCCGCGCTCTTAAAGCTTAAGAAACTTTCCTTATTTGCACCCGCTGACATCTTCCAAATCTTACGCACCAAAGGATCATCATCGATTAAAACTCTTGTTTTTAGCCACAGGCTACTTTCCTTTGTCTTTTCAATTCCTTCAAATGAATTAGAGGCCGCAATGTTTTCATTTACTATTGAACCAATCACTATAGTGCTTGGCTCTTTTCTTCTATAACCTAGCTGAAAGAGATCATAAGAGTTCATTAGAATCTTCGGCAACATTCCGATCCCATACTGAGAGCACATTGTCAAAACTCTCTCATCATCATAGCGAGAACTCACTAAAACAGATGAGCCTTGAATTTGGTTCCTAAGAATAAACTCTATTCCATTACTTCGACTATGAATCAATTCAAAGTCCACCAAAAAAATAGCATATTGACTATTCAGGTTTAGCACTTCTCTCTGAGCACTTTCTAGATGATAGAAAGAGTGGACTTTATTCTGTATTCCTAGATCTGAAAACCTAGCTTTCCACATTTCATGAATATTTTGATCATCATCAATGATTACAATGTCTTGTTCTGGTTCTAGACTCAACTTACCAGTAAACCAAGAAGGTCTCTCCGATACAGGGAGAGAAACTAAAACTTTGGTGCCCTCCCCCTTTAAACTTTCAAGACGAATATTTCCACCCCATTCTTGAGCAGACTTGCGAGCATGATAGAGACCTAAGCCTTGGCCTTCTTTTTTGCCAATTGAAACACCTTTTTCAAAAAGCCGCTGTTGCGTCTCTTCTGAAATACCACAGCCAGTATCGATAACACTGAGAACAACCACATCAGCCCTTCTCTCAATTTCTATACCGACATTTCCGTGACCATCAATGCTCTCAACCGCATTATTGATAATATTCGACAAGACTCGCTTAAATTCCTGTTGGTTTAACTTCACAAATACTTCTTGCACATCTTCTGCAACATATAAGTCAATTTCAATGTCTCTGTATTTATACTGAAGTCTTTTTTCTGACAAAATGCTACTTACCAAGCCATACAATAGATGAGCGGAAGCTCGACTACCTACTCCTAAATTGCGATCTCGTTTATTCTTCAAATCATTAACAATGTCTTCGATTCTTTCGATAGATCTTTGAATCATTAGACGTTGGTTTTCAGGAACATTCATCAAATCCTTTGTTGCAACTTTCAAGGCCAACAAAGGTGACTGAATATCATGACTAACCTGCGAACTTAGTTCAACCAGAACCTGTGCTCTTGCTTGCGCTAACCTACTTCGCAAATAAATCAGCAAAAATCCAAGCAAAACAAACCAAGCCAAAATCAAAAAGTAGATGGTGTTACCCGAAATGGCCATAATGGTATTAAAATCCACAGGGATACAGACTAGTAAATCTGTGGCCGAATTCAACCTGCAACGAACGTAATCATAATTTTCATTTTCTGTACTTAAATGAGTTCTACTCGATGATCCCATTAGAACTTTTCTTTGAATATCATCGAGAGAAAGAATTAACCTTAGCACACCTAATTCAATTCCATCATTTTCAATTTTAGAAAAGCGTTGAATATACCTACGACCTTGATGCTCCATGTATTGCCAACGAAAATCTCGATCTCCAAGGCTTCTTTCTAAAATACTAAATGAGAAACGATCCAGACTTGTTACATTGGTTTTACCAAAATAGTGCTGATCGGAATCATATACAAACAAATTGGGGCTAATTTTTAACGAACGAAGTGGTTCTTCTAGGGCATCCATCGCCGCTAAATTCACATTAAAACTTAAGTGAGATAAAAAACTTCTTTGATTGGCCGCTTTTTTTACCTGCTGCCAAACATCCTCTACTTCTTTTTCTACAATTTCTTCTGTATTACTAATACTTTTATCAAGCTGGCTATCAATCTCTAAAGCGACAAAACCGACTCCTAAGAGCAACATAGTAAAGGTAAATAAAACTACTAAACGATAGGTTTTACCATGGTCATAAGGAAACAAATCGCGAAATTTTTCTATCATTTTGTCCCCTTTTTCTCGCGAACATTCGTTCCATAGACAACATTTAACATTGGTAATCGCTTTTCAGGTATCTTGATTTCAAAATGATTGGCGGTATCTTTATTTACAAAAAAATCGTAGCCTAATCTTCTTTCAAAACCAATTCGTCTAAGTTTTTTGGACAATAAATAACCTTGAACTTGCTCTCCTAACTGCTCTCCTAGCTTTCTACTATTCGAAGCCTGCGCAAACAGAGCACCTATCTTAACATTGATATCAGAAATTCCGATACTCGGTACTTTTAAGTTCTCCAACATCCATCGGCCAATTTTTCCGACCTTCATTTCTTGGCCTCTTTCGTTATAAACATTGTATGGGATCAATGTCCAAACCAAGTCAATGTCTTCCTCTACCGCCTTCAAGCCCTCTTTCCAGTCATTAAATTTAGATGACTTAATTACCTTAACGACTTCTATTTTTCCTGGGCTGCCCATACGTCTCTCTTCCATTTTTGAGAATCTCTCAATTTGAGGAAGTATACTTTTCAATATAAGATAAGATGACATTTCGTCCGATGTCACGATGGCGATTTTCTTTATTGGCATCATCTCTCTTAAAACACGAAGACTAGCTGCAATTGGCTTTTTATCCTCAATGCCACCAACATACTGGCTTGGATTATTTTGATACCAAGGAATCTCCGCAACACTTCGATTCATTCCCATAAAAAATACAGGTTTATCAAATGCTTCAGGCAAAGGATGGATAACCTCAGCCGCTTCATCATCACTTATAACTAAAATAGTAGGATTAAAATCTTTGATTTGTTGGTGAAGAATTTCTCGATGCTTGTGCACTAAGTTTTTATGCTTTTTAAAGTTATCCCAATGAAAGTTTTGAAACACAGGCTGCAAATCATTATAATCGAGAACACTGATTTTAAAGCTTGTGTCAGGAAAGCGTTGGCGAACCACATCTTTAAATCCATTTAATAATTGATGTCCTCTCTCTCCAATAGGGTAGCTGTGAATAAACAATACCCTCTCTCCAGAAAGATTAGCCTCTAGAGCACAAGTCACTTTAGCCTCAAGCAGCATTGCTACTATTGCGAGCAGACATAAAATTGGACTTAGAAAGAAATTTGGTTTCATCATGATTTATAAGAGAGCAATTAGCGGGCCAAAAAAGCTATCTATTTTCAACAGCTTAGAGCCAAAGTCTGAACGATTTCAGAGCAGTTCTCAGCAAAAACCCCAAAATTGTCAGCCTAATGTAAAAGAGTTTTACGTAAGCAAGTTAGTTGATAATCCCCTAAATAACTTGTCCCCTAAAAAAACCACATGCTAAACTTTCATTATGTCTACCCCCAAGCACCTTTTTGTATTTGCACAACTTCAAATTAACGATCTAGAAAATCGTGAAAAGACTCTTTTTGAACTAGAGAAATTAAAAGATGAAAGCCTTAAAGAGTTCGGCTGCATCCAATTTGATATTTTAGAAGATATGGCCAACAAGGACATAGTCTATGTTTACGAAGAGTACAAAGACCGAGCAGCTATGGATGATCATTTCGATGAACCACATACAAAGCATTACCTAGATCAAGAATTAACTAAAGTAGTTGACGCCAGTTTTATGACAAAATTCTCTTGATGAATCGCTATAAATTCATATAGCGATTCAAATCGATGACTCCTCTTTCTTTGGAAACTGGGTTGTAAGTCTGTGAATTAAGCTCGTCATACAATTCCCAAAACTTTGAGTCTGCACGGGACATCGCGTATTTCCTTAAAATTTTATACACAGCATCTTTGGACTTGGCTTTTTTCATTTCACTAACAAAACCTATCATGCTTTGTTCGTCTAGCTTCATCATCAAATTTGCATAGCTAGCACCCATACCCCGAATTAGAGTTATGGAATCCTTTTCAGGACGTCTACGATCGTCTTCAAAAAATAGCATCGCAACATTATAATGATCCTTGTTGTGAACCAAAGTCCACAATTTCCCCTTCCAACTTAACATAATCGCGTCCGGAAGGTATTGAACCGCTCCTGCAGGTAGAGATTCTATTTGTTTTAGAAAGAAGTCTTTTGCGTCTTGATCAATGAGTAGCTGTTTTCGGCTATAATGATTCGCCTTTAAATCCTGTAAAAAACCCTGCTTATTCAATGGGTTATTTACCTGAAAACGACTCCCTTGATAAACGTATTTCTCGCTTAATTTTTCACGAGCATCATTCGTTAAAACATCCACAAGCCTCTTGGTAATCGATTCCTTTTGTTTGGGCACTTTTTGAGTCCACTGCTCTCTCAATTTTTGCCTTTGCGACTTATCTAAAAAACTTAAAAATAAATCTTCAGAAGCCACACGAGAAATTTCCATAAATAGCCTAGAGTTTAACTGATGAAGGATGGGCCCAAAAACATTGTATCCAGCAGTTAAATTATAATAAATAGACTCAAAAACATGATAGTCAAGCACCCAAACCGTTTTAGGGATTTCTCCCCTTAATCCTCTTAAAATACTAGCGCTATTAAAATGTCTAAAAATACTTAAAGCGACATTGGTATTTTCACGCTTGCCATTCCACAACCAGCTACGATCTAAATCACCAAATTCATCCACATGACGAAACTTGGCCTCAACACTCCTCCAATAGTTATCGCGAAAATCGACGAGTGGTTTAAAGTCATCCGCAATTGCAGATGGGAATTTAATTGACTCAGTTACTTCTTTATATGCCTTCTCTGAGTTCACTAAAACATCTTTACTTGGATCTACAAAAAACACCCAAAAATGATCATTAATTACATTAACTGCAGTTTGTCCTTTGCACACTGGCCCCTTAATAAAAGTCATTACATGATAGGCTGAGTTTTCTAAGAAAAATTCATAGCGGGCTTTTACGGGCACTGCTTTGAAGGTTTCAAAAGGATTGGAAGCTAATTTTCCATATGGTGGCATTACTTTCGGATCCTCTTTCCATTTCCCTTGAAAAAAGTCTTTTTCCCATTTCTCACGACGCTTTTCACTGAAAAGGAATGGAATATTGGCCTTGTGAACGAGACTTTCAGTTACGGGGCGCATTCTGTAGTAAAAGTCTTTCCCTGGATCATCAAAAGGAAATACGCTTGCAATCTCCTCAATCTCCCCCACTTTCGTTTTTGAACGTACCAATCGAAAAAATGCTTCTGGATGTTCTTCAAAATATATATCTGCTAGAAAAAGGTGTTCGAAGAAATAACGAGATACCAGTTTTGCTTTCATACTGGGACGATTGAAAAATACTTCCCACTGATTTATTTTTTCTTTAAATTTATCACTTTTTGAAATTTCAGCTTCAAGCTCTCGCAACACAGGACCATTTGAACCATCACTGATCCATTTCATAATATTAGTGATATCCTTCTTCTCTAGTCCCGGTAATCCATAGGGCATTCTACCCGCTGGATTTTTTTCCATGTATTTTGCGAAGTCTTCGCTACCGCCGTCTTGTGGGCAAACTCTAGACTCTTCCGCTAAATATTCCTTTTGAAGCTTTGATTCCACACCCTGTTGGCCATTAACCATTTTTAGAAGCAAATAAGCTGAGCCATCCCCCACAACAGGGAAAAAATCTTTTTTTCTCCAAGCATGCTCCGAGTGAGCATCAATGTAGAGCCGGCTTGGGCTCTTCGCCTTGATATCATTAAAATCAAAAATATCATTTTTAGATGCGCCTCTTTTAAGGCCTTCATAGCTAGTAAGCTTTAATTGGCAAGGAGCATTAAAACAAGAATGACAGGCAATGCAGCGACCATCAAAAATGCTTTGAACATTCTTCTCGTAGAACTGTATTTTTTTATTCACTAACTCTTGAGACTTATTTCTTGTATCTGTCTCGGCAAATAGAAAATTAATACCCACAAACAACAAAGCTATTGCAGTTAATGCGACAAACGAAATGGAATTTTTAGTGTAATTTTGTTTTTTCATGCTTAGTGAGTCTACAGAAACAAGTTCATTTCCGCAAACTCTGAAAGAGATGAAAGATGAAATTAGCTACTTATTGTTTTAATATTCAAAAATTTATACTAAGGCTTGCCAGCAACATTCAGACAAGCCTATTGAAGACAGATTGCTGCTCTAGGAAACTAATTTAATCGATTTCTTTTTCCTTGGAAACTCCACTTTATTAACCTCACTAGATAAGCTCATTTCCCCAAAGACCAAATTGCCAATACTGATTACGGATGAATTCGTATCTTTAGAAACATCAAGAAGGTTCCCTGCGATCTCTTTTAGTTTGCTCACAGAACTTTCCGTGGAAGATGTGGAGGCTTGAAGCTCTCCCATGGCCTTACTTACTTCAGTCACGCCATTTGCTTGCTCCACCGAAGCA
>JAYZXX010000201.1:0-6257 GCA_036140815.1 Bdellovibrionota bacterium | reverse complement strand
ACTACCAAAATTAATTGCAAAAGCTGCTTAGGAGTACGCAATGGGAACGATGCACACAGATTTGGTTGGGGATATCACAAAGCACCTCAAACGCATTATCAGTGAAACCAATGGAATTACTTTAAATGACACTTTAGAACTCTCTGCTCATTCTGATTTTGTTCAGGGAAATAAAAATATTTCAAAATTGATCAATGAATTTCGTAGGCTTCTCAGTAACTACCAAGAAGAAGAAATTGATATTTATACGCTATTAAATCACCCAGTTTCAGATGCACTATTTTGTTTTTTCAAAGACTTTCCTCTTCCCTACCAAGAAGCACATACACATCTAACAGGAAGTTTAACTGCTGATTTTATTTTCCCTCATTTGAAAAAGCTTTTAGAGGGACCACATAAAGAAATTTACGAAAAAAAAATTACAGATATCTATGGCCAAGAAGCTTTACCAATTAACACAATGGAAGATGTCGATAAATTGATACGATTAAAAGAAGGAGAATACTTCGATAAGTATCTAAAGATTCTGACACTTCCAAAATTAATTTTAACCAGTAAGCAAATCCACAGTGATGCCGCTTATCATATGGCTAAAGAAGTTTACACGAAATACAATGTAGGAATGCTTCGATTGAAGTTCACCTTAAATCGTGAATCTACTAGTTCTGAGGATCAAATCCCTGGTTTAGAGGATATCACTGGTGAGGATGTAGTTTTAGGTTTGTATGACGGTTTTATGAAATTTAAAAAAGAGTTTCCTAAATTTCATTTCATCTTAGCTCCATCCTTTCGTAAAGAAGCAGATTTTTTTGATGGAAAAAACTTTGAAAGAAAAGAAGACCACTTCATGTCACAAGTGGATTACATTTTAGATTTAATTGATAAGTATCCATTTTTAGCGGACCACTTAAATGAAGTTGATACTGTGGGTAGCGAGAGAGACCTTTATCGTAAACGTCATTTCAAGCAGATGCAGTACGGTTTTAGAAAACTTCAATATAAAGGTTTTAAGCTAAGAAGTCACCACGGAGAAACTTGGTATTCTCTTCGCAAAGGTGTGCAAGCCGTAGATAATGCGATGAATATTTGGCATATCGACACTTTAGAGCATGGACTTAGTTTAGGAATAAATCCAAACTACTTTTTTCACTCTATGTATCAAAGAGTAATGAGAAAAAACCGTCGTGGCGAACCAATCAAAGAAGGTAGTTCTGACTATTTAGAGTTGATGGATATGGATTGGTATAAATATCAAGAAGTAAGAGATAAATTGGTTTCAGGGATTCCATTGGAACCGGAAGAAGAAATTCATTTTGTTAAGACAAAGTTTCATATGGCAAGAGAAGTTGAGCACTATCAGCATGATGTCTTAAATCGAATGATCACTAAAGGAGTTGCTCTAACCGCCCTACCTTCTTCGAATAATAAGCTAACTCGTGCTTTTGATGACTACAAAGACCATCCATTTTCATGGTGGGAAAAAAAAGGCGTGAACCTTTCAGTTGGAACTGATAACTACGTCACTTTAAATACAAACTTCATCCGAGAGATGTTGATTTTACTTTACTCAGATCCAGACAACTTGAAAATCACTAAGCTATTGATGGTAACTACGGGAGAATCCCATAGACCTTTAATCAGTCAGCTTCTTTGGAAGATGAGAAAAATTAAGTCTTAAAATCAAACTACTATTTTAGGTATTTTTGCTGCCAAGAAGGAGGCTCATAGCAGTCTCCCCAATATTCAACCAAAGACTGAATTTGAGAATCTTTTATTTTAAAGATAGAAACAGCATAAAGAGAAACTTCTTCTTCCTCGGTCTTTACCTCTTCTTCTTTTAAAAAATGAGGGAGTATTTTCGAATGAATTAATACTTCTGAAATGGCAGTTTCACCAAAAACATTTATATTTTTAATTTCAAATTTATGGTCGCCAGGGTAATTTTGATTCATTTCTACATACAGCTCTCTGTTTTTAAAAAAGGCCTGAGACTGTGGCCAATAGGCTGTAAAGGACGGAGCAATTAAAGACTTTAAAGATTGCCAATCCATATCAGCGAAACTCCTCCAAAACTCTTCAATGACTTTATTAGTATCCATACCATTTAACGCCCCAAATACTCACGCAAATGCTCTGTTCCTAGTTTAGAATTTCCGGTAATTTTTCTTAAATGCTCTAGGTATCCAGTTTGCTCTATTCGCATTACAAGATCGTAGGTGATTTTATAAGTTAAACCCCACAAAATATTACTCTCAGGAAATTGAATCCCTGGAAGATCTATGTTCATACCATTGTGTTGAATTCTTTTATCAGTGTCATTACTAGGATCTAAGATCACATCTAATGGAACCCAATAAGTATCTGCCACTTCTGCTGGATCAGGAATAACCTGTGGTTTTTGAGAAACTCTATATAGAAATGGATAAATCCCAAAGCCTAATCTTGATCCACCTTTTCTAGCCTCTACAGAATTTAAAGCACCCCAGAAACTACCATCAACATTTGGATCAAAGCCAACTTCTTCAAGAGTTTCTCTTTCTGCCGTTTCAAGGTCAGACTCGTTGCCTTCTTTCTTGCCGCCAGGAAAGCCGATTTGCCCCGACCATTTGTCCTCTGGGTTATCAGCTCTCTTCATATAAAAAACTTCAGGAATTGTGTTGGGATTATCACCCACATAAACCACAGCAGAAACCGCCGCTCGTTTATCAAACTTAAAGGCAGCATGGTCTTTTAATAAGGGGGTTAGTGCCGTGATATGATCAATCATTCTGGATACTGAATGTGAATTTCTTCTGTACTTGGTTTAGCTTGGCAGCATAGAGTCTGCCCTTCCTCTACTTCGTCATCAGACAAAATATCATTGGAATCCATTTCACATTTTCCCGAAACCACTGTGGCCTGACAAGCTGTACAGACACCCGCCATACAACTATAAGGAGCATCGATACCTTCACGCAATGCCGCTTCTAATACGGTTTCACTAGATAGCATTTCGAACTCGTGAGAATCTCCAGAAACTTCCAATTTTATTTTCACTTTTCCCATTTTATTCCTCTTATTTTGCAATAATATTTAAAATCTTACCGGCTCGATAAATCACTTTTCGAACTTGAGCATCACCAATCGCATTTTGAACCGTAGAAATTTCTTTAGCGGCGGCAACAGCGTC
The DNA here is from genome assembly GCA_036140815.1 of Bdellovibrionota bacterium. Taxonomy (GTDB): domain Bacteria; phylum Bdellovibrionota; class Bdellovibrionia; order Bdellovibrionales; family UBA840; genus UBA6502. The sequence goes on along the minus strand of JAYZXX010000201.1, from coordinate 3,088 downwards.
TTCCTCAGATGCTTCTAAAGATAACTCAATAGAGCCGCGCATCTTACCATTCACTTGAACACCAATGGCCACCTTATCTTCTTTTACTAAAGACTCATCAAACTCTGGCCAAGCTGCTTTACTCGCATAGCCTTCACCACCTAAAGCTTTCCAAATCTCTTCTGAAAGGTGCGGAGCAAAAGGCATCAAAAGAACACTTAGATCTTTCAAAAGAGATTTCGGCTTCTGTTTGGCTTTATACAAATCATTCGTCAAAATCATCATTTGTGAAATGGCTGTATTGAATGACAAGGCTTCGATATCTTCAGTAACTTTTTTTATAGTTTTATGTAAAGACTTTTTAAGCTCCTCACTTACTTCTATGTCTTCGGCAACCAGCTCACCTGTTTGCTCGTCAAAAACCAAGCGATAAATTCTTTCTAAGAAACGTCTAACCCCTTGCACACCTTGGTTTGACCACGGTTTGTCTTTCTCTAGAGGCCCCATAAACATTTCATACAAGCGTAGCGCATCGGCACCATATTCATTTACGATATCATCAGGATTAACAACATTCCCGCGAGACTTAGACATTTTTTCGCCATCATCTCCCAAAATCATTCCCTGGTGAATCAATTTCTGAAATGGCTCTACATGACTAACTAATCCGGCATCAAACAATACCTTTTGCCAAAAACGAGAATATAGAAGATGACCAACGGTATGCTCCGGTCCACCTAAATATAAGTCTACCGGCATCCAGTAATCTTGAGCTTCAAAAGAAAAAGCTTCATTATCATTGTGCGGGTCACAATATCTTAAAAAGTACCAACTAGACCCCGCACTCCCTGGCATCGTATCTGTTTCTCTCAATCCACCTTCATCAAGCTCGCGCCATTCTTTAGCGTTACCCAATGGACTTTCCCCTGAATCTGAAGGTTCATAATCAGCCACTTCAGGCAACAATACTGGTAGCTCATTATCTGGAACCAGTTTTAAATCGCCATTTGGGTAGTGTACAACCGGGAACGGCTCACCCCAATACCTTTGACGGCTAAACAACCAGTCTCTTAATTTGTACTGAATTTGTTTTTCGCCAAAAGAGTTTTTCTCTGCAAACTCAATCATTTTTGCAATGGCATCCGCTTTGTTTAATCCATTAAGGAAATCAGAATTTACCATACTTCCTTCGCCAGAAAATGGTAGCTCTCCCTCACCATCCACAACTCGCTTGATTGGGATTTCAAACTTTGTGGCAAATTCAAAATCTCTTTCATCATGAGCTGGCACGGCCATGATCGCTCCAGTCCCATATCCCATCAACACATAGTCAGAAATCCAAACCGGAACTTGTTCTTTTGTAATTGGATGAACTGCATAAGCACCAGTAAAACAACCTGTCTTATCTTGGTTGGCTTGACGATCAATTTCACTTTTTTGTGAGGCTAATGTTTTATAGTCAGCTATAGCTGCCTTTTGAGATTCAGTAGTAATTTGATCCACATAAGGATGCTCAGGAGCTAAAACCATGAAAGTCGCGCCAAAAAGAGTATCTGGACGAGTAGTGAATACTTCAATTTTTTGATCGAAATTTTCCACTGCAAATTCGATTCTGGCACCCACAGATTTTCCAATCCAATTTTTTTGGGCCTCTTTTGTTCTTTCAGGCCAATCTACTTTATCAAGGTCTTCAATCAATTGATCGGCGTACTCAGTAATTTTAAGCATCCACTGTTTCATTGGTTTCTTAAATACCGGGTGACCACCACGCTCACTCTTTCCGTCTACCACTTCTTCATTTGCAAGAACTGTTTTAAGTGCAGGACACCAATTTACGGCAACTTCCTTTTGATAAGCTAAACCTTTTTCATAAAGCTTTTTAAAAATGAACTGAGTCCATTTAAAAAATTTAGGATCACAAGTACTAAGCTCTCTTTCCCAATCATAGCTGAAGCCAAGCATCTTAAGTTGCTTGCGAAAATTTACGATGGCATCATCGGTAGTTACTTTAGGATGAATTCCAGTTTTAATGGCATATTGCTCAGCAGGTAAACCGAAGGCATCATACCCCATAGGGTGAAGTACATTAAAACCTTTTGAGCGTTTATAACGAGAAACTATATCCGTTGCCGTATATCCCTCTGGGTGGCCCACGTGTAGTCCAGTAGAAGAAGGATATGGAAACATATCTAGAACGTAATACTTTGGCTTTGACTTATCCAAGACCGCTTTAAAAATTTTATCTTGGTCCCAGGCATCTTGCCATTTTTTTTCTATGGACAAATGATCGTAACTCATGAATTCACCTCTTTAATGTATAAGTCCAAAAATATATAGTAAGTTATTTTTTTCTTCAATCTTATATCTGTGGTTTCTCTTGGGACATTTCCCACATATTCGTGAAAGCTTTAGATTGCTGGGGCTTATACAAATCTGGCTCATCCCCATTACGAAGCTTGGTATTTAATAAATGGATGCTGTCTAGCCCCTGTTTGACTTCCACACTGACACCTAGACCAGGGACATGACAATTTCCAGAACTACCAACATTGGCTAAAAACTGCCCCTTCTTAACCAAGTCTCCAGCTTGGCAGGGAATATCAAATTTTAGATGCTTTAATATAATCAGTTGGCCACTCTCATTTTCCAGACGTAAATAATTTCCCCAATCGGATGGGGTTCCTGTTTTTTTACGAAAAATTAGATCAATAAAAAAATTAAAATACTGCCTAGAGCGCTGATTTCTCTCCACTTCCAACACTTTCATGTTTTCAGGAGCAAAGAGTGGCTGACCGTAAGCTGCAAAATTGTCTGCTGAAGAAGCAAAAAACATATGTCCAAACAGCGCAAAAGGAGAATAGATTTTCCCTAGACGATTCAACTTCACAAAATGATAGTTTTTATCTTTGGCTCCAGGGGGGTTAAACAAAGTCCATGTACCCGGGCAAAAGAAGTTACTGATCCACATGACGATTTCCTTATGACTGGTTTTTTAGCAAATCAGTTCAGAAAAACAAGAATATTATCGGTAATTTACAGAAAATACCTGGTTTCAAAGCGAATGCTTTTAATCAAAAAATAAATGCGCACAAACAAAGCATTTTCCTCC
>JAYZXX010000200.1:0-6031 GCA_036140815.1 Bdellovibrionota bacterium | reverse complement strand
TTGCTTTGTAAATGCAAGAAATTCCAAATTCCTAAATAATACCATTCACTCATTTGTTGAAATTCACTTAGCATAAGCTCTTCAACTTCCGCAAAATTCTTCCAAACCAGGACTTTCTTTTTAGCCAGTTGTCTCTCCGTCAAATTGTGAGATTTTTTAGCAAGAACCATACTAAGAAAAAGTTTTGACTTCTCAGACTCAGGGCCTAAAGCCTCTGCAATGGATTTGGCGAAGGATGCAGACATTTGTCCTTTACCTCGCAAGAGTTCAGACAACCTACTAGGGCTAACCCCAAGGTCTCTTGCGAAAGCTCTTAAAGAATAACGAGGGTTCTTTAAGTTGCGTTCTCGTAACTCTGCATGCAAAAAACGAATGTGCTCGTCACTTGATAAGTTCACCATCCCCCCAGATTGGTTAACGACCAAACTATGTAAGAAATTCAAGCATTTGGCAAGTATCTATACGCTTTAATTGAGAAGCGTAGCCGCAATCTTAAATCTTCTTAAATTCAAAGAATCTTGCTAAAAATACCAAGGAGATTTTTCACCCGCTATTTGTTTTTCAGAAGAATCATCTACAATGAAGCTCCGAGGAAAACTATGAAAATTCGCTTTGATAAACACCTAAATTTTATTTTAGTTCTAAACCTAATATTTAGCTTAAGTCTCTCGAGCTATACTTATGCTCAGCAAACACCTGAATTTGAACCGGCTCTACTAAAAGAAGTATGGTCCACCGATGATGCGTCTGAATTAAGCATTAATAATCTTCCAAGAATTTTTACAATTGTTAGGGCTCTGTTTACTCAGCCATCAAAAGTTAAAATTATATCTAAGAGCTTCGAAGACCTATTGGTTCTAAATCCATACAGCTTAAAGAAAATTAAAAATGGATTAATCGACGCCCCAGAGCCATTTCATATTTTGACTCCCGAGGAAGAAAAGAAAAAAGAAGAAGGTAAACTGGTTTATGGCTTAACAAAATCCCAGTACCGTGAGAAAAAAACTTTATCCGAAGCACGCTTTATAAAACTGCTTCGCATTGCCTCACAAGCTCGAAAAGGTACCGACAAACAACTGCTTAGAGATTTGGAAGAATATCTTAATGAATATCCTAGGGACTCTGAGGAATTAATTGAGGCAAAAACCGAATATTTGAACTGGAAAAGAGAGTATCAAGATAAAAAGTATCGTAGTATTTTCCTAAAAAAACATGCCATTCCTAATTTAGCAAACAAGATTAAAAAACTACAAAAGCTTATGGCCAAAGAAAATACGGCCCAAAATAAAAAACTTCTAAAAGAAATGCAGGCACAATTAAAAGCCTTAAAAGCAGAGCAAAAAGAGGTTGCCACGGAGGCGAAAAACCTCATGAAAAAAGAAACACCTTTAGAAAAACAAATGGCAAGTATCAGGAAGGACTTACGAGCCATTGATGACAAAATTTTTGAAGAACGCTTTGGAGAAAGGTTTCGAGCGATTCTAAACGATGAACGAAGAGTGAATGGCTTTATAAGAGATAATATTAACTCAAAGCCAGTGGCTCTATTTTTGAGCCAGAAAGACTTGGCCAAGGGAAAACTTGGCTATAGACTTTTAGAGTTTGTTAGCTCTCACCAAATGATTTATGACTTAAGTTATCCTCTACCTGATCCAAATCTTAAAGGAGAAGAGGTTGATTTTGAAGATCCGCTTGATAATTCAGTCATAAAAAAAGGCCTTAGAGTTTCAGCAGGAGAAATAGCTGATGTTTGGGTTCGTTTTATCGATGGAGCTAAAAAAACTTTAGCAATTAACGCCTACGAATGGGATTTACCTGAAATAAAAGAAGCCTTAATACGCGCGCACAAACGTGGAGTGAAAGTAAGAATTAGTTTTGACCTAGAGGCCATGCATCACTATCCAGTAAGAATGGAGCTCTACTATTCATTGCGCGAATATGTGCGAAAAAGTGGTGGTGACAAAAATGGAAGTTTTCACCTAAGCCTCATTGACTCTGTAAGTTTAAACCACCAAAAACTTGGGGTAAGGGACCACGAATCAAAATCTAAGGCTGCCGTGCTTGCCAGTTCTGCCAACCCAACCATTTCTGGAACAAAGGGAGATTTAGTAAATAGCGAGCATCGACATGAAAATGCCCTATCCAATGCCAATCACGTTTCTGTCATTCAAAGCTATCTGTTGGCAAATGCCGTTGAGCATAATTTGGCAAAGACTCAAATTTTACGTCTTAGGGGCACCTCAGGGCCAAATGCCTACCCGAAATCAGGGAGTATGCTAGTAAATACTAGCCATGGTGGTTACAGCATTATTGCTTTCACACCAAACGGAGGAGATGGAAATATTCATTTGTCCATTACAGCTAAGGCATTGAAATACGCCAAAGGTGACGTTCGAATGTTACAATTTTCTGCCTCTTCTCCTGACGTTTTAGATGCACTTTTAGAGAGAGCCGGTAGAGAAATGAAATCCAATCCTGAGGATTGGAAGCTAATTGGCCTTGCAGATGTAGCATCCTTCTTAACTGATTGGAGTATCTTTCTTAAAATTGCAGGCTTTAACCGCTTAGGAAAAGCAGAAAGAATTCGTTTAAAAGCAAAGTTTCAAGTCGACAAAGAATCAGCCTGGCGTGAAGTTTTCGGTGATCAATACGAAAGAATTATGTTCAATATTCGTAGTGCTCCTGACAATTACGGAATGTTCTACTTAAAAGATAAAAAAGGCAATACAGTAAAAGATCCTGAAACCGGCAAGGCCATTTTAATCTCAGCCAAACTTCACCATAAAACCATCGATGCGGGTGTGAGTTATATAGAAAGAGAAACTGGCTACCCAGTGCGCTCTGTGGTTGATGGTTCTACCAATGCGACAGAAGGTTCGTTAACAAATCAAGAACATTACTTTGTCCATAACGACCCAATCTATTCCAAACATTTTGAAGCGATGATTCGTGGCCTATATGTAGACACTCATGCTGAAAATGGAATACTTTATATGATAGACAGTGCGAACCGAGAAGAAGCCGGTCTTCCGCCAAGAGCCAATATGAAAAAAGCCATTGAGTATACCGGCGAAACAAAAAACAATGGAATGGCTTGTAGTAAGAGCCTTAGAAAAGCCTCTTCAAATCAATAAAATTAAAAAAAAGGCATTCAGGTCCTAAGGGGCTAAATTATTTGTTACGTATGTTTCGCTCTCCCTGGACAAGCCTAGGATCTTGATGCCATGATTTAACTCTAAGGAGAAAATTATGGCCGACATTCATTTATATAGTTTAGCAACCCCCAATGGGCAAAAAGTTTCTTGCTTTCTTGAAGCAGCAAATATTCCCTACGAGGCAACAAAAGTTGATATCACAAAAGAGGATCAATTTACCGACGAGTACATTAAAATCAATCCCAATTCAAAAATCCCTGCTATCGTGGATAAGAATGGACCTAACGGACAAGACCATGCCGTCATGGAATCTGGGGCGATTTTACTTTATTTAGCCGAAAAGCATAAGCAGTTTATCCCTAAAGACCTCGCCTTAAAAAGCCAATGTCTACAATGGCTTTTTTTCCAAATGGCAAGCCTTGGTCCTATGTTTGGTCAATTTGGCCATTTCTTTAAATACGCCGTGGATAAATGTGATCACCCATACCCTACTGAAAGATATACCAATGAAGTTAAAAGACTTTTAAAAGTTTTAGAAAATCAATTAGAGGGAAAGAAACTTATTATTGGTGATGAAGCATGCATTGCCGATTTTGCCATTGTCCCTTGGATTATCTGTTTGGATAAATTTTATGAGGCGGAAGAACAACTTTCTTTGAAAGAGTTTAAGAATGTAAGTAGCTATATACAAAACTTTTTAAAAATACCTGGCGTAGAAAAAGGCCTAAATGTCTGCGGATTTTAATCCTTTAAAATTTCGTACCGAAAACATTTAAACACATTTTGGCCACCTTTCTGGTGGCTTTTTTATTGTTTAGCAATCTTCGGACACATAATAGTCAAAAACTCATAAAACTAGTTTAGATACTTTAAAATTCAAATCAAAGTAAGAATACGTTTTTCTAAAAATGCTGTATTAAGTTGAGAAGAGTCTTAGAAAAAATTTAACAAATCCAGAAGATCGTTTATCCTGAAGAAGTACTAGAAGTTCAGAACCCAGCTAGACAGCCATCTTTGTCGTTCCGATTTTTCAAAAAATTATACTTTAGAGATTGTTATGTATTCAGTATTTATAAGATTTAGTATCGCGAAATTTCTTCGCCTCGACCCACCACCGGAGTAGCTGTGGGTAGCACTGTATGTTAAAAACTTTCAAGGAGTTAATATGTCTAAAGTGAAAACCTATCGATTGGATCCTCCCCCTGAGTAATGCGCGCACACGCAATCAAACTCGGTGGTTCATAAATACAAAGGAGGAAATATGAAGTTACATAGTAAGCAGTGGAACCTTTTTCCGCCGCCAATCTAGGGTGAATCCTATCATAGACAAACACTTTTCTAAGGTTAAGACCTTGGAAGTAAAAGGATCAAAGTGAATATAGATTACTTTGTTACCTCCTTTGCTCAAGGCAAAACTCGGGAAACCGAGTGGCGCAAAGCTAGAGGGGCTAAAGCGAAAGCCAAGCCAGCCAGCTACCAAAGGAATGGCCACTTTGGGCTAGTATAGGGGGTATGCACTTCGTAGAGCATAGGATCTAGCGCACCAAACTGAGATTTGGGTCACCTAGACAATAAATTTAAAACTCTCTACAGCCCGCCCCCTGGCGGGTTTTTTTATTCATACCTAAAATACAAACAAAATACCTAAGTGTTTATTGTGCTTTAGTGTAGAACTCTTAACATTTGAAAATGAATTTTAAAATTTCCTTTATAAAACCGATAACTTAGATGTAATGAAGCGTTTATTTATTCTATTTTTGGTTTTTAGTTTTACGAAACTTCAGGCTCAAATCTACCAAGTAAAAAAGGGAGAGAGTCTAAGCGGCATTTTATATCGAAATGTTGCTGGGAAAATTTATGGACCCAATAATAACCTAGCAAAAACCCTTAAACTGAATCCAAAAATCAATGACCCAGATCAAATCCTAAAAGGAAGTACTATCCACTTACCTGCTGGTTTACCTGGACCTACTCAATGGGAAATTGCCAATGGAGTTCAAAAAAAATCAACCGATGCCATTCGTTCTTCTAATCAAACGAAAAACATACGGGAAGAATTAAAAAATCACAACACAAAAACTGAGTCTCTTAAAAGCATAGAAAAATCCAGCAAAAAAGAAGATCACAACATCAAAATTGTGGAACAGGAACCAGCAAACCATGTGCAAAATCCCCGGAGAAAAAATTTAGAAACATTCTTTCGCTTCGGGCTTAAGTCACAAAGCATTCAAGCATTGGAAACAAGCACAGGAAGCACAACAAATCTGGTGTCAGAAAATAACTTACAATACCATATAGGACTGAGGCAGAAGCTAAATGATCGATCGAATCTACTTATTGAGTTCTTTGCCGAAACTGTAAACTTCTCCGGATCCTCTAGTCTAACATTGACAGATGCCAAACAATCTCTGACTGCAGCTAAGCTAGTTTATGAGCGGAAAGAAATCGTCAAAAAGCTTAACTTAAACACAAGTTTTGGGTACCAAGAGAGAATCTTTTTGAATTCAACTGGAGTGAACCAAATTGAATTTACTAAACGTAGTATTCCTTTTGTATCTTTTGAACTAGAATTTCCTCTATGGAGTACAGAAAATAATTTTAACTTTATAGGCTCCATGAACTACCAATATTATTTATCTACAACTTCTAGTGACTACAATACCGACGCTGGAAATCTTATCAGTTTGAGTCTTGTATCTACATACGATTTTCGTGAAATCTATTTTCTTAATCTAGGTATGTCTGCAAATTACCTGAAAATTTCTTCCGACTATTTAGACCAAACGGAAAAGTCCTATTTTATATTCACTAACTTAGGAGTCAAATTTTGAAAAAAATTATAAACCTATTATTACAGTTTATTTTTTTAATCACTA
>JAYZXX010000199.1:0-3366 GCA_036140815.1 Bdellovibrionota bacterium | reverse complement strand
TTTAAATGGATCAGTTCATAATTTTTGTAAACTGGCAGCATAAATTGCGGTTAAATTTACTGGAACTGAAAGATAAGTTCCTATAAACCAGGTTGAAAAAAAATTAGAAATCCCTGTAGAAGCTTTTATGTTAGTAGCATTTATCAGTATTTAAATGGACTAGTTTAAAGTGTTTAAACCATAAAAATGATTGGGAAAATTTTGACTTTTTTCGATTTTTTTTAGTGTCCAATGCTCTAATTCAGTCCACAAAGTAAGGCGATTTTCCGGGAGATCTCCTCAATGGCTCCATCCTACCTATAATGTGCTCTTCAAGTGAATAAGATCTGCGTAGAAGCCTAAAAAACACTCAATTTCAATTAATATTTTTCAGAGCCAGGCTTCTCTGTCTTGCAGAAAATCTGGCATATAGCTACAATGGAGGCTAATCAATTAGGAGAATCTCGTGGCAGAAAAACCAATGATCGTTACCGCAGCTCTTCCTTATGCAAATGGTGAAATTCACCTAGGGCATTTGGTGGAATATTCACAAGCAGACTTCTGGACTCGCTTTCATAAAATGAAGGAAAGGGATTGCCATTATTTTTGTGCCGATGATACTCATGGTACGCCTATTATGGTGTCAGCCAGGCAGCAAGGCATAACTCCTGAAGAGCTGATTGCAGGAGCAAAGGAGCGTCACCTAAATGATCTTACCGGTTTTCAGGTACATTTTGATAATTTTTCCAGTACCAATTCTGAAACCAATAAAGAGATGTGTAGTGAAATCTTTTTGAAGATGCAAGATAACGGACATATTAGCACTCGCTCCATTGACCAAGCTTATTGCGAACACGATAAGATGTTTTTGCCCGATCGCTTCGTTCGAGGAGTGTGTCCTAAATGTGGTGCAGAAGACCAGTATGGTGATTCTTGTGATTCTTGTGGTGCCACCTATGCTCCGACAGATTTAAAAAATCCTTCTTGCAGTATTTGTGGAAACGCTCCTATTGAGAAAGCTAGTGAACATGTGTTTTTTAAATTGAATGATTTTAAAGAATACCTTCGCTCTTGGTTGCTTGAGAATTGCACGAAAGAAGTTTCCAATAAAATGTTAGAGTGGTTTGAGGAAGACCTAAGAGAGTGGGACATTTCTAGGGATGCGCCTTACTTTGGTTTTGAGATACCAGGCTTTAAAGATAAATATTTTTATGTATGGGTTGACGCTCCTGTTGGTTATATGGCTTCTGCCAAAGAGTGGTGTGATGCAAATGGCAGAGATTTTTCAAAGTATTGGGATGATAGTGAAATCTATCATTTTATAGGTAAAGACATTGTATATTTCCATACGCTTTTTTGGCCTGCAATGTTGAAAGCCTCCAATAAAACTACGCCATCAGGTGTTTTTGTTCATGGAATGTTGACAGTCAATGGTGTGAAGATGAGTAAATCCAAAGGTACTTTTATCAACGCCAAGACCTATCTTGAGCACTTAGACCCTATGTACTTGCGTTACTACTATGCTTGTAAGTTTAATTCTAGCATGGAAGATGTGGACTTGAATTTGGAAGATTTCGTGAGTCGCGTTAACTCTGATCTTGTGGGCAAAATAACCAATCTTGCTTCACGAGGGGCGCAAATGTTGAATAAGCGTTTGGATGGTGAATTGTGTGCTCCGGATGCAGATGGCTTGAAAGTGATTGCTATGGCAATGGAAAAATCAGATGAGATTTCCTCTTTGTATGCGAGCCGAGATTTTTCAAAGGCACTTCGAATTATTCGTGAGATAGGCGATGAAGCAAATCGTTATTTTGATGAAAAAGCCCCATGGAAGTTAATTAAAGAAAATGAGGATGAAACCAGAAAAATTCTAAGTTCTACTCTGAATTTATTTAGAATCTTAGCGATTTATCTAAAACCTATTTTACCGGAATATGCGAAAAAAGTGGAAGGCATGTTTGAAAATCTAGATGTCTTAGAAATTAAAAGCCTTGATAAACTTTCCGGTTTAGAAAATGAAATTGCAAAAGAGGACTCCTTTACTAAGCATACTGAACTATTATGGAAACACAGTTTTAGTCTAATCGTATCGGGAAAACTAAACGAATATGAGCACCTTGCAACTCGTATTGACCCCAAAAGCATAGACGCGATTTTAGAGGCTTCGAAAAAAGATTTAAAAGCCAAAGAAGCAAATGCCAAGAAAAAAGAACCGAAAAAAGGGAATGCTCTGATGCCAGAAATTAATATCGATGATTTTATGAAAGTAGATTTACGGATTGCAAAAATTGTGGATGCGGGCCCTGTGGAAGGCGCTGATAAACTGATTCGTTTGCAACTTGATATTGGTGAGCATGGAACTCGTCAAGTATTTGCTGGTATCAAGGCTGCCTATGATCCGAAGGATCTTATTGGTCGTCATACGGTGATGGTGGCCAATTTAAAGCCGCGTAAAATGAAGTTTGGTATGAGTGAAGGCATGGTATTGGCCGCAGGAGACGGTGGTTCTGAGCTTTACATTTTAAGCCCTGACGATGGTGCCAAAGCTGGGGATCGCGCCAAGTAGATGTTAACCGACAAAGAGAAAAATAAAATTCGCAGCCTTGATCCTCGAAGAAGAATTGAAATTCTTTACGGTCTTTTACGTTCTAATGAAAAGGAGCTAGCTGCTTTCGATAGTAGAGAATTTTCGAAGGCGCAGTTTTTGCTAGAGAGCTTAAAAGAGGAAAAAGGGCTTGGGTTTGAGCGTTTTCAAAAGATTTTGCGTCAAATTCCGGAACCCAGAGATTTACAAGTTTTTTTGAGTTTTCTTGAAAGACATCAAGGATTAAACCTTAAAGATGAAGACTTGGTGTTTCACGTAAAAGAAGGTGACGCTAAAAAACCACTTGCTCCTAAGGTTCCACTTTATTTTGTTTTACATAATCTTCGTTCTAGTTTTAATATTGGAAGTATTTTTCGAGCGGCTGAATGTGCGGGGGTGGCAAAAATCTTTTTAAGTGGATACACCGCTTCTCCTGACAATCATAAAATAAAAAAAGCAGCCATGGGCGCTGAAAAATTAGTTGAATGGGAATATATCCCTGAGTTTGAAAAGCTACTAGAGAAATTAAAAAAGGATTCAATCGAATCGGTGGCTTTAGAAACCGTTGAAAATAGTCCTAGTGTTTATGACGAGAAAATATCAAAAAGTACAGCCATTTGGGTGGGAAATGAAGTTTTTGGTCTGGAAAAAGAAGTTCTATCTGCTATTTCTAGCTTTGTTCACATTCCTCTCTATGGGACGAAGAATTCATTAAATGTTGCGCAGGCATTAACCACCACTGCCTTGCTTTGGGGTGAAAATTTGCGAGCTAAGGATATTTACTTATGAAAATTGATCCAATC
>JAYZXX010000198.1:0-10074 GCA_036140815.1 Bdellovibrionota bacterium | reverse complement strand
GAAAGGGATCGATGACAGTACAAATACCTTAGTGGGTTTGGGTTATGATTTTTGGGGTGACTATCGTGGTGACGGTGAGGCCTTAAAGTTGAGCGTTGCTCTTGGTTACAGAGATCAAACCAACACGGATGACTCAAAAGAGCATTATCCATTTTTAAGTTCTAGAATTAAATTAGTAAGACCCATAAATAAATTTGCAAAATTTAATGCAGCTGCTTGGCACATTGCAAACTTTAAAGATTTTTATCGCGACTATGAAGCAAGTCTCGAATTTGGTTACGAAAATAATTTGACCAAAACCACCAGTATCGAACTAAAACAAGAAAGTACATACGAAAACCTCCCTGTACAAGATCGAGTGGCCTATAACTCCATTTCTAAAATCGTTTTTAACTGGAAACCAGAATAAAAAACTAAAGCTTTCCCTTTAATTTTTTAGGCTTTCTTTTTTTTAACTCTGATTAATGTACTTTGATTTTTATGTACAATTTCATTTGGTCATCAATTGCTGGGTGGCCATTGTGACTTAAAGAAATTAATTGCTCCTCTTCGCCTTAATACTGAACCATAGAAAGACACTCCATGCCTATATGAGTTTGCCTCATTTATTAAAGCCTTGAATACCCCTTCTTTTTTCAAATTCATGGTTTTTCATATAGCCAAGTCTTCTCATTTTTATAGTTTCTAAAAAAAATAAGCATGACATTTTAAAATATCGCCACCTCTCTTTCTTTTAAAGCAATTGCTGTACCAATGAATTTGATGAACTTTTCTTTCAAATAGGCTCAAGAAACGAGCTTTTTAAATTCCTTTTTTCCAAAATGTCTATAACTTGAGTTTAATTCTTTTTCAACTTCCAAAAAAATTGGATCTAATTCTACAAAAAGACACTGAAAGACAAGTGCTCTGAGACTTTAGATTCAAAGAATTAGGAATGTATTTATGAAACCACAAAATTTCTCTATAAGAAGAAGGCCACCCTGTGCTTTGTCCAATGTGGATATTATTTATATGGAGTTTAAGATGAAACTTTCAAGCAAGGAACTATTAACTGTGTTCAAATGCATGGATATTTAATGTGAATTCGATTTGTTATACTTATATTTGTATAATGGTGTTTTGGTGGTGAGCTGAAATTTAGACTTTTTCTTGGCGAAACATTTCGTTCAATTCATTTTTAGAATATCGAAAGTACCTTACCGGTGGAACTAACATTCCGAAATTGGATGAACCATACTTGCCACTAACTCGATGATGATGTTGGTGAGCAAGCTTTAAAGCATCAACATACCAGCCATGGGCGTTAAAAAATTTCCAGCGTCGATGAATGATAACCTCATGAACTACAAAATAAACAAATCCAAAAGCGGTAATTCCCCAGCCCATTCCACTTAACCAAGGCATTGACCACTCTGGTCCGAAGTAAATTCCAAACATGCTCGGAGGAATAAAAATAATCGCAAATGTATCATTCAGCTGCCATTTACGATGCTTCGGTGGTGTGTGATGATCTTCATGGAGGATCCATAAAAAACCATGCATTACATATTTATGTAGAAACCAGGCCATAAATTCCATTCCACAAAAGAAAAATGTAAAACTGATTAAAAACTCCAACAAGGCTTCCCCCAAAAAATTTTGATCCGCCATAGACTACTAAAAGTCACAGAGAAAGAAAACCAATTACCCTTAGCAAAAAAGAATTTGATTTTACCAAAGCACTCAAAACAGCATGTTAACTGTGAAAGAATGTGAAATCACTGTCAAAAAAGAAGACAGGACTAGCTACTTTAAACCTCTGGATTTACAGGCATTTTCTTAAACTGCCCGAATAACAGTCTAAAACCAATAATTTTTTTAGAGCTTTTCAGCAATTCTATAAAAAATTGGAATTTGATGCCTTTTTTCTATAGTATGGGCGCATTGGAAAATGAGGATCCTGGGAGGAAATGTGAAATTCATTAATCTATTATCAGTACTAGTCTTAGCTGCTTGTAGTGGCAGAGGAATAGAGCCCACCGAAATTTACTATCTAGGTCAGGCAAATTTGGACAAAATTCCAAGTTCCACCCAAGAAATTACAGACGAGCAGTTTAAAGGCGCTGTGTTCTTAGCAGAAGAACACCAGGCTGAAAGTGTTCCGGTTACATCTAAAAATGTTAAGACTGGCGACAAATGTGAATTCATAGAAAGCTACGAAGAAGTTAATGAAAAAGTGAATAAAAAACTGAAAGAACTTTCTGGTGAGTCTTGTGAATTTACATACAAAGAAAGTTTAACGACAACCAATGCTATGTTTGATGAAGTAAACCCAGAAATTCAAACTAAAACAGAAACAAGATCTTCAGGAGCATTAGAGTTTCACTTAGAGAGTGAAAAAAACATAAAAGACTATGAGGGCATGATAGGAATCGATTACTCTCAAGTTAAGAGAGACCTGAAGTGGACTCGCAAAGGTCGTAACAATGAAAAGCAATACGCCTTCGGCCTAACTTACCTATCGAAGGTAAGCTTCAAAAATAAATTGGATCAAGAAATTTCTGTAGAATATGGTAAATTCACAAAAATCAACGAAGATTTAGAACAAGGTACCTTAAAGCTGGCCATCGTTAACAGTTTTGCTATTCACAATGAAGACCCTGTGAAAAAGGATCAGCCATCTGAGAAACCAACTCCAGACACTGAAACACAACAAGATCCAGTTTTGAAAAATCAATCGAAAGTTGCTAATGAGCAGTCCACAGATGAGGAAGAACCTAAAATATTAGAAGGCTCTAGCGAAACTCCTCAGACAGAAAAAGTTGATCCAACAAAAGTTAGCTATAAAGTGCAAATTAATGGAAAAGATCAGTATATTCAAAGCATTCCTGGAACAACAATTACTATAAAGGTCTCGTTTAAAAAACTACCTACTTCAGAAGAACCTGTTTTTGATGCTGCTATGATCAATGGGCGTAGCCTTAGCCCTGAAGAAATGGAAAAGCACCGCAAGCTTTTCTTAGAATATTTTAATCGCGCTGACTACCAAAACTAAACATACAAAAATAGTTAAAATGACGAAGAGCTCTGGGCAACCAGGGCTCTTTTAATTTAGATCGTGATAAACTCAGAGCTTTACAGTAAACCATCAGCTTTCAATCAACGGTGCAAAGGAAGTGATTGAGGCATTTAGCAATACTTGTTAGGATTTTCATAATGAACTGGAGTAGCATTAAAATCTATGTAAATAACTATCTACAATATTATGGGCTTTGGCCTATTGCTACTTTTTATAAAGGAATTCACTGTTTAAACTGCGAGTACGAAGGAAAATGTGGGGTCGAAAAATCAATTTATGCCCTGTTTATTGTTTGCAGTCTTGCCGTTTACTACATCTGGACTGTTCATCAAGACAACATTCCATTTATAGTAGAAATGAAAAGTAATTTTTTCCTGAACAGAAGCATCATTATTCCCTATGTGCTTTTTTTCTTTCGCGCCCAAAAATACCATTGCCCTAAATGTCAAAGAAACGAAGGGCTACCCCTGAAATTATATAAAAAAATTCATTCTAAAAATTAAAAGAGAACTTACCAACTTAAAATTTAAAACTGAGTTCCTTAAACGCCGCTAATTAACCAATAGCCTTGTGCTTATTTACCAATTTCAGTTCTATACACCTTTACTTTATCACCCACTATATTTTCACTGAAAAAAAACAAAAACTTATTCAATTTGTGTCCGCATCTATAGAGGACAGCATTTGCCAAAACGCTGCCCTTTTATCAATAAAAAAACCTTGCTGTTTCCAGCAAGGCCTTTAATCTCTAGATTAGAAACAAATCTTAGTACTGACCGTTGTTATTATTTTGTTGCTTACGAAGGTAAGCCGGTACTTCTAAGTTTTGTGCGTCAAAAGGTTGAGAAGCAACGTTTTTTGCTAGATCTCTAGCTTGAGAAACTGCATCTCCACTTCCCTCTCTGAATGCTCTAGCTTTTGCTAACAACATATCTCTTGCAGATGGCTCAGCTGTGTTTGCTTGAGCTGGTTGCTGCTGTTGATATTGTTGTTGCGGCTGCTGTTGAGGAGCAAAACCTTGTTGCTGCTGCGCTTGCATATTTTGGTTTGGTGGAATCGGTGGTAAGTTCTGTGGATTTACAACCTGATGTCCAGCCGCCTGTGCTTGCGCTTGCATTTGCTGATGAATTTCATGTAACTCTTGGTTTGCAGCATGTTGAGCAGCGTTTTCTTTGCCAAAGCCAGTTGCAATCACAGTTACGCGAATTTCTTCACCCATGTTTTCATCAATAACGGCACCAAAAATGATTTCAGCTTCGTCGTGTGCTTCATCAGTGATAAGCATAGAAGCTTCGTTCACTTCGTAGAGACTTAAATCTGGTCCACCAGTCACATTAATAATGATTCCAGTTGCCCCTTTGATTGATACGTTCTCAAGAAGTGGACTGCTAACCGCTTGCTTAGCAGCTTCCATTGCACGATTATCACCACTTGCAGCACCCGCACCCATGATTGCCATTCCTTGAGCAGCCATTACTGTACGAATATCAGCAAAGTCTAAGTTAATTAGACCGCGAATGTTAATTAAGTCAGAGATCCCTTTCACCGCTTGAAACAATACTTCATCAGCGCGTTTGAAAGTTTCTAGCAAGCTAGTTCTCTCAGAACTGATTGAAAGTAATTTCTGGTTTGGAACCACAATCAATGTATCTACGTTTTCTTTTAATTCATTAAGTCCACCATCAGCGTGCTTCATACGTTTTTTACCTTCGAAAAGGAACGGACGAGTCACTACACCAATTGTAAGTGCACCTAATTCTTTTGCGATTTTAGCGATTACTGGGGCACCACCAGTTCCTGTACCACCACCCATTCCGGCAGTTACAAAAACCATGTCTGCACCTTCGATCTTTTCAACGATATCGTTGTAAGATTCGATGGCAGCGCGCTTTCCAATTTCAGGGTTTGCACCTGCACCTAGTCCACGAGTTAGTTCTTGTCCTAACTGAATTTTGTGTGGAGCTTTGTGCGTTTCAAGAGCCTGAGCATCTGTGTTGGCAACTATAAACTCAACACCCTCTAGTCCTGACTCAATCATTGTTGTTACGGCGTTGTTACCACCTCCGCCAACTCCGATGACTTTGATGTTTGCCCCTAAGCAAGTATTATCTTCTAATTCAAACATCGGCATCCCCCTTTAAGCCTGTGTTGTTTCATTAAATAAACGTTTCATTCTTCTTCGAATGCCACCAAAAAAAGAAACTTCTTCTTCCTCTTTGACGGCCTCAGCATCCTGCTGAGTTTGCGCATAAAACAGCAAGCCCACAGCAGTTGCAAAAGCAGGTGATTTTACCGTTTCTGATAATCCGCCTACTTTGCCTACCGATCCTCTTCGAACCGGCATATCTAATACAAACTCACCAAGGTCAGTGATGCCATCAATTTGGCTCGTTCCCCCAGTAAGAATGACTCCAGATCCTAATAATTGTGATAGACCACTCTCAAAAATGGAATTACCTATCATATGTAAGATTTCTTCCGTGCGAGGTTCAATCACTTCACACAAATCTTTACGTCTTACGCTGCGAGCATTTCTTCCGCCTACGCCTTCAATATCTATCAACTCTTCTGGATCAACCATATCCGCAAGAGCCGTACCGTATTTCTTTTTAATAATTTCTGCATTACCTTGAGGGGTTCTCATCCCTACTGCAACGTCGTTTGTAATGTGGCTTCCACCTACAGGAAGAGATTTTGTGAAAGAAAGGCTTCCTTGGTGATAAACTACGATATCAGTTGTGCCGCTACCAATATCAGCTACAGCAGCACCTAATTTTTTCTCATCTTCACTTAATACCGCAAGAGCCGAAGCCATTGGCTGAAGTACAAAACCGATAACTTCAAGACCTGCATTGCGAGTGCATTTTACAGCATTTTGAATGGCAGTTGTTCCGCCAGTGACTATATGAACAGAAGCTTCAAGGCGAACACCATTCATCCCTACTGGATCAAAGATTCCATCTTGCTCATCAACTTTAAACTCTTTTGGAAGAACATGAACCACATCACGATCGGAAGGAACCGAAACTGCTTTTGCCGCTTCAATCACTCTTTCCACATCCGCTTCTGTTACTTCATTATTTGAAACTGCAATCATACCACGTGAGTCAAAAGACTTGATGTGTCCACCGCCTATGCTTACGAATACGCGAGAGATCTCTACCCCTGCCATAAGCTCTGCTTCGTCTTTTGCTTTTTGAATGGCTGCAGTTGTTGCTTCGATATTTACAACTACACCCTTGCGGATGCCTGTACAGATAGAGCTACCAACACCAATCACTTCAATTTCTGTTGAATTTGATTTTTCTTGACCAATTACCATGGAGACTTTGGAGCACCCAATATCAAGGCCTGCGTAGATTTTTATCTCGCGCTCTGCTCCCATTTTTGCTGCTGAATTAGCAGTCGCCATGTCGCCCTCCATGCAGTAACTAGTTGTAATCACTTGGCTGTAAAAGTGAAGTTTCCTTACCTCACTCGACTTTTAGTCTAATACAAAAGTCTGTAGTTCTAAACAAAATTACAAACCCTTGACTAAAGGCTAACGAGGCTTACGCAGCTTGACAACCACTTTTTGTCCGGCCACAGCAGTGATAACACTAGGTGTTAATGATTTTTTTTCCAGATCTTGGAGAACTTTTTCGATTCTGTTTTTAGCAGTAATAAGATCTTCGTGCCCTAAACGGATTTCAACCTTAGGCTCAATCAACTCTACGACAAGCTCTAGGCCTTTCCATTTGATAAAGTTGATATTGTTTTTTTGAATATGACTACCTTCATTGGCGGCATTCAAAAAATCACACATAGACTGACGTTTCTTAGCGTCTTCTTTAAAAATATTGGAAACAAAAGGAAGGTCTTTTGTGTCTAAAAAATTTAGCTCCGGTAGCAGTTCACATCGCGAAGATACACCTAAATATTTACCGGTGGCATCTTGAGGAAAAAGAGCAATCCACTCTTTAGGAATAAGCTCAATCTGCAAATTCGCAGGAAACTTTCTATGAATATGATAATCTTGCACCCATTCAAGGGGGCGAATTTTATCTTTAATTTTTTCAAAAGGAAGTTCGATTAATGAAGCGCCAATAAATTCCTGTAGGTCCATTTCTAACTGAGTACTCCACCTAGCAACAGCAGGTACACTTTCTTTAAATTGATTTTTTACCTTCACTGATTTTAGGTTGAAAAAACCTTGGCTATCTAAAACCAAGACAGCCGTTACCAAAATCACACTTCCAATAAAAAAACCTAAAAAAGTTTTAAACAACGCCTTCATAATCTAATCTCGCATTTTTAATTAATCCATCAATTAGCTGATTAAAATCCACTCCATCATGAGCGGCAGCCTGTGGTAACAAAGAAGTCTCTGTACAGCCCGGTAAAGTATTGGCTTCAATAAAATACGGAGAGCCATTGTGTAGCATAAAATCAATTCTAGCGTAGTGATGTAAATCTAAAATTTTAAACACCTTTACCGCTAAATCTTTTAATTCATGAATCTTCTCTTGAGGAAGCTCTGGTGGTAACAAATACTCCGTAGCTCCTTTTGTGTATTTATTCTTATAGTCATAAAAGCCCTGCTTCGGACGAATTTCAATTGGGGTAAAAGCCTGATTCTTTACGACAGAAACTGTACATTCAGGCCCACTCACCTTTTCTTCGATTAAAACATGGCGATCATATCTTGCAGCAAGCTCCAAAGCTGCCTTAAAATCTTTTTGTTCATTTACAATACTGATACCAACAGATGAACCTTCTCGAACTGGTTTAACCACACAAGGCGCTTTAATATCACATTCAAAATTCTCGATGCTATCCTCACCCCGACGAAACACAGAAAACTTGGGAGTTGGAATATCATAAAAGGAAAGTACTTCTTTTGTACGCAATTTATCCATGGCAAGTGCTGAAGCCAACAAGCCACTTCCTGTATATGGGATTTTCAAATACTCACAAATCCCCTGAACCGTTCCATCTTCAGCATACTTTCCATGAAGAGCAATCAAAGCACAATCTGGTTTTTCAGAAATCAATTTTGGAATTAAATTTTCATCTGCCTCTATGACAACATAATCATAATTTAAAGCGACCAAAGCTTTCTCAAAAGCTTTCCCTGTATTTCGACTAACTTCAGCCTCTTGGCCAAGCCCACCTTGAAGTAACGCAATTTTCATGTCTACACCCTTGCTGCAAATCTATCGCTAAAGCAATTGTCTCGCAGATCAACAGGACTTGCAACGGGATTCTCTAGCCTACGCTAAAGCTTCTGCATGCAAGCCAATCACCTTTGTCTTCCCCAAAAAACACAAAAGCACCTTGAAGAGCGCAGCAAATTCAACAGCCATCGGCGGCAAAGCCGCCCCTTACCCCCCAGCGCAAGCAAAAAAATGAATAAAGACGACGAGATTTATTCTACAAGTAACGAGAAAGAGGCCATCTGAGAAATGTATTTTTTCAGAGTTTTGAATCCCATGGATGGGATTCAACAAACCCCCAGGGAAGGAAGGGAGCAGCGAAGACTGCGAGCGGAACAGCGCCTCTGAAAAAATACATTTCTCAGAAGGCCGGTTCATTCAAAGAAAAAACCGAGAAGTGGAAAAACACCAAATGAAAAACTACTTTGACTTTTCCTCCAGTACCCCATCAGCTGAAGGATCAAATATATCTAAATGCTTTCTTTCATTTATGGGAACATCGAGTGCTTTTATTACTTTTTTCGCACAATCATCTGGCTTATCCTCAAAAGCACAATCTACTACACGAGCTTCTGTTTCGCTCTGATCCTCTATCTTACGACTTGCATCAAGATAGGCACTGAAAAAGGCTACACCGCTCGATATGTCTTTTTCCAATTTCGTACAAAAACTAGAAGCACTTGATTTAGACAACGGAAAGCCATTTCTGTTTTCATAGACCATCGACTTTTGACACAGATCAATGAAGTCAAATTTAACCTCTGAAATGTGTCTACCACCATATTGTAAATCAACATAGCTCGATTTTAGTAGTTTTTCTGAATTCGCCACACTACAGGCAGAGTTCAAGAGGTAAACTCTATCCATTTTAGATTTAGTGATCGGAATCTTCCTAAAACGTTTTTCCTTACTTAAAATTTCAAAAGGTTTATTATTATGGTCAAACTGTGATCTATTATCCATCCTATCGAGATGTAATAACTCATGAAAAAGTATCCCCAAAACCTTTAAACGATCCGTTTCAAAATATGGATAGTCATTCTTTTTCAATTTTGCTAAATCCCAAAAAACATTATAAGAATCTAAATTACTAGAGTTTCGGTAGACTCCAGCAACAGTATTTCCTGATAAATTTTTACAAAGATAATTTAAGTTCCCCGATCTAAACTTTGCACGAGCAGATTGGATGATTTTTGTGATTTCAGGAAACTCCGCCTCACATTTATCCAGGTAGTTTAAAAAATTATCATTGAGAAATTTTTTAAATAATTCAAAGTCCTCTTTTTCCAATTCATCACTATAACAGGCACCTGGAGATGGCTCGACCTCCGCAGAGTAAACCTCTAGGTTATGCGTAGCAATTAAAATAAAAACTATACCCCAAAACAATAATTGCATTCCTATCTATCGGCACCTTTAAGTTGCAATATAACTAGGCTTTAATCCAATAAAAAAAGCACCTTGAAGAGCAAAGCGACTTCAACAGCCATCGGCGGCAAAGCCGCCCCACTCCCCCGCGCCAGCACAGCAAAGAAAAGACGACGAGATTTAGAGCTAAAGAAATGAGAAAGAGGCCGTATGAAACAAAAGTGTTTTTCTAAGACCTTTTTGGACCAGGTGTACGTTTTAACACAAGGGTTACATTTTATTCCTAACACATGGGTTACACTTGCTTATCTAATGGGCTACTTATCGGGCTAAATGACTTGTCTTTTTCGTCATAGCAGCCAATTTCATGATCCATAAAGTAGATACTCCATATTTTATCATCCTCTTCCTTTAGACCTAGATTATGCCCCCCAAAAGATTTTGATATAAAAA
>JAYZXX010000197.1:0-13720 GCA_036140815.1 Bdellovibrionota bacterium | reverse complement strand
CGGACTTACTACATTATGAAAAGTAGTTCCTCCTAACAAAGCACCATTGTGACATACAACACAACGACCATTACCAGCAAAAACAAGAGCCCCTAGCTTTTGACTTTCTGTTAAGGCATTTAAATCACCTCTTAGGTATTGATCCCAAGGAGTATTAAAACTTGCAAATCGAAACTTTTGAAAGTGAGCTAAAGCCTCGGCAATATGTCCAATATTAATTTTTTGATTGGGATAAATATGCTTCAAATAAGCTTGGTAGGTCTTATTATTTAATATACGTAAAGTGATTGCGTCCCATACTGCTTTTCGAGTTTTCAACTTAGAAAATTCATTGTTTTTTCCTAACATCTCTTTGTGGTCAGACATTGGAAATAAGGCTTGCGCACTCAAAGCGGATTTCATTGCCCCGGTGATTTCACTATACTTTGGGAATTCCCCATTAAGCCCCGCCTCCGGTGTATAAAATTCTTCAGCGTCCTCATTATAACTAACTCTTCCATCCCAAAAAAGCGCAATTAAATCTTCATGACCCACATTAAAAAGCGCAGGGCTGTTTCTAGAAATTATAGGTGCATTGTTCAATCTCTTTCTTTCTAAACCTTCCCCAAGAGCACCTACCCCCAGAGCCAAAGGCAACGAGTCTCCCAGAGCCGCTTTAAAAGAATGACAACTAGAACAACTTATATTTTTTGACCCTGACAATATCGGATCAAAAAATAACATCTGACCCAAACTATACTGAGCCTCATTAAAGCCCTTTGGAGCCTCTACACTTCTTAAGCCAAATCGTTGAATAATTTGTTTTAACTTAGCGTCTGTATCTGCAATGGATTGTAAAGAAAAAAACAGACACAGTGACAACACAACTGCCTTCAATTTGCCCCCTAATTATATTTTGGGAAAATTCTAGCCCATCCCTTTCCAGTCTTTCATTTTTTTAAAACATTTCTGACAGTTGAATGCTAAATGACAAAAGAGCATGCTAGTTTGCCTTATCAACATGCAAAGATAAGTGGTGCGCTCAGTAGATCTAAAATCAAATACTGGTCAGCCTAATTGTAATTCGCTTTTGATATTAGCAAGAGGATTCGCGGGAAAGTTTTTCTCGAAGGACCTCCGGTTAGCGTGAAGCGATCGATCCGCCAAGAATACTTATCAAATATCTCTAGACCAACAAAGAAGCTCTTAATCACAATATTAGCAATGTAGTACAGCGGTCGAAACCGGCGAGTACATGGAGGGACGCGTCCTTCGAGAAAAACTTTCCAGTGAATCCGGGCTTAATTTTAAACTCATTTTTTTATTAGAAACCTACCCAAGACTATTCAAGCTATAAATATATTTCAACCTAGCTTTAGATACTTATACAAAACTGAGAAAGGCGTAATAGAGTGTTTATTAGCTATACAAAGACAAGCAATTTAGGGCACCCAAGCAAGCCCCTCCTCTCAAATCAAATATAAACCCCTCTGATGAGGCACAAGCCATGCACCTCCTAATTCTAGTAATTTTAATAAAGGACTTCTATGCTTGCAAAATCTCTTCGATACCTTTTCATGAGTAGTTCATTACTTCTTCTAGTAAACTGTGGAGACGGAGGAGCAATCGATAGCGATTCTGCGACATCTAAATTTAAAATTAAATCAAATGCCCTTCTAGCTCAAAAAAATGTAAGCATTCAATGCATAGATCAAAAAGAGTGTCCAGAATATGCTCTAGGAATTGTTGGTGTAAGGGAAGTAACAAATAAAAATAATAAAGAGTATGAAGTATATGGATGCTCAGGAACATTGATAGAAAAGGATGTAATCCTAACGAACCGACATTGTCTACCTATTGCAAGTTCAAGAGTGGGAGATAAATGTGAAGGCTTAGAGATTTTATTCGCTCAGACACAGAGTCAAGACGCCGAAAAAGTATCTTGCAAAGAAGTGCTTGCTATTAGTAATGATTTTACTGGTGATACTGCTGACAAGCCTGACTGGGTCATCCTAAGACTAAAGAAAAGTCTGAATAGAAAAACCGCCACAACAAATAACTCTGGTGTACCTGCCTTTGAAAAACTCGTTAGCTACCCTGTTACATTTAGTATTATTGGAGTCGACGAAAATAAAAATATGTATGCTACAATCCAAAAAAACTCGTGTCATGCTAGGATGGACCACCTGCTTTCTGTTAAATACAATCACCCTAAAAGTTACAATCTAGCAGGTGTCTGTGACTACAATGTAATTAATGGTAACTCAGGCTCTGCTCTTTTTAATGAAAACCAAGAGATTCTCGGCTTAATGGCCGCAGGAGTTCAAAAAGTAGCTACAGATGAAAATGCTACCTTCTACTTTGGTAGAAAAATTGACTTCCCAAGATTAAGTTTTACTGGCACCAACCTACATTGCATTCCCTACTTTAATCAGAGCCGAGACGCAGCATGTGCATACAACCAATATGCTTATTCAGATAATATCGGTGAAGACATGAGTAAAATGCATGCCCAACATATCAATGAAAAAGAATCTACAAAACTAAATGAATACCTTAAAAATAATGATGCCATTCGATGGGAACCTCATTCAAGCAACTTTATAAATGCATTGTTTGTCGACAGCGCAGTAAAAGAACTTCAAAAAAGAGTTGAGTATCCCTCGTATATTTATGCAAAAGAGTATTCTTTACGACAAACTTTCCCATACACACCTAAATGCATTAGTTTAAATCATGCCGACAAAGGTGTAGTGGAATTCATGCTACCACTCATGCTACAAGATCGAAAACTATCCTTTGTAAGCAGAGACAATTTTTATAGCTTACCTCTTTTCCTAGAAGAGCTTCCAATGATCGCAGAGTATAATGCAAATTTGAAAAAATTCGCCGTCAAAATTGCATACCCTGCCTTAAGCGATGAACAGCAAAGCCTCTGGATGAAAAAAAGAGCAGAACTACTTACTCAATACAACACATGTGTAACGGCAAAAGATGTTCAAATTTGTGAAATCTATGCCCAGCTTGAGGATAGCTTCAATACCTGGATAGATACAATAAAACTCAGCCTTCCTCAAAGAAATGCGGTAGAGCTAGAAATTAAAAATCAACTTTTTAACGACACTACTTTGCCTACAAGCTATGTAGAATCTTGTAATAATTAAAAACATAAATTATTGAATACTGTTACGCTCTAACTGGAAGTGTTTCATATTTCAACAACATCTAAAGTATTTGTCTTATTCAATTGGGTTTCTTCCATTTTTTATAAATTCCCCTTCAAATTTTACCGATTAGTAATTAATCAAAAGCGTTTTAAGGAGGGGTCCATGAGACGTAAACAGTGGCACGTAATCAGTTTGACTATAAATTTCATATTTTTGGCTGGATGTTTTGCAGATATCGGCACGGGAAATTTTCTTGGTGTACAAACTCCGGAAGAAGAGTCTATCGGCGACAACTTTAGCATCTCAAGCCCACTCCAAACTAGTACAACAAGTATACCAATCACAATTAGCCCCAACGAGACGATGGAAATAGAAAGCTTCACCGTTGACGCTAGCTCTGTTTCTTGTAAATCCAATTCAAACTGGCGCTCCTACACAGGGGTAAACACTGTAAATGTACTTTCTGAAAATACAACAAACAACTATTACTTAAAATTCAAAAGCACAAAAGGGAAAGTTTCTAACTGTAAACTCTTTAGCGTGGTTCATGACAATATCGAGCCGATTCTCTCAGAACAAATTGCTCAATCCGCTCCAGCCTCTGGTTTAGGAATCAGCAAAGGCCCAATTCTTTCTTCTAGTGCAATTGTGGATACGGGTTCTGGGGTTAATAAAATCGAAGTTCAAGTTAGAGAATATCTTGGCAATAAACTAATTGAAGATTGGCAAGAAATCACTCCTGGTACAGGAATTGAGTCTTTAAGTCTGGTTGCGGGGAAGGAATATTACTACCAAGCCAGAATCACCGATGGCGCAGATAACATATCCCCTCGCTACGCCCTCCCTCCTTGGTCGAGTAGAGGTATTAACCGAGACTCTAAACTTGCAACACCTGTTTATACAATTAATGTTGATATAGATGGGGATGGTGACGAAGACATTTTAACCGTAGACGATACTACAACATTTTTATGGGAAAATCTTGGTAATGGCAAACTAATGCAAATCGTGTTGGGCGATGGTAATATAACTTTTAATTCTAACGCGCAAACCTTAAACTACGCTGACTATGACGGCGATGGCGATTTAGATATTGTAAGTTCCACCATAGATAATAGCTCCACGAGAAAAATAGTAATCTACAGAAACGATTCAGACTTGCAGTTTACCGAATTAGACACTGGTCTTTCACCTGGCTCAAACTACTTCGGAATCACATTTATTGATATAGACTCCGATGGGGACCAGGACATACTATACTCAAGTACTTCGGAACTAATACTATTAACAAATAATTCTGGTAGTTTCTCTTCTTCAAGTTTTCGCTCCTCCTATAGCAGAAACCTTAGAGTCGCTGAACTAAATGGTGATAACTATCCCGAACTTATTTATACAGGTTTTTTAGACGGCACTCTTTACATTCACAATGGGTCGGCCGGAGGCTACTCAAGCACTCCAAGTCAGAGTATTGCAGATGTAAATGGAAGCTCAAATTATCTCTTTGTAGTAGCTGACCTAGATGGAGATAATGACTTAGATATAATTCATAACAATTACACCGGTGGAAATGACAGTATCGTTTATCGAAAAAATAATGGCAGTGGTGTATTTAGTGTTTCCACGATCACCACTATAAGCGGAAACTTTTTTAACCGAGTTAATCTTGCTTATAACAATGACGATACAAGACTGGACGTTTTGGTATATGGAAGTGATCAGGTTCATATATTAAATCAAGCTGAAGATGGTAGCTTTAGCCACATAAGTGGAAGCCCTTTTACTGGCACCCCGGGTTTCTCTGGTGTAATCAACGGAACTAGTCAATCTTATTTCTATTCAACTAGTTACTCTTATCAGGAGAACTCACCATACATTCACGGTTTAGATACAAACTTGATCGGCAGCGCAGCAGCCAATGATTTCTGGAAACCTTACAAATATATCAAAGTAACTGATGTAAATAATGATGGAAAAAATGACCTAATCGGCCTTCAACACTACCACTACTCAGTTGATACAAAAATATATGTACATTACGACTATGTAAACTCTGCAGAGAAAACTCTAGTCTACACCATTCCACAGCCACAGACTATCTATGGCTTTGATGCGGCAGATATGGATGGCGACGGTGATAAAGATTTCGCAGTCAGTTTAGGCTACTCTAAGGCAATCTATATCTTACGTAATGATGGCCTTTCTAACTTTACAGATATGACAAACTTCTCTGAAGGACATATGGTCAATCCGGTAATCAATGATGTTGATGGTGATGGTGACATGGATGTGGTTTGCAAAAGAGAATCAGACGACTACCTGGTAGGCTTTATCAACGACGGATCTATGAACTTTAGCTTTTCTGTACTAATCGCGTCTGACATTGATACTATCGTCTATCGCCTATTTGATTATGATAAAGACGGCGATGTAGACTTGTTTGGAAAAAGCGGAAACACGGTCGTCTTACAGCAAAATAACTTTGGGACCTTTGCGACTGCGACAACATTTTATGACAACTCAAGTGCCTATTCTAACTTTCAATTTGTAGATTTTGACAAAGATGGAGACTTTGATATTTACCTTGATCTTTATAACTTCATGGGAACATCTGTTGTTTCAAGAGCAATGAATGATGGATCGAATAACTTTACCAAAACAGACATTGCTTCAAATTCTAGCTATAGTTTACTACCTGTTGGTCAGGCCATGGATGTGGACAATGATGGTGACGTCGATATCATCAAAAGATCAGACAGCCAGCTTAGTTTCTGGGAAAACGATGGAAGTTTTAATTTTACCGAAAGCGTCCTATCAAACAATATAAGAGGCGGTACCGACTTTATCATGGCAGACTTTGATGGCGACAACAAAGCCGAAATTTTTGCCCCAGCAGAAACTACAAACTCCGTTTTAGGATTTGAATTCAACTAAAGGGAAGGGCTTAATAGCCTTCCTATTTATACAAACTACGAAGTTTACCTATGCCACCCTTGAAGGCATAGGCTTGAAACCCACTTTGCTGCATGATTTCTGCAGCAATCGGCGTTTGCGTACCAAAACTACAATATAGAACATACTTCTTTTTTTTATTTAAAGACTTCAAGTTAGAAATCAAATCCTTAAGAGATAAGTTTATAGCGCCATCAAGGTGCCATTGCGAATATTCTTTTTGCGTTCTACAATCGATAAGCTCGAAATCATTTTCTATTTTTTCAACAAATAAATACTCACTCTGAAGCATCTTACCATCAACATCCTTTAAAGATATTTCAGCTCGCTCTTCTATTGCTTTCTCAATCAATGCTTGATCAAGACTTTGAAAGTATTCATCCGTTTTACTTGGATTCGCCTTTCTGACCGCTTTACCTTGGGTGATACCACAAAGTTCTAACACCTTTGCAGATAAAACACCTGTTCCTATTTCGTAAGCTTTCTTTATGATTTCTTGTTTGTCCATCCCAATACAAGGACGTAAAACTGAAACCCTAGAAGTTAAATCTATGGCTCGTAAATTTTGTAAAGATTGACTACTTACCTGCCCTAGAGCTTCACCCGTTACGATGGCATAGCCTCCCAAAATTTTACTCACATGACTAGCAGCCTCATACATCTTACATTTCAATAATATCTGTCGATAAGTTAGAGAGGAATGGCTTTTAATATCTTCGATCACTTCAGAAAAATCTAAGCTAATAAACTTCGCTATTGGATCTGGATTCCAAAGATCTGACAAAACTTTTGCAATTTGTAGCGTTTGTCGCTCAGAGCTTTTTCCACCCATATTACAAAATAGAAAATCAACGCAAACTCCGCGCTTCATCAACATCCAGGCAGCCACGGCCGAATCAAAACCACCTGACATTAAAACCAGTGCTCTTTCTCGTTTATGAGGAGGTAAGCCTCCTGGACCTTTTCTTTTTTCAGAATAAAGAAATGCCTCATCATTAATTACTTCAATATGTAAAACCTTTTGCGGAAAACTCAAATTTACTTTGGCATTTTTAGCCAAAATAGCTCCGGCCTTTCTCTCTAAATCCATGGATGAATAAGTTTGCTGACCACTGCGCTTTACTCGTACTCGAAATTCCGAACCAGCAAATTCACTATCAAAATTTGCAACCAGAGATAAAATTTTATCCAAATCACTAGAAGATTGATAATCTACCAAAGAATAGTTCCCTACCCCAAAACTACGATCTAAAACAGCACAAACACTTTGTACTTTTTTTTCAGAAACTTTTATTTGAAAACGATCATGAAAAGGAGTGACTTCAATTGAAATATTTTTCTCTGTCAAACGCAAATCGATTTGTTTACAGAGCCTTTCGATGGACTGGTGCTTTTCAGCATCCGGTTTAATACTTAATTCACCAGAAAATCTAACGATTAGAACTTTTTTCTCTGAATCCATAACTCACCCACTATCACAGAACTAAACTATTCAGCCTTATCAACAAAGGAAGCCCCACCTACCTGTCTAGCTACTAAATTCTATAAACAATAAAAAACTAGTTTCCAGAATTAAATTTTTCCACCTCTTTTTGCATCAGAAAAATAACATCATCGGGAAGCTCACCCAAGCGCTTAGATACCTCTGCCTCTCTAAAAACCTCAATTATTTTTTGATTTCGGCTCAGCCCCATAAGGATGTTGGCATAGATTTGATTTAAATATTTTTCGCCTAAAGACAATTCTTTAGCTACAGTGAATAGTTTTTCTCTGCTAGAGACAATATTATCGATAAAGCGCCTTGCAGATTCCAAGCTTATAGTTTTGGCAAGGAAAGGACTTTTCGAATCTAGGTAAAAATCAGGACTTTCAGAACCTAATTCTTCTAATATCTTAAGCCTCAAGCCATCAAGACCGGCATCCCAGTTTTTAATAGGCTGATACTCACTAACCAAATCACTGTAGTCTTCAAGGCTATCACCTTTTTCAAATCTTGAATAAAGCTTGTAAATCTTCGAGCGAACACTATCTATTAGTAAAAAACGATCAAAAATATTTTTTTGATTTTGAGAAATTCTATCAATGTAATTTGTGAATTCCTCGGCGCTACGCAAAGACATTGTATATAAGATGGACCTAAACTCATCTATAGAAATGGGGGTGGTGCTAGAGTTTTCCAAGCTCCCCATGGATTCATAGATATTTTTTGAAAGCCTCTTCTTAAGCTCCAAGACAATATTTAATAACTTTGTATATTGATTATAGACTTCCCCATTTTCAGAATAAAATTTTGGATCCTTCTGAAAATCCTCCTTCATTCTATTTCTCAGCATTTTTTCAAATTTATCAACCACATTGTGATAGTTAATTGCAGACTTTAAAGCGATGCCACTATCAATTCCTTTTTCTAAACCAGTCTTGGCACGGTAGTTACTTTGCATTCCGATAAGCATTACAGATTTCAATAGGTCTTCCATCGCCTTTAAGTCATTTAATCTTGCAATGGACTCAGATAAACCTTTCTCAAACTCAACTTGCCTTGCATCTCGCTTAATTTTTTTCAATAGCTCAAGCTCAACTGGATGTACTACAAAATAGTAGCGATAGTGAGATTTCTTTTCGGCAAGATCTCTGCCTGCTTTTGAGGAGTTAAAAAGCTCCATCAAATGATCCATCTCCAATTCTAGGTTTTGCAGAACTTCTTTATCTTTTTCAAAACGATTTACCACCGCTCCATAATTGCCAGCAATTGCACAAGCGATTCTCGCTTTTTCTGAACGACTCAAATTATTAGCCAAAGAACTAGAACCAATTAAAATAGTTCCTACACAAACCAATACACACAAGACTCGATTAGAATTCTTCATTTTACCTCTTTTTACATTTACTCCAGGAATTTACCACATTTAACAGTCTGAATTAGGAAGTTTGAGAAATTTTAGAGACTTTTAAAAAAAAGTAAGGAAATGTAAAAAGCTTGGCTGATTTTATTTATTGAATACATCTCAAGGACCAAAAAAAGGGGCCAACAGCCCCTTGTTTTTCTATAAAATCAATTTACTAGTCGCCCGTTAAGAACGCTCTTTCATTGGAATAAACTTTCTCTCTCCAGGCCCGATGTATTGGCAAAGAGGTCTAATAATTCTATTTTCCGCGATCTGCTCCATTACGTGAGCTGACCAGCCAGTGATTCTAGCCATCACAAAAATAGGCGTAAACATGTCAATTTCAAACCCCATTAAATAGTATGCTGGCCCCGCTGGAAAATCTAAGTTTGGATAAATGTTTTTTTCATCAATCATAGTTTGCTCTAAGATATCAGAAATTTGTTGCCATTTTTCTTCCCCTTTCCACTTACCTAATCCCGCTGCATACTTCTTCATTGTAGGCACACGACTATCACCACTTCTGTAAACTCGATGACCAAAACCCATTACCTTC
Organism: Bdellovibrionota bacterium; assembly: GCA_036140815.1. Classification (GTDB taxonomy): domain Bacteria; phylum Bdellovibrionota; class Bdellovibrionia; order Bdellovibrionales; family UBA840; genus UBA6502. The sequence goes on along the minus strand of JAYZXX010000197.1, from coordinate 4,184 downwards.
TTCTTATTTTTAAGGGCATCTAACATCCACTCTTTCGCAGTCTCTGGGCTTTCAACTTCTTTTAACATATGCATCACTTGCTCATTCGCTCCACCGTGAAGTGGACCCTTTAAAGCACCGATGGCACCAGTGATGGCAGAATACATATCAGAAGTTGTTGATGTGATTACACGAGAAGTAAAAGTGGAGGCGTTAAAGCCATGCTCAGCATATAAAATTAAACTAACATCAAAAGCCTTTACAACTTCTTTTTCTGGAACCTCACCAAAACACATATGGAAAAAGTTTTCTGAAAAACTTAAATCAGACTTCGGAGCAATGATTTCCATATTGTTTCTTGCACGGTAATCTGCCGCAATGATCGTTGGAATGGCCGAAAAAAGTCGAAGCGCTTTGTCTCTATTTACTTCTTCTGAATTATCGAAAGTTCTCTCATCTTCCATTCCTAAAAAACTAACCCCAGTTCTTACCGTGTCCATTGGGTGTGCTGTCTTAGGAAACTTTTTGATTACATCAACCAAGTCCTGAGAAATAGTTCTATATTTTCTCTCCGAAGCCTTAAAATCAGCCAATTGCTTTTCATTTGGCAATTCATCATTCCATAGCAAGTAGGCTACTTCTTCGAACTCACAGTTTTCCGCTAAATCTCCAACTGGATAGCCTTTGTAAACCAAAGCATTAATCTCAGGCATAACTTTTGATACTTTCGTGGTATCCGCAATGACTCCCTCTAAACCTTTTTTAACATTTACTTCAGACATTTAAGCCCCCTATTTTCAAATCAATGTTTTTATAAATTATTTTTCAAATCAAAATTAAATAAGCCCTGATCAAACTGATTATACTCTTCGTATCTTAAAATTTCATACAGGCGTTTGCGATGTTGCATATCCTCTAAAATACCTTCTTGTGACCCCTCTTGTAAAATATGGTCTAAGCCATCTTCCACTGCCTTCATTGCCAAACGCAAAGTTGTTACTGGATAAATCACAAGATTATAACCAAGACTTTCAAGCTGTTCTTTATTTAACAGTTTCGACTTACCAAACTCGGTCATATTGGCAAGAAGTGGCACTTTGATTTCCTTACGAAACTTTTCAAATTCAGATTCGTTTTGCAAGGCTTCTGGAAAAATCATATCAGCCCCGGCATCGACATAAGCCTTCGCTCTATCAATTGAAGCTTCCAAGCCTTCACTGGCGCGAGAATCCGTTCTAGCTATGATCACAAAATTCTCATCTCTCTTCGCAGAGCTAGCAGCCTTCACTTTTCGAATCATTTCTTCTCTAGAAACAATACTTTTATTATCTAAATGACCACAACGCTTTGGGTTCACCTGGTCCTCTAAATGACAGCCAGCCAAACCAAGGTCTTCTAACTCCATCACGGTTCTACTGGCTGACATAGGCTCACCAAATCCGGTATCGATATCAATGATAGCTGGCAGCTCAGTAGTCCTTGCGATAGCCCTTCCTCTACTACTCACCTCTGACATATTTGTTAAGCCAATGTCTGGCAAACCTAAGTCATTGGATAGGACCGCTCCAGAAATATATATTCCATCAAAACCTTTTTGTTCAATAAGCATACTTACCAGAGGAGAAAAGGCACCAGGAAAACGTAGAAGTTTTCCTGAGTCTAATGCCTTTCTAAAATCAGCACGTTTTTGTGCTCCAGACTTTTCTGCAAATAACATTAAAAAATCCCTCTTTCATCGCGAGAGTTATGCATTAACTCGATAGCGTCGACTGTAACACTTAAATTAAACAAATCATCCGCGCTTAATTTGGTTAGACTTTGTACTGTCTCTAAGAAGCGATCACTTTCTGATTGAGTGATGATCCCTTCTGTAAGGGTTTTAAATTTGTGAATGTAGTTTTCTCTCTTAAAAGGACGCGCTCCATCAGGATGGGCATTGGCAAGGGCCATCTCATCTTCAACTACAGAACCATCCTTCATAGTAATTACTACTTTTGCACCAAAAGCTTTTTTCTTCGGATCAGTCTCATGATAACGCTCGGTCCACTTCGGATCTTCCAAAGTAGAAATTTTATGCCATAAACGAACCGTATCTTCACGCTTCGCTCTTTCAGGAGCATAAGACCTTACATGGTGCCATTCACCATCTTGTAAAGCTACTGCAAAAATATACATGATGGAATGATCCAAAGTTTCACGACTTGCATTTGGATCCATTTTTTGTGGATCATTAGCACCAGTTCCAATCACATAATGAGTGTGATGAGAAGTATGTAAAACAATAGACTCAATATCATCAAAGTTTGAAATTTTCTCTTTCATTCTAAATGCCAAGTCGATCAAAGCTTGGGATTGGTATTCTGCAGAATGCTCTTTTGTGTAGGTATCTAGGATAGCACGTTTAGCTTCACCCTTTGCTGGTAATGGAACCACATAGCGTCCATCTTTACCATCAAGCATGTATGCAATAACAGAATCTTCCCCTTCATAGATTGGAGAAGGAGCTTTCTCACCACGCATAGCACGGTCCATCGCTTCGATACCCATTTTTCCACCAAAGGCAGGTGCATAAGCTTTCCAAGAAGAAATCTCTCCCTTACGAGATTGTCTAGTGGCAAATGTCACATGCAGCGCTTGTTGAACCGCTTGGTAAGTAGTTTCTGTATCTTGACCTAACAAAGTACCTAGACCTGCTGCAACAGCCACACCAAGATGAGCAATGTGATCTTTTTTATGTTTATGCAGACAAATGCCTTTTACAAGATTTACTTGTGTTTCATAGGCCGTTGCAATGGCGCGATTTAACTCAGCCCCAGACTTTCCATGAGCTTGGGCAACGGCCAACAAAGCAGGAATATTATCCGCCGGATGAGAATAGTCTGCCGCTAAAAAAGTATCATGAAAATCTAGTTCACGAACTGCGGTTCCATTTGCCCAACAAGCCCACTCAGGACTCACCAAGTGATCCTTTGGCATTGCAAAAACATTTGCCCCACGAGTATTTCTTGGATGACAAAGGGCCTGACTTCTCGCGTTTGCAACCGGAGTTCTATTTGCCGATGCGATGGCAACAGAGGCATTATCGATGATACGATTAATAATCATTTCGGTAACATCATCATCAATATCTACATAGTCGGTAGCCATACTAGCAATTTTATGAGCGAACTGATCTTCTTTTGCTAAGTGTTCTTTCGACGGATAAACGCGGATCTCATGATCAATCATTTAGGAACTCCTTTTGGATTTATCTTCCAGCTTTCTGCGGGAAAAGTTTTTAATAAATAACCCCAATAAGTTCCTAAAATTCCTTACGTTTTTCAATAAAAAGCAGTGCGTAAAGGAATTCAAAAAATGGCAATTGCTAGGATAACTAGCAAGAAACCAAAAAATCCCATCCTAGCAAATAGGATGGGACTAAATTTGATTAAGTTGTACTTTAAATTAGGCAGCGTTTTTATTTTTCATCTTGTCTACAAGGTTTAAGACTTTTTCCTTCTTAACTTGTCTGGAGCCAATATTTTCCTCACCTCCAAAAATAACTTTCATCACTTTTTTCTGAGTCTTATATAAAACGTCACTCTGCTCTTTGATTACCGTAGCTGATTTACCAATGGACCTAGTAAAAATACCTTGCTCCATTACCGTTTCCTTCATATCCACCATTGTATCTAAAGTGTTTTTAATCACACTCTCTTGCCCTTCTGAGTTCTGCGTAACTTCGCCGATACTTCCAGTGATCTCACCAATATCTCTTCGAATATCATCAAATGACTGCAGAGCCTCTAGGCTGACCGACCGGCCTTCCGCAATTTTTTCATCCGTTCCTGATATAATATTTTTCACATGCTCCTCGGATGAACTTAGAAGATTAGAAATTTCAGTGGCAGATTTACCTGACATTTGCGCTAAATTACCAATCTCTTCCGCAACAACCGAAAAACCTCTTCCATGTTGTCCCGCTCGAGCCGCTTCAATAGAAGCATTAAATGACAACAATTGTGTCTTAAATACAATGTCGTTAATGACAGAAGTTTTAGAAGAGATTTCTTCAAAAATACTGCCTAATTCATTCAACTTTTTATTGGCCTCTTCAATGACTTCCATACTATTTACCAAGCGATTCATTACGCCTGTTCCTTGATCCGCTTTTGCGTTCACACCATTTGCTAATTGAAGGCACTTTTTCAATTCATCAGCGCTTT
>JAYZXX010000196.1:0-4340 GCA_036140815.1 Bdellovibrionota bacterium | reverse complement strand
GACCATTCATCTGAACCATTTATGATTCCGTCCATATCCATTTGCATGAGACGATATGAGGCCATCATTTCCCCTTTATTATGACTATGATCCGCCATAACACCAATAGGGGCATGCCCGTCCACCCTATCGCTAATGTGGGCATATAAATTAAAAGAAATTAAAATTGAAATTAGACAAAACAAATTCGTAAACTGCATATTTCCTCCTAGCAGCAAAAGTTATAATTCTTAAAATGTTTGATTTTTTTTAAGAAGCAGGAGGAGCTCTTGAGCAATTTATCGCCCTAGAATAAATATCAATGTGACTAATGACATTGTTTTCTGGGTTTATAGCCAATGCTATAGCTTCAGCGCAGTTAGTTGAAATTAAAACTGGCTGTTTTTTACTTTTGTATTTTGAAGGAAGTAATTTGTATGGGCTAGAAAAAAGATCAAATCCAAATTTGGAATTTTGATCCTGATTCAGATTAAGTCCACAAAGGTATTTTGTCTCAATCAAGTCCGAGTAACGTTGTTGATGAAACTCTACGAATGAATACAAATGAATTAACAAATTTAGATAGATTACCCATCTAAAAAATCGGAAACTCCAAATGTATTTTAAATATTCTTTCATGACTATAATCTAATTCCCTGATTTTAATCAATTTGGCAACATCTATGGAGAAAAGAGATAGAAAACTATCAACTATTGCAAATAAGACAATACTACTAAAAAGGTAAAACTGGCCCCTTTAATTGCGGATACCCCCCAGCAAAGCCTCCAGGTGCATTAATGAAATTCTAGTTTGTGAAAATTTAAAGTCAAACAGCATAGAAAATCATAGGGAAGTCTAAACTTTAGAGCAACTTATCCGCAATTAAGGGGACCAGTATATAAAAACAAACATTTTAAGAGATAGCTAACTATGCGAGTCCAATTCTCCTAATAGAAACAGAATACAAAAAGCATAGGCTTCACTTCCTATAAGCAAAAAAACTGTCATCGATAGGAGTTAAGCCGTTTAATATATACTTTTTATCTAGTAGTTAGAAAATATGTATAAACACCCTTCAGGCCATTAACAATAAAATCAACTACTTAGAGAAAAATCAAAACAAATCACTCTATACAAATGTGTTTAGTATTTACTTAAAAGTATAGAAATTTTATCTTTCCAGGAGTAATCCTTCCGAGAAACGCAAAAAGGGAGAGGAAAGTGTTTAAAACTTATTTGTTGTGTTTAACTCTGAGTCTAGGCTTAAATGTATTCGCTGGTAGCGAGAGTAATAATACAAGTTTTTACTATGATGAAATCTTTAGTCTATCAACCATACACCCCGAGCAGGAAGAGCTTTTAAAAAGACTGGATGCTGTAGAACTTCCCGTTAAATTTAAAGCCAAGATCCGTAAGGATTTAACCGACACGCTAGTGCAGTACTCTTCAGAAGACTTTAGTTATAAAGACTTCTTAACAAATATTAAAATGAAGCTTGTGGAGAAAGAAAAAACCACCACCATTGTTGATGGTAAACTCATGCAAACCTTGAGAGAGAGGTGGGTTCCTATCGAAGAAGTAGTTGATTATGGAATCTATCCAAATCTTGATGACAAAATCAAAACAAAAAACAAGGAAGAAACCCCTCTTGCAGCAATAAGCATGGGGCAAAAGGTGAAAGTAGTTTACTTCAGCAAAGTAATAAAAAAAATGACCCAAAAAGAACGAATAGAACTGGTTTTACACGAACAAGCACACCGTCTACCTTTTCTAATCGAAAACATTCATCATGACGAAAGAACAATTCGCGCTTGGGCAAATAGCTTTTACTCTTACCTATACGGCAGAATGACAAAAGATGAGTTTTTCAAGATTTTGAATTCTTTCAATATAGAAACTTCAGTCATCAACGAGAGAGAAAACGAATGCGCTAAAGGTCAGTGCTTTGATGAAGAAATATATTTGAAAAATGGAGAATTTGCCGCCTACCTACCTTTTGTATTGACCAAAGATAACTTAATCTACCACGGAGTTAGCTCTGATCTTTATCTCATTGTAATCGATACAAAATCGTTGAATCAGTATCCTGTTTTAAAAGACAAAGAACAGCTAGAATTTACCTTTAAAATCAGCTCTCCTGAAGAGTATCAAGATGCAGTTAGAAGCTTTTCTGATATAGCCTCAGGAAAAACAGAACATCAAATTGAACTTTTAATATCCTACATAAAAAACACATATCAACTGGAAGATGGGAGCTATATTACAAAATACGACAGACCTATATTTCATTATAGTAATCCAGCACATAGACAGGTTGAAAAAACTCTAAAGTCCACATTAGACCTACAAAAATATAATATTAAAATTGGGCAAAACTGGGCTTATCCTTTGATTCCTAATAATCAGCTATCCGAAAAGGTTAGGTTCATCGAAAATGCTACCCAAAGCCTTTACGCGACAATGGAAGAGTTGAGACCAGCAGAGATAAAACTATTTTTAAAAGCTGGTGGTAAAATAAACTATAAAATAAATAGAAATAGCGATGAGCCTTTTTTCTCAATCAGTCTGAATGACAATGAATTAAAAGAGACAAACTATTCTGAATTTAACATCCGTCCAAGGGCAAATCAGCTTACTGTAGACATATCCATTAATTTAGAAAAAGCTCTCGAAAATAAAGATTTTATTGAAGTTCAAAAAAAATCGATTCAAAATCTCTCGAAGGTATTAAAAAACAGTATTTTTAAAAATTTCTTAGATCGGACAACCGTAGACTTCCTAGACAGAGATGATGCCATATCTAACACTCATCATTTATTGAGAACTGAGAAACTTAGAAAAATCACGGTGCAACTACTTTACACTATGTACTTAACTACTAAAAACATGAATTATGGATACAATAGAAATCCAATTTATATTCTCGATAAAGACTGCTTAAAAGGAGACCTGTTTAGCCTCACATTATATAATAACAAAAATTCAAATCTACACACATACATTTGCGCTCCAAATGCTGTTCTTGCTGATACTTCTTTATTAGAGGAAGCACTGACTATATCACTTAGCGCCGATAACTACGTCAGATTAAATGGTATACCAGCTTACATAGAACACTACTATTCTCGTTCAAAGAAAAAATTTATAAAAAGAAAAAGGAAAACCAAAAACTACGAAGAGAACAGTAAAATTGCCTACTATGGTTTTGAAGATTTTTGGAAAAATTGGTTCAAAGTAAAAAACATGACTGAAGACGAAATTTTAGAGATATTTTTAAACTAAGAGATAAAAGTGAAAAGTTCCGTATACGAATACCTTTGTTACAGGGAATATTTGCAAGACTTTTACCAGTTCAAAAAAAGGGAAAAGAGCTCTTATAGCTACAAGAGCTTTTCTCTTAAAGCTGGTTTAGCCTCCCCTTCTCATTTGCGCTTAGTGATTAAAGGGGAACGCAGCCTTAGCGTTAAAAGCTTAGGTAAGTTTTGCAAAGGCTTGGATTTAAAAGCATCTGAGAAGAAATACTTTGAACATCTAGTTTGGTATTCTCAAATTAAAGATCAAAAAAACAAAGAGGATCACTTAAAGGCAATTTTAAGACTTAAGAAATTACACTTAGGTTTAAAAATTGATACAAAATCTGAAACCAGATACTACGAAGCTTGGTATATTCCAATTGTATTTGAAGCTTTAAAAATACAGAGATATGCAAAATCTCCACACGAAATATCAAAAACCTTTGATCTGAGTTTGAAAGAAGTTCAGCATGCCATTAAAACTCTTTTAGAGATAAATTTCGTTGAATGGGGCTCTAGAGGACTAATCTCTAAAAACAGTTATTTCTCCTCCAAAGATGAAGTTGTTGATCTGCAAATTCGACAGTTTAATAACAAAATGTGGGCAATGGCCGGAAAACAGTTTCATAAGCCTCCTGAAGAAAGAGATTTACGCTCCCTTACATTGTCGGTGGATAGTTCGAGGATGCCCGAGATGAAAGAAAGAATTAGAAACTTCATTAGGGATTTTAACGAGGAATTTACTAACGAAGATCGAGCTGATGAGCTTATGCAGTTGAATTTGCAGTTGTTCTATTTGAGTAAACAGTAAACTGGCCCCTTTAATTGCGGATGGGGGCCAAGTTTAAACAAAACTTTAGATAACAAATAATCCGGAACCAAGGATTAAAGACTCAAAAGCTTTTGATTATGATAGTTGATGTAAATATCAATATGATCCTGTAGTTTTTCTTGAAGCTTTGTGGTGGTCCAAGTTTTTCGCACTAATCTCGATATAGAATACCTCAACATAGCACAGGTATGATTTAAGCTAAATAATGGATCAAAGCCGCCCGCCTTAAGTTCTC
>JAYZXX010000195.1:0-13498 GCA_036140815.1 Bdellovibrionota bacterium | reverse complement strand
CGGCTTCTTCCCTCACATCCATGTTACTCGTTTTGGATCTTCCTGATCCAAAAAGGTCTGAGAAAAATACTTTTGTTTCAGATGGCCTCTTTCTCACTTCTACTTCTCTAAATCTCGTCGTTATTTTCTTTGGGTGCTGGCGCGGGGGGATGGGGCGGGTTTGCCGCCGCAGGCTGTTTAAGTCGCTTTGCTCTTCAAGGTGCATTTGTTTATTTCTTTTTAAAAGGTTTATATAGGAGCATTTGTCCATTTTATGGATTTGTGTAAATCCAGTTTACTAATTGACTGATCATAATATCTTGATTGAACACATTCTCTTTTGACACAAAGTTGTGGTCGCCAGTGCTTGTGTAGAGGGTGATTTTTTTTGTGAAGTAGCTTGCAGAATTATAAATTTGTTCAACATTACAGTATGGATCATCTACTGAAATTGAAATTTGCATTTTTTGTTTATGATTTAGTAGTTTTCCATAGGTTTTATAAAAAGTAGAAATGGAATCACAATTGGGAGTTACTAAAGCTATTGGACCGAGATTTTGTGTTCTAATTTTACTGAGAACTCTAGAACCAAAACTTTTTGCAATAATAATAAGTTCATTTTTTTGAAAGCCATAAGTTTCCTGAAAGTAGTCGATTAATTCGTTCAACTCTCTTGCTTCTGCTCTGAGACTCTTCGTCGGTTCGATATTTTTTGTATAGAAAGACCAATCGAATTGTAAAACGGCGTAAGATCTTCTCAAGGCCTCTCGTTTAATTTTTTGGAAAAGTTCGCCCTTCATAGAATACTTCTTAGCTGGTATCACCAAGATATATTTTCCATTTGCCCCCTCAGGTATCGATACTTGGATTGAATTACTCGGTTTCGCTGCAAAGCATGATAGACTTAGAAAAAACAAAATAATGGTTTTCATTCACCCCCCCTTATTTGGCTAAAATGAATATATATCACCTAGACATAACGCAGAAAAACTATATATTTTGACTTTTAAATTTAGAATTTCTATCTATTAAGCATGAATATAGATCATCTCAAATATTTTTCCGACTCCGTTGAGCTAGGTTCGCTAGTAAAATCTGCTAAAATGAATAACGTATCCCCTGGCGCTATTAGCCAGGCAATTAAAAAATTAGAAGATACTTTTGGCCAAGCACTTTTAATTCATAAAAAAAATTTTTTTGAACCAACAGAAAAAGGGCTTGAACTCTATCATCATTTAGAAGCCTTTCTTTTAAACTACCAAAAAATTCAACTTGAAATATCGAGTGAAGAAAAAATGTCAGGAGAGCTAAATTTCATGACACAGCAAAGTTTAGGAGAACATGTCATAAGTAAGGGCCTGACTCATTACATGAAAAAATTCCCTTTAATAAAAACCAATTTAACCCTTGGAAACACATCCCTCACTAAAAAAAAGCTTGATGCAAGAGAGGTAGATTTCGCCATACTATTAGATAATGTTGAACTAAAAAATTGCAACACTCTTGAACTTGGTGAGGGCGAGTTTGTACTTTACAAGAAGACTAACAGTGCTAGTCAATATTTGATGACTGGAGATACTCCGGAATGCCTCCACTTTCAAAAAGAATTCATAAAAAAACATAAAAAAACTCCAGAAATCAACCTAAACGTCAAGAGCTGGGGAATTTTAAAACAACTCGCCAACCAAGGTCATGGCATTGCCCTTTTACCAGACTATATAATAAAACCGAGTGAGAAAAAGTATGTGAACAAAGACCTTTCTTTAAGCAAATATAAAATCATTGCTGCATGGCCTAAGAGTAAGGCTCTAAATAAAAAATCTAAAGTTTTTTTGAATCTAGTAGAAAACACACTAGCTAATTCTAAAAATAGTAAACTTGCCTGAAGAACTAAGATCTTATAAGGTTCAACGATGGAAGCCTTATCTGACACAAATTATTCTAAAAGTTTTACATCTGATAATAACTCAGGGGTTATACCTGAGGTGATGGATATATTGTTAAAAATAAACCAGGGCCACCTTCCAGCTTATGGAAGAGAAGAGATTACTAAATTAGCTATTGAGAGAATTAAAGAGCGATTTTCATCGCCTGAGGCGCAGGTTTATTTTGTTTTTAATGGTACTGCGGCTAATGTTTGTGCATTGCAGGCAATGAGCCGGTCCTTCCATAGTGTTTTATGTAGCAGTGATGCCCATATTCATGTGGATGAATGTGGTGCTCCAGAAAAAATCGCTGGTGTTAAAGTTCTCAATGTAAATTGCGAAGATGCCAAATTAAAGCCAGAACATATTGATCAATTTTTTGTACGCCGAGGCGATCCTCACTGTTCCCAACTAAAGATCATCTCAATCACTCAACCAACGGAAATTGGTACACTCTATAGCATCGATGAATTAAAAAAACTGATTACAAAAGCCCACGAAAAAGGTCTTTATGTTCATATGGACGGCTCCCGTTTAGTAAATGCAGCCATTGCGCTTAACTGCAGCCTTGCCGATTTAAGCGCAAATCTGGGAGTTGATGTTTTATGTTTCGGAGGAACTAAGAATGGCTTAATGCTGGGTGAAGCCGTTATTATTTTCAACAAAGACTTACAAGAAAACTTTGCCTTCATTCAAAAACAAAATCTTCAACTGGCGGGTAAAATGCGCTTTGTAAGCGCACCTTTTTATGCTTGGCTCGAAGAAGGAGTTTGGCAAAAGTACGCAAAAAATGCCATTGAGCGCGCTAAAGAACTAGAAGATGTCCTTAGAGAATTTCCGCAAATAAAACTCACAAGAAAGTCAGAAGTAAACTCTTTGTTTGCTATCTTCCCCAAACAGTACCTAAAAGCCATCAGAAAAAAATTCTACTTCTACGTATGGGACGAAAAATCCTACGAGTGTCGACTTATGACAAGCTTTGATACTACTAAAGAAGATATCCAAAATTTCAAAAGCCATCTGACACTAATCTTTAATGCTTAATTTTAATTATTGATACTAATTTTACTGAGTTCACATGAGTTTACAGTATCGGAATTAAAAATTGCACGAATATAGAGCTTGTTCATAAGCTCACTTGGGAAATCTGCTATGTTACTTTCTATAACTGAAGATCTGCTTCCCTGAGCAAAACTTTCTTCACTGGCTATTATCCATTTGTCCCCTGAAAAATAATAAAATTTTATCCCATCAGTAGATAATTGATAAGCTATATTACAACTAGCAGATTCAGTAAAACTAATGTTTTCAAGCTTTGTAACATGAATTGGCTTTTTAGTAGTCAATACACCTTCCCCAGCGGAATAACGAACATTGGGAGTCAAACTGACTGCGCTTAGTTCTGGCATACAAGATAAATTGCTACAGTTTAGGTTTTCTTCACTTTGAAGAAAAAACCTATATTGTAAAAAACGAGATTCGGCCACTTCTGCTGAACTTGTCATTTCCGAAAATTTGAAGGCCGCATTTGTTTTTCTCACTTCACCACTAACCTGAATTTCATTTGACACACAAATATTTGCATCACCATCTAAAGTATTTATGCCACAATTAAAAGTTAAGTTATCGGCCTTTCTATTCAGAAATTCACTATAGAAACTGGTTCCATCTCCACCAGGCCCCTTCCAACTTGGGTTTGAAGAACAAGTTGAATCAGAACAAGTCCTAATTTGAAATCGCAAACGATTTCCCGCCCTTCTGTAAAGTTCAAGAACTTGGCTCTCGCTAAGTTCAGCGTCCCAAAAACCAACTTCATCAATGTAACCTTTAAAATACGAAGGATTCACCCCAGACCTACCAATAAATAGGTTACTACCAGATGGCTTCATAAAGCTAAGTGAACTATTCTGTTCTTTTACCTTTGTACCGTTAATATAGAGGCGAGTCTTTCCACTCCCAGAGAAAGTAGCAAATAGATGTACCCATTTTCCTAAGAAATGCTTTTCTACATATGAACGAGACATGAGAGTTGAAACCGTTGAAGAAGCTGTACCATTATTTATTGTAATCGAATAACCAAGATCATTAGGAGTTGTATCATTATGAAAAAAGGAAAGCATAAAGCCTTTGTTGCTACCAGGCGCATAGGTATTCCAATCAGATAAAAAAGGTGTTCTTCGGTCATTAGTCCCTTGGTGCGTGTTTATTCTCGTAAATTTAAACCAGCCACCTAAACTCAAGGCATCTTGATCTCCTGTGTATACATTAGGAACTCCAACAAAGTCATCCGTACCGTCAAATTTTGCAGATCTGCCAAGAATTCCCTCTTGGTTTAAAAATATTCCGCCTGTTTCAATCCCATGATTGGTGTTTTTACTTTTGTCCTCAATATCTGAACTACCAAACCCATTGTGGTCTACTTCATCAAAGCTATAGAGTCCTACCAAAGAAGAGCCTAAGCTTTCAGAGGAATCTTCATAATACTGCTTTTGATCAGGATTGGGTCCTAGTTCTTTCTCAAAAGGCAAAGGTGACGAAAACTGCATTCCATCCCATATAGAGTCTGCCCCCAAATCAATCACAGGAGAACGATACTCAGCAGAATATTTTTGTTTCTGTCGTTCATAAATTTCTATAATTTCTTCTTTGCTCAATTTAGTTTTCCAAAAAATCAAATCATCAATATACCCATTAAAAAAAGATCCGCCTCCAGATCTTGTTCCCATATAGAGAGTTGAACTGGCATTTAATCCAGTACTTGTCGTGTTTCCACTTTTTTTCAATATTCCATCAACAAAAAAATGGTAGGTTTCGGAGTCGGCGGATAAAGCAATATGATGCCAGGAACCATAGTCAATACAAGACCAGCAGGAAATCGTAGGGAAAATGCCAGCATCATAAATATAAATATGTGGCTGCGAATCCCCTACCTCCAACCGAAACTTACCCGATCCAAAACTAATTACATCAGTCCAAGAATTATTACTATCCACATTTACCCAAACGGAAAAGCTAATATTATTTTGCAAATTCAAAGAATTTAAAGGTGAAGAAACATAGGCCGATGCTGTAGTGGAAAAATCGCCAGCCTGAAAGCCTAATTTTGCCCGCTCCCCATCAAAGGCCATAGTTCCACTTGAAGCACCATGAATATTTTTTCCAGAAGAATCCAACCAATTTCCATCCATCTTGTAGTAGGCTTCCACTTTTTCCCATTTAGGTGTCCAAGTTGAAGAATGCTCGTTAAAAAAACCTTTTTGAGAATCATACATCGATTTTATATCATCAGCATCAAGAACCACATCCCATAAACTAAGTTCATCGATCCTTCCATTAAATTTACCATTCGATCCAGACACATACCCACCAATATAAATTGGTGCATTCGCTGAAAAAGTACTATTTACAGAAACACTTTCTGTATGCCTTAGTACTCCGTTTAAATAGTAGTGTTGCTTGGAATTGTCCTTATCTCTGACGATAGCAAAATGGTACCATGAGTTTAAAGCTAAAACATCGTCACTTCCTATATTAAAAACAAGATTGTCTTTAGTGACTAGATTTCCACTAGGAAGTACCGCAACTATCCAGTATGGACTCCCAGATTGCTGGGAGATAATTCTTGAATGATCACCTGATACTGGATACTCATGAAGTTTAATCCATCCACTTCTAGTAAAATTATTTAACACTAAATCAGAAGTAACAGAATTGGCCGCTAAAGAACTTGAACCATCAAAATGAAAAGACTTAGTTCCTACAACAGAATCATCTGAATAAACAATGCTTCCTTGCTCCAAATTTAAATTAAAGTCACTGGCCGACTGATCTTCTAAACTACCATCAAAACGCCAATACCCAATTAAATTATTTTTCTTAGAGGGCAAAATGTTATTTAAATCAACTCCCGCCCTATCCCTAGCCTTCATTTTTAGGCTTTTGTCAGTGCTGTCGTAGTATGTTCCCCTATGCGAACCACTCTCAAAGTCACTTTCTTTTTGAGATAGTTCGTAAGGATTTAGTGAAACTTTACCTTCACTAATACTCAATAGCTCGGAGTTAAACTCATAGTCTTCAGATTCAGAAAAGTTCCAAACACTTAGCTTTGAACTACATCTAGTATCTATGCTATCATCTTGAATTCCTCCACAGAAATCTGAAGAAGTACTTCCTAAATCTCCCATTGGGTTACAGGCTGATAAAAAAAGAAAAATAAAAGCTATTTTAATTTGACTCATTTTCCTTTTCCCCTCCCAGGTCATATCCCATACCTAAAAAATACTGAAATAACTTTTCAGATGTTTCGACAGAGTTATAGGAATTTTTATTTTCTATGAATCTAATACCACCAAACAGATCAAAAGTTCCAATCTTACGAGAGGATTTAAATTCCATACCGTAAGAAAATCCACCATTTAAATCAATATTGGGAGTACTACTAGAAAAAGATTGAGAAATTGGAAATGATATTTGGAACTTTAGATTGTTTCTACCATAAACCACCCAACTAGGAGTTAAACTGAGATAAGGTGAATTAGTATTTTCAACCACTAACTCGGTTGATGAACTTGCTCTTACAATTGGCTCTGTCCTAAAACCTACCGCTGCGGAAAAAGACAATCTTTTGTAGGCACTATATTTTATCGAAACACCGAAATTCGTATAACTGCCATCCTCACTAACAATGCTCTTTGTTTCCGAAACCTGGTAGGAATATTTTCCATATGAGGCATATAATTCAGAAGTAAGTTTTTCAGAGTAAACTTGATTCCAAGAAAAGTTAAAACCAAAAGCAAGATCCGAGATAACATTTGCACTATTCGATGAAGATTGAGAACTTGTTAAATTTCTATAGGAGAAACTTGGACTAAATTTAAAATTACTATACGAATAAGACTTTTTTAAAGCCTCAGTTTTTAGTTCTTCCTTGCCAGGGGTAGCCTTAGGTTTAA
Organism: Bdellovibrionota bacterium; assembly: GCA_036140815.1. Taxonomy (GTDB): domain Bacteria; phylum Bdellovibrionota; class Bdellovibrionia; order Bdellovibrionales; family UBA840; genus UBA6502. The sequence continues at coordinate 6,642 of JAYZXX010000195.1, read as the reverse complement.
AGATAGCTTTCTCACTTTCAACTGAAACTACTTTTCTATTGCTCAAGACTAAATCACTCATCTTTGCTAACTCAAACTGCGTATATTTTCCTACTCCAACCGGAAGTTTCAAGGATTGCCCAGGTCGAATCAAATTGCTCGAAGGTAAATTGGGGTTAAGTTGTTTGATTTTTCGCAGATTTCCACGGAGACCATAAATTCTACCAGGCACCTGCTGATATAGAATCTTAGATAAGTTATCACCTCGACGTACTTTATAGGTACTTGCCGATAAATTAAATACGCTTAAGCAAAGCAATAGGATTACTAGATGAAAATAACGGTTCATTGTGCTTTTCCTCGTTATTTAATCGGAAAAATCATGCAAAACCTTAAAATCTCTTGATTATTTGCTATCCATGTAAAACATAAAATATTTAAAAAAGTCCATTTTTCCCAAAATAAAACAAGAAATTTGCAGTTTATTAATTACACTCGCAAAAACACCTTTGAGGTCAAAGTATCTCAAGCTATCATCACTCTCCATATCCGTGCCGTAATCGAGCCAGTACCCAACGCCAAGAAACAAAGAAAATAACGACGATATTTATTAAAAAAGAAATGAGAAAGAGGCCTTCTGAAGCAAAAGTGTTTTGATCAGACCTTTTTGGATCTGGAAGATCCAAAACGAGTGACATGGACGTGAGGGAAGAAGCCAAAGGCGAATGACCGGAAACGCGCATGATCAAAACACTTTTGTTTCAGAAGGCCGGTTCATTCAAAGAACTAAACCGAGGAGTTAAAAAAATCTAAAGAATCTCCCCACCATGCACAAGCCCACAATCCAACGGCAACTGCCTATAATCCCCATGATGATGAACATATTCAGAATTCACTTTTACTCCTGAGTCCACAAAAGCAGAACTTTTTTGAAACTGTGCAATTTGATCTTCAAAATGGTTCAGAAACTTTGTTAGCTCTGTGTAGGTACCACAAATCACTTCAGGACGATTACATACTTTCTTTAAAACTCTTTTCATCGCTTTTAAGTAAACCGCTCCGGCCCCTGGGTTTTTAGACATTTTAATGTTGAATACATGCATCCCTAAATTTAATGGTGCACGATTTCCATCATAAAGTTCCTCGAAGCTATTCATCCAAGCTTGGTAGGCACTTTCCTCTGATACATTAGAAACTCCCATATTGTAGTCCATTCCCAAAATCTTTTTAGAGTGGCCCGGAAACTTCAACATTGGTATTCCATATAACCAAATACCATGCTTTTTATGTGGCCACAGACGATGATCTGGAGAAACTACACTACTATCATAAGCCATGCCATTTGCTTTTAGAGCTTTATACATACTTTCATTATTACTCAAATAGGGAGCGCGCATACCTTTTACTGAGGATTTCACTGATCCAACTACATTGCGCAAATCCATAATCGGGCTTAGTTCCGTTTTTCTAGAAAACACATTTTTGAAAACTTCTTCAATTCCAGCTAGCTCTGCATTATCAAAAGCAAACTTAAAAAATTGAGAGAATTCATAAGTCCAGTCTTCCTCGGACCAGTCCAATGCGTATGCTTTGTATTTTTTTTGAGACTCACTCGCATTGCTATAGCTAGGAATCCCACCTTCAGGAGCACCTCCGTAATAATGGCCATTTCCATGAGTTCCTAATTCATGACCGTCATAGACAGCTCTAAGTCCTGTAAGGTATCTAGTTTGGATTTGCGATAAAGAGCTATGTTTATTCAAACCATAGTTTTCATAAAATGCTAGAGTCTTGGCTGATGCTGTAGAAGCCATTCCATCTCTTGCAAACAAAACCCTAGAATGTCCCCTTTTTTTAATTTTTGGAGTTTCATACTGATTTCTAGAAAATGGGTTGGAAGAATCGCGAATATCTTGATGAAGATAGGTTACACCACTGATAAAAAAGGTGAATTTTGCATGATTTTGGTTTCCAAAATCAATCAGCTCATTCCACAAATCCAAATTGTAGTTCCCATCAAAGCTTACATTAATATATTGAGGAGGACGACAAGGACCACCTCGGTAGCTTTCACTAAGGCAATACTCCAAAGCCAAAGTAGGTAAACTTGCCAATATAATCCCTAGTCCTAAAATTACTTTTTTCATCCCCATTATCCCCTTTTAATTATTTAGTACATTTGATTCATCGTTGGAGCCGGAGTTCCATAAATGCTTTCATATAAAAATTTTATTTTTTGTGAATTGTACATATGGATCGTATGATCAAAAAATCCAGAGGATGCTAGAACTGTACCATCACGAGATACGGCTAGAGCCGTTGGACCTCTTCCTGCTGTTAAGCTAATCACTCTTCGATCATTACATACATCAAGAACATCCACCTTGCCGTGAGCTAAAGCCTTAGATCCAGTCATATTCCCTGAGCGAAAAGATACGTATAGGTAACAGTTATTGGTCGGGTCTAATGCAATGGTATTCGGATCAGCCAATGAATAAGAACCACCCTTCATATCAGGATGCTCCTGCGAATAGTCTGTTAAATCCAGAAGATTTCGATAAACGCCGTTTTTATCTCTCCAAGGAATAAATGCTTTTTGCCAAAAGTCTTCGTCTAATCCTTGTTTGTAGCCATGAACTATGTCCATGGCCAGAGAGTCTACGTAACTCATATCAATTCTCGAAATGGCATCACCTTTCATATGGGAAATATAGGCTTTCGATTTATCTGAAGATAAAACCATGTGACGGAAGTTAATCTCGCCCACCTGAGAATCCACATAGTGAGGTGTTTCGGCTACAATCTCATTCTTTTCAGTATCGACGAAATAAAGTTTTTTCGAAGTAAACCCCAGAACGTACATTACTCTAGGATCTTTTCCAAAAGCGATTCCCCGTGGCGCTGACTTCCTAGGAAAGCGAATCACCTTTTTCAATGCTTTATTATACAGTACTGGTTTTGATTCTATATTCACTTGATAAGCGGCACTAATATCAATCAGAGAAACACTGTTTGTAAACCAATTGGTTACATACACCAAATTCGTTCCAGGCTTTATTCCCATTATCTTAGAACCTTGACCACCGGTTGGAATGTACATTACCGGTTTTAAAGTTTCGATATCAATCACACTAATGATCGCAGAACCTGTTAATTCTGACGACCCCGCCCCACCACAGTTTTTCGTACAACCTTGCAATCTGGTTACAAGTGCAAAGCGATTGTCCTCTGTGATTGTAACTTCCACCGTACCATTTGCTGCATAATTTTCCTTGGTAGGAACTGTGCCATTAGGTGTAATTATATCTTCTAATAGACGCTGATTCTCCACATCAATCACAGTAACATTGGCTTTGTATTTTGACCTTCCATAAAGATTGGCCACAAATAATAGTTTACCAGTATGATCAAACTCCATACCTTTTGGATTTCTTTCCGAGGAAAAAACCTTAGAATAGGTAAAGTCTTTTGTTAAATATCGATCTTGAAAAACATCTGCATCTTGAATTTGTGCGCTTAGATTCACTGCAAAGAATGCAACGAAAAATAGGATTATCCCCATAGTCCCCCCTAAATTGTTAATAGCGTATAACAAAAAAAATTTAGTTCGGTCTAGGCATTAAGTATATTCCTACATTTTTTATATAGGTAAAAAGCATTGACGCGTTTTAGCACATAGCAGTTCTTGGATAAAATATACTTCTTATAAGGGTAGATAATTCCTAATCTAAGGGATTTTTACAAGAAGCACCGATGTCAAAAAATCTACTCAAAAATTTCATCATAAGAAAAAAGCATCGGACAAATAGGAGATTCTGATGCGCCTACTAAAGGTAGAGGTGCTCCACAATAAAAGTAATCACCATCAGGAACTTCTTTTAAATCCAAATTTTCAAGAATCATGGCTTTCTCAAATAGCAAGTTATGAATCGGCCTTTCTTTTGAACCAGGCTTGTAGTCAGAAGATTTCCAACTGGTTCCGTAAAGATGAAAGCTGCTTTCACTCAGTAAAAATCTTGCAGCATCTTCGGATAAAGTTAAAACATATTTGGGATCATGAAATGGAGTCTCTTCATTTACCGGATATTCATCTGAGGTTAGTAGGAGTTTTTCTGGAACAGATTTTAATTGGCTTTGCAATTCATCCAAAGATACCTCCCAATGAAAAACTTGATTTTCCTGGTCTACCAACTTGTAGCCATCCCCTTTCAGACGAAGTACACGAGCTTTTCCAAAAAACAGATTTGGCCGCAAAAAATAAGCCTCGATTCCCGCCCCTTCTTTCTGAGTGTGTTTCGGAGCCTCTGCGTGGGTCAAACTATGAGAAGCAATTTTATGTAAATCATAATTTACAGGAGGTAGATTCCCTTCTTTAATTTGATAAATACTCTCTTTCGAATAAGGATTTCCCTCAAACCACATTCCTTCAAACTCTTCTCGAATCATCGGAGACAAAATAAACGGCATAGGCCCTCCCTACAAAATACAAGCCTAGCACCCTCCATAAAAAAACAAAAGCACCTTTGAAAACACAAAAAACCAACCAGCCATCGACAGCCTCACAAAAAAATAATAGCACCTTGAAGAGAAAAGCGACTTCAACAGTCAACGGCGGCACAGCCGCCCCATGCCCCCCCGCCAGCAAACAGCGAAAATAACGACGAAATTTAGCAAAGAAGAAATGAGAAAGAGGCCTACTGAAGCAAAAGGCCGGTTCATTCAAAGCACTAAACTGAGCAGTTAAAAACAAACCCCAACAAAAACACAAACAACCCGCAGCCGAAGGCCCGGAAACGTGTCTGAGAAAAATACTTTTGGTTCAGAAGGCCGGTACATTCGAAGAACCAAACCGAGGAGTTAAAACAAAGCTCAATAAAAATAGACAAACCTATAATTTCTACACCTCCTCATAAATCCTCTTTATACTTTCTCTAAATTTTACTATTTTATCCTTCGAGAATATGGAGATAAAAATGAAACAGGTTCTTTTCCCAATGACACCCCAATTTGAAGCTTATTTGGATTTTAACAACGAAAAATTCACCTCAAGTGCATGGATGAAACAAGAAGAGCTTGCCACTCTTGAAAGACGTAGAACCAATCTTCGTCAAACTTTTAGGTTCATTCGTCGTAAATTTGGTCGTCGTAGAATCATCGAGTCTATGCACTAAAATTGATTCAAATTTTTATTTTAAAAAGAGGCTTCTACTTACAGAAGCCTTTTTTAATGCCCAAACTTATAAACTGTAAAAATCTTTTACAAAAGCCTAGTAAGCAAATTTTGATGATTTAGTAGATCCTCTAATCAAGTCTGATCATATCTAATAATTAGGTAAATGCTGCTCAGTTCCCTTATTATATCTACAACTTAGTAAAGTTGCCTTTAGGTTGACGCTAGCTTTGAAATCGTAAAGCCCAGCATAAGTCCCTCCCCCAACGACTAAGACTTAGCCCCCCCAACCAAGGATTTTAAAGTGGATAATTTTTTAACTGCGTTTTTACCTATGTTTATCGCAATTGACGTTGTTGGAATTTTGCCAACCTTCTTAAACATGACCGACGGAACCGCTGTAGAGGAAAGACGAAAAATCGTCCTTCAAGCGATCCTGACTGCCTTTTGTGTAGGTGTATTATTTGTTTTTACCGGTCAGTATTTATTTAGTTTTTTAGGAATTACCATGGCTGACTTTAAAGTTGCCGGTGGTATCTTACTATTTCTTTTCAGCGTAAAAGACCTAACTTCCGGTGAGATGGAGCGTCGTCAAATTAAAGATCCACACCTAGGAATTGTTCCTATTGGAATGCCATTGATCGCAGGCCCAGGTGTATTAACTAGTATGTTATTACTGTCACCTTCCTTGGGAGAAGGAATGGTTTTAAGTGCTTTCATCATTAATATTTTGATCGTACTGGCAGTTTTTTGGTACTCAAATTTCATCATCAAAGTAATTGGCGAGGCAGCAGCTAAGGCAACTGGTAAATTATTTGCCATCTTCTTAGGTGCAATTGGTGTAATGATGATCCGCAGTGGAATCTTTGAATACTTCAACTTGGTAGTTCAATAAGCTAATCTTTATCTCAAACAACTACTAAAACCACAAAGCCAGAAACAATGTTTCTGGCTTATTTTTTACCTCCCCAAAAAACAAAAGCACCTTGAAGAGCGAAGCGCATTCAACAGCCATCGGCGGCAAAGCCGCCCCATACCCCCGCGCCAGCATCCAAAGAAAACAACGAAGAGATTTAGTGTAGAAGAAAGGAGAAAGAGGCCGTATGAAACAAAAGTGTTTTGATCAGACCTTTTTGGATCAGGAAGATCCAAAACGAGTGACATGGACGTGAGGGAAGAAGCCGCAGGCGAATGACCGGAAACGCGTCTGAGTAAAATACTTTTGTTTCAGAAGGCCGGTTCATTCAAGGCACTAAACCGAGAAGGCAAAAACATCTTGAATATATAATCAACTTCAACAACCGTAGGCGGCAAAGCCGCCCCATCCCCCCGCGCCAGCATCCAACGAAAATAACGACGAGATTTAGTGTAGAAGAAATGAGAAAGAGGCCCTATGAAGCAAAAGTGTTTTGATCAGACCTTTTTGGATCAGGTGTACGTTTTAACACAAGGGTTACATTTTATTCCTAACACATGGGTTACACTTGCTCATC
>JAYZXX010000194.1:0-12824 GCA_036140815.1 Bdellovibrionota bacterium | reverse complement strand
AGATTTTTCTTCTTATCAAAAAATTGAATCCTAAACCTCACCTTCAAAGTGCTCAATTCAGTAAATTACCTATGAAGTGCATTTTTAGGGTATATCCATATCAGTCGATGTCTTAGAAGCCTATATTTAAAAAACCAAGCTCTATAGTCATCGATTAAAAACAAATTAAAGATCCCGCCAAAAATAGCATTTTTCTATTTTTCTCCCGCTTTGACCTTCCCAGCTTATTCAAAAAATATAATTTATTTTAAAGTGAAGATATCTGTATATTTCCTTTAAATTCTTATAATTTCCTCTAGATTAACCGAAAAGACATTTAGATTAGTTCATCACCCAACAAGGATATTTATAGATGCGTGGATATTATTTGTTTATATACTTACTTTTATTTCTAAATATTTCCTGTACAGATCAATCTCTATTAGATACCGCCTCAATCCAAGACGAAATAGAAGAGAGTCTTTACATTTCAAAAAACACACCTTCAGAAAGCAATTTAATCGATAACACAGTCCTTTATGTGGGAGATAGTCTAAACCTCTATTCATTAAGCTCCAAAGACAAGAGTGAGTATTCTGCAATTGCGGTAAAATGGAGCCTATCTGGTTCAATGGGTAATTTAAATGTTCAGGCCGGCGGTAAAAACGCCGTCTTCTCTGCTTCAGCAATTGGAGAAGGCTCCATAAGCATAGAAAGTGGATCACTATCAAAAGTGGTAAGCATAGAAGTTAGGGCAGCTTTAAATACAGCTCCTGTAGCAAATGACCTAAGTGTTTCAAATTTCTACAGAGGCATTGAAGAAACTATTAGCCTAAACTATTCCGATACTGATTCAGACTTAGCAACTAGCTGCAGTAGTTCAAATCTCATTAACCTTGTAGTTACGGAAGCATGTAGCTGTGATGGCTCAGGACTCTGCACAATAAAATTGAAAGCCCTAAGTGCTGGCGCTGCTAGTTTTGATTATTGGGTCAATGCCAACAGTCTAGATTCCAATAAAGCAAAGGTTAATATTACTGTGAATCCAATCGGTGCAAGCTCTGAGGACCAGTGGGTAAAGGTCCCTAAAAATGCTGGTGGTTATGGCTTAGATGCATTTTATGTCATGAAGTACGAAGCGAAAGCTTGGAATGATACAGATTCCAACGGTAATATTGGCTCAGGAGAAGTTAACTCTAGTGGTACCTCCGTGGTTTTAGCTGACTCAATGCCGATTAGTATCCCTGAGAACCAAGGTTGGAGAAGAATTTCCCCTGTAAATGCTTCTGCTGAATGTCAATCACTAGGGACTAACTATGACCTAATTTCTAACACAGAGTGGATGGCAATTGCGAAAAACATAGAAACTCAAGATGCAAACTGGAGCAGTGGAACAGTAGGTACTGGATGTTTAAATACTGGGAATGGATCAAATACTCTTTGTGGATACAATTCAGCAAGCGATCCTGATTCTGGAGTGTCAAGAGACCCTAAAGCCAAACACGTTCTATCCAATGGGTCAGAAATTTATGATCTCTCAGGAAACCTTGTTGAGTGGGTCGACTGGGATATTTCAACAGCAGGCTTTCAAATCACTCCATTGACTTGCTATTCAAACTGGCAAAACATTAGTAGCTCTGTTTGCCCAAGCTTCGTTGCATCTGACATTGTCCCTAATGACCCTTCTTTAGATTCGAGCCATGGAATCGGACAAATGGTAGTTAGAAAAGCTTCCAATAATGGAGCACTTGCACGTGGTGGAAGTTACGTTAATACATCCGCAACTATTGGTCTGTACTCCTTCAACAACTACCCTTCTAGCAATTATGTAGACAATGACATTGGTTTTAGATGTGTTTTCAGGCCTTAAATACTAGATCAAATCATTCTCATGGAGGCTTTTAAAATAAATTACTTGGTACAACTTTCAGGAATTTAGCCAGTAAAACATTTTTTTTGAAAGCCTTTTAGTTTGAACTTGGTTTTAAATAAAGTGACTCTTTTTCTCACCGGCTTAACAAAATAAATGTATGAGAGCCTGTCAATAGACAAAAAACCACAAACATTACCTGCCTGTGGTTTTTAGATATCTAAATTTTTTAATTAATTACTGCTCTAAAATTTCACGTTCCGTATTCAAATCTCTTTCTTGAGCTGCTTGTTCAGTAAATTTTTCGCCGTAACGAGCTTTTAATTTTGCGATGTTTGTATCCATCACTTTGGCAAAATCTAAACCTAATTCGTCAGCGATGATAGCACAGTACCAAAAAATATCACCCATCTCTTCACCAAGATTTACCGTGTCTAATTCTTTCCCATAAAACACATGCTTTTTAAGAGCATCCAAGAACTCACCTGACTCAGTGGCAAGACCAATTCCGGCATGAAGAAGTCTTTGATTTCTAACTTCAGCCATTCGGCTTCCGATGGCTTCGAAATCTCTAGATTCAGTTTTTACAGCATTTTTTACGTATTCTTTGGTATCCATCTTATCTCCTTAAAATCGAAGTGATTAAACGACAAAATATCAGTTTTTTCAATTCTATTGCGGCCAAACTAAGTCAAAAAACTCTAAATCCTTATCATGACTCAAGCTTTCTTGCATCTTGGCATAAAGTATTTTACCTGTGTCTGCCTTTATAATTGGCATATTAATCAGAGCAGCAGGCCTTTGTAACTTAGGTAAGACTTGCAATTTTGCAATAATTAGCGCCCTAAGCTCACTTATTTTACTCTCAACACGAATAGAGTCTCTAGTTGGATGGCTGGTATTACCTAGATCGATATCCCCAAGCTTAAAATATTTATGAGCATCAAAAACCAAAACAGGCAGTTCTCCTTGGCGAGGATGAGGAATTTTTAATACAAGTACTTCCTTCTCTAGAAGATCTGAAATTTTGTTTTCTAGTTCTTGTAGAAAAATATTTTCCCCGTTACGAATTAAAAACCGACTACCACGACCATGGACTTTTAATTTATTATGATCGATCTCTACCAAGTCTTCCGTTTGAAAATAAGCATCTTTGCCTGTCAAATCAGACTGTATTTCAAAGCTTTGATCTTTCAAATCAAAAAACAAATAAGCTTGAAAAAGAGCTTGTCCTTTCACTTTAAAAAAGGAAGCCTTAGATATGTCGTATTCAAAATGCGTTAACAGGCTTTGTGAAAAATCGTCTTTTAGAAAATCAGCTTTTTTATTAATCGCGCACGCAGATCCAAACTCACTAGCACCATAACTACGTAGTAAACACCAACCAAGTTTTTTGGCTCGCAATAGCAATTGATCTGTAATGGCAGCTCCTCCCACCAAAATCTGATGCTTATCAATTCCAGGACCTTGTACATTTTGTTCTACCAAATCAAAAACTTGTGTAGGAACCAAAGAGCTAAAGCTAAAGTTTTCGTCCATCATTTTCTTAGCGAATCGAGTAGCACTCCACTTCCCCGTGTACTCTTCAAAATAAGCTCCCAGGCGCTCAGCACGAGCCCTTAAGGCGATGTAAGCAATATGACTCGCTGGTAATGGACATAAAAAACGGTCTTTTTTATTGAGCCTAAAAAACTCAATTTGAGAATCAATGACTTTTAAAAAGCTTGGAATCGCATGAACGATGTATTTAACCTTAGAAAGTTCACTAGAGCTTGTACCAGTACTAGCTACTAAAAAATGCTCTTTAAATAAACCTTGAGCTCGGAGAAGCTTTTCTAAAGCCTCTGGCTCTTTCTCTTTAGGAGCCCAACATTTCTTGGTTTTCAAAAATTCCAAGGGACCTCCATTCTTGACGATCCAAAAGACTTTGGAAAGATTCACTATCCTCTAAAATCAAACAAGCATTTTTAAATTTTAATAATTTACTAAATTCATTCTCTGCGTACTCAACGTGTGTACTAAGTCCTAAATATAAGTCGTCCATCTCTAAGGAGTTAGCCAGTTTTTGACTCAATGCCTGCTCTAGGGGATGTGTTAAATAGGATGTTAGCAAGACTTCATCAAAGTCATCGAAATCCAATTTTCCAAAATCTCTTAAGGCTTTAATCACTTTTTTCTTAACGCGACCCAATTTAGGTTCATACCAGTCGCTAAATAATTTCACGCCAAAACTTTCTTCAAATTCTTGCCATTGATTATAGGTGCCAGTAAAAGCATCCTCAATCCATGAAATTCTATGCCTCTGCTCATCACCTAATTTAGAGAACACTCTATAAACTTCCTCTTTCGAAAATTTTAAATTAAAATCTAAACAAAGTTTGAAACTAGGAGGATAGTGATCCATTTCATGCAATAAATCTAAAAGCTCTAAACCCAAATTCTTCTGAATTTTTGCTTTCATTCGTGGAAAGGAATAGGTCATGAACTGGTTTAAATCCTTGGCTGCATCGCCAGAGGATAAAAAATGGCTCGGAATTTTTGGCTGTATGATCCAAGAATCTTTTTGACCAAATTTTTTACCAAGAAAATAGACCGGTAAAAAGTCTTCATTTAAGATTTGCTTTTCAAGATCAGCGTAACGAAGCTCTAAATCTCTATCACCAAGATCAGGCCACGAAGCAAGAACCGAATAAAACTCAAGACCCGCTTCTTCAAATTTCAATAAATAGCCACGACTTCCTGCCCACTTTTCCTTTTTCAAATCAAAATAAGAGGAAGAAAGCTTAAATCTAGGCACGGTCTACACACATTCCAATGGCTAAAAAGATGGAAAAACATAAATAATATAAACTCCCGAGAGGCAAAAATTTATTGATTTTCGGACCCACTTCGGTACGAATCAAAGAAAAACAATAAAGAATTCCTGGGAAAAACAATAAATAGTTCACCAATGCGGTGTAATACATTCCTTTTAAGAACCAAATGTAATTCAACAAAAATGGTCCCAAAACCAAAAATACGATTTGTGATTTTCCAAAGCCTTCACCAAATCGAGCCACTAAAGTATTTTTCCCAACCAATTTATCCGTCTTGAAGTCTCGTAGATTATTCACAGCCAACATAATGTCACAAAGCAATCCCACTTGAAGACCAAGAATTAAAAATTCAGAGGAATAGTAGCCCAAATGCAAGTAGCTCAAACCACCTACGGCAATCATTCCAAAAAATAAAACCACAAAAAAGTCTGCAATGCCCAAATAGGCCAAGGGAAAGGGACCACCAGTATATGCATAGGCAAAAAGTAGTGAAAATAAACCAAGTCCCAAAATAGGTAAACCACCTTGGACCACCAATGGAATACCAAACAAAACTGCAATGCCCAAGAAGACTTTTGCCACAAGCATTACCTTCTCATAACTAGCACCACCACTTTGAGTAATTCGAATCGGCCCTTGTCGATCTTTATCGGCACCTTTTTTAAAGTCGATAGCATCATTAAATAAATTGCAGGCAATTTGAATAGCTAAGCAGGAAAGGAGAGCGCAAATGCTGATCCATAGTTGAAAGCCACCTCTATTAAAAGAATAAGCACTGGCCACTATTACAGGTGCTAAGGCGGCACTCAATGTTTTAGGTCTCGTTGCTGATATCCATGCTTTCCAATTCATAGCTTTATCCTAACTGCAAAAGGTAGCCAGCAATCTCTTCTGGTGCATCCAATGGTAGACGATGCCCGGCTCCTTTTAATATCTGATGATCATAATTTTTATAAAGCCCACAATACTTCTTATCCAACTCACCCACTAACAAATGGACCCATGGGCTTTTCACAAATTCTTTCAAATGAGTTTGCTGGCTTTGACGAAAGTTTTCAAAAAATATTTCTAATTCTCCTGAAGTCCATGTACTTTTAAAACGGCGTTTCACCGAATGTCTGAAAAGTGGCATAGACTCCCAATAAACCGCAAAACTTTCAAAATCTAAATTTTTAATATTTCTATAGATTTTATCTTCTAGTTCAATCCTGGTTGGTATTTCATCTTCTTCACAGCCTAGAGCACTGGCTAGAAGCACCAACTGGTGTTTTTCATCAAGCAGAGAATAAGACATTGGATTTTCATTTTTTAAATCAGTTGAAGCTAAAGTCTCTTCCCCTAAATTCTCCTTTTTCTCTTTTGAAAGCATCGATGTAACTTCTTTCAAAAAATACTGGGCAAGAATTCTCCCCCCCAGAGAGTAACCTACAAAAATTTGCTGATGCTCTTTTCTATAGAGAGTAGATAAGTCGAAATTTTCGAAACATGGCTTTTGGCCATTCCAATACTTTTCCTCTCTGATATCTACATATACGATATTGTAAATATCTTTTGGCAAAAAGTCTGGCAATTTTGCGTAGTCGGATTCTTCCCCCATAAAGCCTGATAGCAAAATTAAATCGATCATTTTATAGAATCCCATTCTTGCCAAAATTGATCCGTTTGCTTCTCTTCCGGGAAAATTTCAATAATATGTTTGCCCTCAATGGGCAACTTTTTAATCTCCGTCCATGCCTGATAGCTAAACTCAGGATAAAGCTTCTCAAGGCCCGAAAAGTTTATCTGATGGCGACTCAACATTTTTTCAGGACTTTTTGTTCGCTTAAATATCATGCCACCAGAGTTATTCATGATAATTAAAACCAAACACTTGGCCGTGGAAAAATTATGAGCCCACAAACCACCTAAATCATAAAAACTCGTCAAATCTCCTAAAACAGCTAAACTCCTGCCCTGGTGACTGAAAGAACTTCCTAAGAAGCTATTGATTTGTCCATCGATTCCATTGGCCCCACGGTTTGCATATACGCTCTTAACGGAAGGAAACTGACACATATCGTACATTCGTATTGGCATACTGTTGCCAAGATACAGACTGTCTTCTGAGTTTAGTTGCTTAGAAAGTTGGGCATACAAATTTGCTTCAGAACTTGGATTGAGCTTCGCAGTATCAACAAACTTATTTTCTAGGACGCAATCAAGTTGTTCAAGTTTAGGTAAATTTTTGTTTTCTAGAGCTTCGATATTTAAGCACTGCTCTAGAAGAGTTTTACCACAAACTCTAGCCACCCCTGGGATGCCGGAAAACTCACCACGCCCGTAGCTTTCCACTTCCAGTGAGCTTTCTTCGGCCAAATCACGCCACAAGCGTGTCGTGGGAACTCCTCCAAAATGAACTACTTTTGAAAAATATTGTTTTAATTCAATTTTTTTCAAAAGTTTTTCTGCTTGCTTTAAAATCAAAGCCTTGCCTTTAAAATTCTTTGCAATCTGAGAACTAGCTTCCAATAAAACACAGACGGAATTGTTTTTTAAAAAACGCTCTACGGCAGGAACTTCATTTTTAGAAAGACGAGAGATTACAAAAAGTTCATCCCCCTTTAAATTCAACTCACTACTTTCAGAGGCTAATTTATTAAAAATTAGTTTCTCAGGAAAAGGATCAATTTGATCCGCAGCCATCCAATTCAAAGGATTATCCAAGCAAAGATTAATGTGCATTGGCTTTGAGTCATCCATATGAATTTCATTCTTTGGTATGCTATCAATGTCTAGGCAATTGGAGCAATAAGATCCAAAAATATCTTTCTGTTCTATGCTCTGTGGTGCCCCGGAAGAACGATAAGATTTAGGACGATCTGCGGTTAAAAATAAAATAAAACGATTATCATAAAAAGCTTCAATGGCTGGAGCAAGAAGTTGTGCAACAGCTGTCCCAGAACTTGTGATTACTACGGGCTTATAACTATTTTGCGCTAAACCAACGGCGTAAAAACCAGCACTCGCCTCGCTAACAAAACTAATACTATCAAGCTTATGTTCTTCTAAAGCAATTACCAACGGACTGTTTCTGGCACCACTACAAACAAGAATTGGTCCGAGTTTTAATCGCTTAATTTCAGAGATGGCCCAACGAGCAAGATCCTTTGAGCTCATAGAGCTCCTAAATTTCTTAGTACGGAAAGCTGCTTCGCTTTCATTTCTTCAAATTCTGTTTTCGCTTCACTCTCAGAAACAATCCCTGCCCCTGCTCGCAAAAACCAATCTTGGTTTTCTTCCCTGTAAAGGCAACGTATGCCAACCACACAAAAACTGTATTCTGGGGTTTGTACTAAAATTGGAGCACCAAAAACTCCCAAGTTGCGCTTCCGTAAATAATCGCGATACCAATCGGACTGATGTTTTCGAGGATAAGTCCCAAGGGCTGCTGTTGGATGTAAGAACTCAACCAATTCACGGTCTGAAATTTCTTGATCTAAACTAAGTTCAATTTCAGTTTTTAGATGAGCCAAATGTTTCAACTTTTGCACAAAGGTTTCTTTAAGCTCCACCTTTCCTAGCTTGGAAAGCCTTTCTGCAATGTCTTTGACAACCAGTTGGTGCTCTTTTCTTTCTTTTTTATTTTCTAAAAACTCAGTTTCAGAGAAGTTTTCATCTAGACTTCTAGTTCCAGCCAATGCGAAGGTTTTAATTTTGTTTTTTTCACGATAAAACAAAATCTCAGGACTGAGTCCCATATACTGAAAATGATCCTCTTCCACAAATAGACCGTATAGAGAATCACTTGATTTAGACCACAACCCAAATAAGTCATCTTCAATAAAATCCAGATCTTTCAATTTTGAATCCACAAACATCACAGCCTTTTCGATTTTTTCTGCATTCATATCCCGTTGTAGGTTTTGAAAATCAGTAGAAAAATACTGCAAGCTTGTGCACTCCAATATTTCCATTTTTTTCTCAGGAAAAGACTTTGTGGAATTTTGCATATTAAAAGAAAAAGATGTCGGCTTAGCGAAAAACAAAGACCTTTTGATGTCGCCCATGAAATCAAAAAAATGAAGGGAATAACCAGAATCCAATTGAGTCTCTTCACTCAATAGTAAATCATTTGATTTTGGATTTCGGAAACTAACTTTCAAAAGAATAACCTTCCTTTTTTTGCAAACCGACATACTAATTGCCCAAAGCGCTAAGGTCCAGATATTATGGGGATTCTTTCGATTTTTCTCAGTCTAAAATTTCATTTGCGGAACTCCGCTTGAAAACGGATTCACTTTTCTTTGCTAATCTAAAAATTTCAATTATTTCTACAGAGATAAATTAAAAATATACCCTGCTTAGAGTCGCTAACATAAACATCTCTAATAGGTAAACCTGCCAGAACGAATTAAATCAATCTAAGCGAAGGCAAAGAAACCAAGTCTAAATCTCGACGAACTGTTAATTTTAAGGCAACTTCTAAGCCGAGATGCATTTGAAACAAAACGAGCAATTTTTATAGAGTATTTCATTTAGTAGGTAGAAAGCTTATGACTTTTAAGGCAGAAACAACTACAACCTATTGGCAAAAGGCTTTTTTTTCTATATATTTAGCCCCTTAAAGCTATTTTTTGATTTACAGAAAATGCTTTTGCTTTTTGTGACTAGTATTGTTTTTGAGGTTTATTGTGGATTTAAACAAACTACTTTTTGATAAAACCAAGTTCAGCCTGATGGCTGGGCCTTGCTCAATAGAATCTGAAGAACATTTTCAGACTACAGCCAATTATGTTAAAGAGGCTGGAGCACAGATTCTTCGCGGTGGGATTTACAAATTAAGAACTTCAAAAGACAGCTTTCAGGGACTTGGGTTAGAGGGTTACGAATTAGCCAACAAAGTCCGTAAAGGAATGGCCATGCCTTTTGTTACTGAAATTACTGACCCGAGACAAACCAGTGCTTTATCAGAAGTGACTGACATCTTTCAAGTTGGCTCTAGAAATATGTATAATTACGATCTTTTAAAAGAACTTTCTCTTGGAGAAAAACCAGTTCTTTTAAAAAGAGGTTTTTCTGCCACTGTAGACGAATGGGTAAAGGCTGCCGAATATGTCGAAGCCAATGGCTCAGCAAAAGTACTTTTATGTGAAAGAGGAATTCGCAGCTTTGATAATACTACACGAAACGTGTTAGATCTAGGAAGTGTAGCTTACCTAAAACAACACACACACTACCCGGTTATCGTAGATCCGAGTCATGCTACAGGAAGAAGAGATTTAGTAATTCCAATGTCACTTGCTGCAGTTGCTTCTGGCGCAGATGGCCTGATCGTTGAAACTCATCCTACTCCAGAAACAGCGATGAGCGATGGCCCTCAAAGCCTAAACCCGGAAGAATTTAGTGAATTAACAACAAAATTAAAAGACATTTTAAAACTTTTTAATAGAGAATTATTCTAATAAGGAAAGTATGCAAAGCACAGATAATTTTAGAAATCCTGAAAAAATCCGCTCCATGTTCAGCAAAGTGGCAGGCAAATATGACCTAGCCAATTCGGTTCTATCCATGGGAATACACCACATTTGGCGAAAACAAATTGTTTCATGGAGTGAAGCAAGCTCTGGCATGTCCGTATTAGACTGCGCTACCGGAACTGGTGACCTAGCCATTGAATTTAAAAAAGCCGTAGGAACTGGTAATGTAGTAGGCACTGATTTCTGCGCAGAAATGCTAGAACCAGCTCCTGCAAAAGCAGCGGCAAAAAAAATGGATATCAGCTTTCAACAAGCCGATGTTACTGCCCTACCTTACGAAAATGAACAATTTGATATTTCTAGCATTAGCTTTGGTATTCGTAACGTTGGCAATCCAATCCAAGGCTTAAAAGAATTAGCACGTGTGGTAAAACCTGGTGGAAAAGTGATGGTTCTTGAATTTGGCCAACCTAAAAACAAAGCCTTCGCTGGAGTTTACAATTTCTATTCACAGAATATTCTACCGAAAATCGGTGGCTTGATTACTGGCGAGCAAGGTGCTTATAAGTACCTTCAAGATTCTAGTGCAGAATTTCCATGTGCTGATGATTTCTTAACTTGGGCTGAATCTACTGGTGAGTTCTCTCGTGTCGAGTATCGTAGCTTGAGCGGCGGGATTGCTTATATGTATAAGCTGGTAAAGAAGCAGGCTTAGTTTCTTTTTAAAATTTGATTTTTTTTGGAGATCTCTTTGAGGTCTCTTTTTTTGCCTTCGGCTTGTCTTTTTTTTATTGTAGTTTATTTTTCACTTCTCGGTTTGGTTCTTCGAATGAGCCGGCCTTCTGAGGCAAAAGTATTTTTCACGGACATGTTTTTGGCCTTCGGCTTTGGGTTCTTTTGTTTTTTATGGGGATTGGTTTTAACTTCTCGGTTCGGTTCTTCGTATGAGCCGACCTCCTGATAAATGTATTTTTTCAGAGGCGCTATTCCGGTCGCAGCCTTCGCTGCTCCCTGCCATCCTTGGGGCTTGTTGAATCCCATCCATGGGATTCAAAACTCTGAAAAAATACATTTCTCATACGGCCTCTTTCTCATTTCTTCTTCACTAAATCTCGTCGTTCTTTTCTTTTTTTGCTGGCGCGGGGGTATGGGGCGGCTTTGCCGCCGATGGCTGTTTGAGTCGCTTTGCTCTCAAAGCTACTTTTGTATTATTGATACTTTTCTGATTAATATTTTTCTAGTGAAGCAGGTAATATTATAGTTTTATTTCTTCTTAAAATTATAAGGAATGATTCTTTGTTTCCCAAAAGGTGACTGACATTCTCCACATAGGAAAAAAATTGAATAGAAATCTTTGATTATGCTGAACTATTTTATTTGAAAAATTCAAAAGAAAAGGAAGCCTCCTATGAGAGCTTCCTTACGCAGTTTTCTTATGAAAAATTATTGCTAATCAAGGAAATTGAAATTGAGCACCAAATTCGTTGATAGTGCAAAATTTACTGTCCTTAATATACCAAGTATATACTTAGGAAAATACTATTTTATGATGTCTTCAACCCAAAGATCACAGTTAACTTTTTTTGAGAATTCACCTGATGCATTACTAATTTCAATTCCTAATAACTGTAAACCGCTTAGGTTCATGTCACCATAATATGACTTTAAATCTTTTAAAAATATCAATGAATGTTTTCTAATTTCTGGATTTGCACAGAGGGCTTGGTCCTCACCTAATTTCTTTAAATCCATATTTAAAAAACTTGCTTCTTCTGCTTCATAAACAAACTCATCATAAGTATAAAGCTTACCTATAAAAGCTTTAGCGCTCAATTCAATCGAAGCTGATGAGCTCAATGCTTGTGACAAAGCTAGAGAACTAAACAAAAAAACACCCAAGAAAGTAGAAATGAATTTCATTGAAATACCTTTAAAAGCTAATTATTTAAAACACCTGAGTACAAAAAGTTTAAAAAACAAGCAAGTCTTTCCCTGCTTTTTGTACAAATAGAAAAAATCTACAACAACGACAAACTTAAAATATTAAGTTTGTTGTTTTTAAAGCTATCGAATTGAAGGGATTACTCGATCTCTAGCAGAATAGCCTGCAAACGGCTGACAAGCCGATTTCTACATTTAACCGCAACTCGTGGCCAAATGAAAAAACTCAATTTAAAAAAAGTTAGCTAGCTAGAGTCGAGGTGCCAGTCAAAAAAATACCAGTAGATACCAAAAGCAAAAGCGTCTTTGAGAGCAAAGCGACTCAAACAGCTATCGGCGGCAAAGCCGCCCATTTCCTCCGCGCCAGCAAACGAAAAAAAGAACTACGAGATTTAGTAAAGAAGAAATGAGAAAGAGGCCGTATGAGAAATGTATTTTTTCAGAGTTTTGAATCCCATGGATGGGATTCAACAAGCCCCATGGATGGCAGGGAGCAGCGAAGGCTGCGACCGGAATAGCGCCTCTGAAAAAATACATTTCTCAGAAGGCCGGCTCATTCGAAGAACTAAACCGAGGAGTTTAAACAATCCCAAAAAAACAAAAGCACCTTGAAGAGCGCAGCGACTTCAACAGCCATCGGCGGCAAAGCCGCCCCCTACCCCAGCACCTGAAAACAAAGAAAAGAACGACGAGATTTAGACAAGAAGAAGTGAGAAAGAGGCCGCATGAGAAATGTATTTTTTCAGAGTTTTGAATCCCATG
>JAYZXX010000193.1:0-11341 GCA_036140815.1 Bdellovibrionota bacterium | reverse complement strand
CTAGTAGCTCCAAGCTCCTGAACGAGTTTTACCATTTGCGCGCGGACACTACCTGAATGGTCAAGAATCACTACTTTTTTGTGAGCCATAAAGGCCTTGGTTTTTTGGTTTACTACTGCAATGTCATCGGATTTAATATTACCCACTAATAACCTCTTTTTTCAAACAACGTACAACTCATAAATTAGAAGTATTCCAATATTTTAAATTGCATTTACATTTTCTTAAAGGATATTTCAGTCTTTGGTGATATTCAGGTCTGTATTGAGACGATCGTCGTAACATTTATAAAGCAGTAGGGCTTTTTCTGTGGAGATACAGTGATATATATATTTCTACTTTAGTATCTCCTGGCTTAGTTAATTTGAAACACTCATCAGGTACTTTCTATTGAATTTGTTTGTCTGAGGAATAAAAAAATAAAAGAGTCTAAACCAAAAAACTCTGGTTTAAGTAGTTTTAAGGTTTTAAAAGGGGAAATTGGGATGACTCGGATCATTGACCTCTTTTAACTTGTAGAGGTCCCCAGGCTTGGCAGCTAGGCATAATTTCTATGCTATTTAGGTTAATGTGAGCATCTTGGTCTATTACCCACTTCACCTGTTTTGCGATGTCTTCAGCGTACAGTGGAGTTAATTTATTGTAGACCTCTTTTGCTTTTGTCTCATTGCCTTTGAATCTGACTTTCGAGAATTCAGTATCTGCTAGGCCTGGTTCAATATTGCAAACTCGCACCGAGCTGCCAAGAAGATCCGCGCGTAAATTTCTAGAGAACTGAGCCACAAATGCTTTTGTAGCACCGTAAACATTTCCCCCAGGATATGGCCATGATCCAGCAATGCTTCCAATGTTAATAATATCACTCAAGGGTTGTTGCTTTAGTGTAGGTAAAAGTAGATGAGTTAAGTGAGCAAGGCCTGTAACATTTGTGTTGATCATGGTTTGCCAATCTTGAAAATCCACTTTATCGGCCGGCTCCAATCCTAAAGCTAGGCCAGCGTTATTCACTAAAATACTTATTTCAGAAAAATCGATAGGAATAGCTTTGATCTGTTTTTTTGTTTCTTCTAGATCCGAAATATCAAAACATAAATCTAAAACATCAGTGTGGTGAGATAAGTCTTCTTTGATTTTTTGAAGGCGGTCTTTTCTTCTACCAGTAATTACTAAGCGATATTCTTTTGCGAGGATTCCTGCGGTTGCTAATCCAAATCCACTTGTGGCGCCTGTGATGAGTGCAGTTCGTTTCATATTATTTCCCAAATTTTTCAGAAAATTTTTTCAATAGTTCTTCTGTAAGAGGGTAGGAGTCTATGACCCAAGATTTTTT
The DNA here is from genome assembly GCA_036140815.1 of Bdellovibrionota bacterium. Classification (GTDB taxonomy): domain Bacteria; phylum Bdellovibrionota; class Bdellovibrionia; order Bdellovibrionales; family UBA840; genus UBA6502. Next base: position 10,011 of record JAYZXX010000193.1, on the reverse strand, counting down.
TATTGGACTATAAATATGTGGGAAATCTTCGCCTCTGCTTGGAGCGAGTTCCCACTTTAGTAAATTTCCAGCGGCAAAACTATCAATTTCAAGAACTAAGAGGTTTGTTTTGTTTTTATAATATTTTAAATAGGTAGCAATGAACTGCTTTCCGGTAGAGCAGTGAATGAAGCCCTCGGAGTCTAAGCTGGGATGATTGTATTCCTTTGAGGATTTTTCCCAGTCAAATTTGTCTGCAATATGGTAGATAATGGCTTCCTTCATATAGTCTCCTGCGTATGGAAGCTCTATATTGATGGAATTAGAGCGCAAAGCCAAGTCTTTGCGCTCTGTGAAGTTTATTTTGTTAGTCGGTTGCTTAGAATTTCATCTACCACTTCGGATTCAGCAAGGGTGCTAATATCTCCAAGGTTTTCCGTGTCCCCAGCGGCGATTTTTCTTAATATTCTTCGCATGATTTTTCCAGATCTAGTTTTTGGTAAGGCTTTGACTACATGCACATGTTCAGGCGCAGCGATGGCGCCGATGTCATTACGAACCCATTGGACGAACTCTTTTGAATCCGCTTGGCTTTTACTAGAGCTTTCGTTCAAAACGATATAAGCATATATACCTTGGCCTTTTATTTCATGGGGAAAGCCAACCACAGCTGCTTCGGAAATTTCTGGGTTTGCAACTAAGCTACTTTCAACTTCGGCAGTACCCATTCTATGTCCGCTTACATTAATTACGTCATCCATTCGACCGGTGATCCAAAGAAAACCATCTTCATCACGATAGCATCCATCACCACTAAAGTAGTAGCTAGGATACTGACTAAAATAGGTGTCTTTAAATCGCTTGTGGTCACCGTATACGGTTCTCATTTGACCAGGCCATGATCTTTTAATTACTAGTGAGCCTGATCCTTCTCCTTGAAACTCTTTACCTTGATCATCTAATAGGGCTGTTTCAATTCCGAAGAACGGAAGAGTTGCTGAGCCTGGTTTTAAGTCTCTTGCAGCAGGCAGTGGAGTGATCATGATTCCGCCGGTTTCTGTTTGCCACCAAGTATCAACGATAGGGCATTTTTTATTTCCGATTTCTTCAAAATACCACTTCCAGGCTTCTGGGTTAATCGGCTCACCCACGCTACCTAAAAGTCTTAGGCTTGAACGATTTGTGTCTTTTAAGGCTTCTTCCCCTTTGCTCATTAAAGCACGAATTAGGGTAGGAGCTGTGTAGTAGGAATTCACTTGGTATTTGTCAACAATTTGCCAGTGGCGGTTTGCAGTAGGGTAGGTTGGAGTACCTTCAAATAAAACGCTTGTTGCTCCATTTGCAAGAGGACCATAGACAATATAAGAGTGCCCAGTGATCCATCCAACATCGGCAGCACACCAGTAGACATCGCCCTCCTGATAATCAAAAACATATTGATGAGTCATACTAGCGTAGACTAGGTATCCACCAGATGTGTGTAGAACTCCCTTAGGTTTCCCAGTTGATCCTGATGTGTATAGGATAAATAATGGGTCTTCTGCATCCATACTTTTTGCTTCATGTTTATTATCGGCTTTTTCAACAAGTTCATGGTACCAATGGTCTCTACCTTTTTGCATAGACACACTTCCGCCAGTTCTGCAAACACACAAAACTGTTTTTACTCCAGGACATTTTTCTAGAGCAGCGTCTACGTTGGCTTTTAAAGCTGTGATTTTATCGCCACGAACACTTTCGTCTGCCGTTACTACAAATTCAGAATCGCAATCGTTAATTCGCCCGGCAAGACTATCAGGAGAGAAGCCTGCAAACACCACGCTATGAATGGCTCCAATGCGTGCACAAGCGAGCATGGTATAGACCGCTTCAGGAATCATAGGTAGGTAAAGTGTTACTCGGTCCCCTTTTTTTACCCCTTGGTTTTCTAAAACGTTGGATAATCGGCAAACCTGTTCATGGAGTTCTTTGTAAGTTATTTTCGCGGCTTCTTCATCGGGTGAGTCTGGTTCCCAATAAAAAGCAATTTGATCTGCTCTTTTTTCTAAATGGCGATCGATACAGTTAACCGCTACATTCAGTTTAGCATCTTGAAACCATTTTATGGAGATGTCTCCTTCATAGCTGCAGTCTGATACTTTGCTCCACTTTTGATCCCAGCTAATTCTCTCAGCCTGCTTTTCCCAAAAAGCATCATTGTTTTCTATGGAATCTTTGTATTGTTTTTCATATTGATCTTTGGTGCATAGGGTTTCACTTCTATATTCATCCATGGCAACAATTTTTTTATAGTTCGACATAACATCCCCCCAATAAAATAAAACACGATAGTTTATATTTTGGGGTTTTCTATGTTGCTTGTAAAGGATTATGCACCAGCAGCAAATTCAGGCGCTTTTTCTAGCAGTTCTATGTTTAATGTGCTTAAATCTTCGTGATTGTTAATAATTCTTAAAATTAGCTTACTTTGAGACTCTAGGCAGTCTTCAAGTAGTTCTAATTTGAATTTCCCATCGATTCTATGCACAATGAATCGAGGCATTTGTGGGATGTCTTTACTCACATATTTGTAGTAGGTTTTCTCAATGGCTTTTTCGATGCTTTCTGATACCGAGATTTCATCAAGAATTGCTTCTTTAGGTGAAAAGATTCCCATGGTGATACGGCTCAAGTTGGAAATTTCTTGATGTTTAGCAATGGCATTTTTGATTTTTTCAATTTCTTTGTCGCTTGGGATTCGAGAAAAAATAGCAAGCATATCGTCACCTGTTTTATCTACTTTTACCTCGATACCCATATGGGCTAATTCCTTTTTAAGAAGCTCTTCGATCCGATTCGACCAAGTTCTCATGAATTTGGTTGTATAGTCTACTCCTGCTTTAGCTCGAAGAATTTTTTCGTTCAACTTTAGGTTCTTACTACCTGCAAGTTCCTTAGCGACATAGTGCATTTCAAAGCCGCTTCCATTAACTAAGTCGAAGGACATGAAGAAAGTGCTATGAGTAATTTTAGGCGTTATTGGTTCTGTTCTTTTGTGTCCCATCGAAGGAATTAAATGCACCAATTTGTGGTAGTACTCAACAAGAGCATAAACGCTTTCCATTTCTAGTTTTTGACCAAAATGATTTTCAATGAGCTTTTTAATGTTGGTGAAGTACTCCTGATTTACCCTATCGGTTCGATCTTTTCTAGCTACTTTATCTGGGGGGGCTAAGCGCTTTAAAAGTTTAAACAGAATTGGCTTAGGGTAATATTCTCCGGTCTCAGATATCTCTGCTAAATCATTTGATTTGGCAAATATACTTTGAAGTAATTGATTATAAAGAAAATAGGCACGAAAGCTTTTCTGTTTCTGTTTGTCCAGGCTAACTCGGCCATGGGAAAAGTCATTTAATATGTAAGGGTCTTTGAAGTTGCGGGATTCTTTAAGTACAGATAGAGCAAGATATAAATGATCTGCCGTAACGGCATTGTAGAGATATTCCACTCCTTTTATGTGAGCCGGCTTCTTCGCTATAAAGATCTCATTGATTTCTTGAAGTTCATTTTTAAAGAGAAGTTGCAGTTCTTCTTTGTGTTCACGATATGTTTGTTTAAGAATAGATCTTATTCTTGAGGCATTGGGACTGTACTCATTTAGTTCAAAGAACAACATTAAATTTTTGTAGTCATTTTGTTTTAAACTCAGCAATTCCATTGATTCGTTTGAGACAAATTTATCGTAAAAATAGTCAAATAGTTTTGGGTCTTTTAGTTTTTCAGAACTAGTGGAGGCAACTTCGAATAATTTTGTGATTAGAAGAGCTTTTTCAAAAAAATTGAGTGAGTTCGCATCTTCTTTGCCAATCACTTCATCGTTTAAAGTTTTCAAATAAGAGCTTTCCAATACAAAAAAAATATTTTCTTCACTCGGATTTTCGAAACGCTCTAGGAAACTAGTATTTTGTTCGTCACTGATATCAAAAAGCTTAGCAAATGATTTTCTGTCGAAATGTTTTCCGTTCTTTTCCATGATGGATTGAATTCTAGAGAAAAAGTATTGGTCATGGCGTACTATGCTTTGAAAGCTTTCATAGGTTTTACGAAATTCAAATTTAGTGGGTGGAAAATGATTGCGAAATTCTTGCTGGGTGGCTAGTTGAGAGTTTCTTCTCCGGGTCTTGGCTTGGGGTTGGCTATTTGCAGAAGAGAAACAGGCTCTCCTGGTTTTTTCAGCCTTTATATGGCCGCTAAAACCGAATCCTAGGAAAAGTATGACTAGAAAATGGAGGCTTATTAAGTTCTTCATTATACCTTTTTTCAGTTGCAACTTGAGCGCCAGGTTTTACTCTAAAATGCCTGAAAAAGACATTTTTATTCCAGTAAATTTCTTTTTTTCAATCTCTTTTTGAAGCTTGTTAGTTTAGGGTGACAAAATTGGCTGACGGCTGAAAAGTAGTTATACAAAGCCTTGAAAAAAACGTCATTTTCCTATTAGTTCTGTTTAGGTTTCGCTAGCTGCTTATTGTGATGAGCTTAATTGTTTATTGCTAGATCACAGATTTTTTGTAGGAGTTCAGGGTATTTAATCCCCATGGCATTGGCGGCAATGGCAAACTCATCGTCTTCAGCGATATTAGGGTTTGGGTTGGCTTCGATGATTCTAAAATCTCCATTTGATTTTAAGCGTAAATCAAAGCGGGCATAGGATTTTAACTCCAGTTTTTTGTAGGCCGCTTTGCAGGCCTCGGTGATATCCTTTTCTAATTTTTTACTGAGTTTTGCTGGAATGATTTCAATGCGATTACGCTTTCGATATTCTTCATTCCATTTCACCTTTTCCGTCGCAATTTTTTGGTGGGTAGCCTCTAAAAGGCCAAAATCCATCTCATATATCGGGAAACAAATAGGCTCATCATTGCCTAAAATTCCTAAATAAAGCTCTCTACCATCGATAAACTCATCCACTATGGCATCGGATTGTATTTTTTCATGGATAAATTGCACACGCTCTTTAAGGCTTTTCTTGTTCTTCACCAGGCTGGCCTGTGAGATGCCTAAGGAGGCTTCTTCTGTTCTAGATTTTACAAACATGGGATATTTCATATCGATTTCTTGTGGTATATCTTCACCTAGAGCAACCACAAAATGTGCGGGGGTAGGAATGCCATCGTATTCTAGAATTTTTTTACTAGTTGATTTGTCTCTTGCAAGTAGTAGTCCCTTGGGAGAGTTGCCTGTGTAAGCTATTTTTAACATTTCTAGGTAGGAAACGATGTGTGAGTCCATAAGGGGGTCGCCATCAAACTCTTCCATTAGGTTAAAGCAAAGATTGGCAGGAAATTGCTCTAACTTCTCTGAAATATCGTCAATTTTTTTAGGTCCAAGGACCTCTACTTCATGGCCCATTTTGCAAAGCTCATTATAAACGCCTTGTTCTGTTGCGTGTTCATCAAAGGCATTGAATTTAGTTTCAGGGTCTTTGGAAGGCATTAATTTATGATGACAGAGCAACAGAATTTTTAGAGACTTCATAATAATATTATAAATCCATGATCTGTTGTTTGGGCATAAGAAGCTGCTTAAAAGCCCATTAAAACTAGACTACATGGATATATAATGAGCTTTCTTTTTGCGAATTTTCTTAATTTCTTGCTCTAAGATTGCTGGCTGAATAAAGTGTTCTATACTATTTTCATTGTGTTTTTTTTCACTGATGGCTAAACCTAGAGCTTTCACAAGGCGTTTTTTCTCTTGTTTGTCATAGTCTTGAGAAGCAACGAAGTTTTCCAATTGACTTATTTTTTGTTTCACAAAAGGTGAAATGGACTTTTTTTGATTCTCATTCATCCATCTTTGCAGACTTTGATTTTGTTTCGGCAAGCAAACATCTCCAATAAGGATTTTTCGTTTGTTTATTTTTTTGTTATCGTTAATAAGGCCATCAACATAGTTTAGTTTTGCGTATGCCAGGCTGCTTTTGGGGTATTTACGCTTCCAGTTGTCATTTCTTAAAGCCACAGCAAAGCTTTCAGCGAAGTCTTCATCAGGGTGACTTTGTGCGTAGTGATTCGGTAAATGCTTTACGAATTCATGGTCGTTGTCTTTTGGTAAATAGGATTTTGGATATTTAATATTTTTTCCAAACAAAGATTTTCTTAATGCTTTTTTTCTTGTTTGAAAAAGGCATTCAAAATAATGCCCATATTCATGACGAATCAATTTTAGGAAAGTTTCTTTCGTTAAGCCTTCTACAAAGCAAGACTTTCTTTTTAGAGCTCGGGCAAATGAAAGGGAATGTAGGTAAAAGGGGATCACTATGATGTTTGAACCTTCAATGTAGTACCATTCATCACCAAAAAGATAGCGGACTTTTTTGGGCAATTTCTTGGCTTTTAGTTCTTTTTCAAAGTCTTCAATCCAAATACCAATATCTGATTTTCGCACTGATATTTTATAGTATTGTTTTAATTTGATGGAGTCTAAAAGCATGGATGTAATATAGCATAGACTTCATCAAATCCGATTATTTTTTTAGCAGAAGATTATTTTTATGGATAAATACCCTAGATGGTAAATTGAATTGCTCAGGGTAGTTTGGGGCCAAATCGGTATTGATTAGTTTTCTGAGTTCAGTGGAGCTAAATTCGGCCAAGCCTTGAGCTACTAAAGTTCTAGAATGATAGACTTTTATCACATCACCTCTTTGAAAACGACCATGGATAGCTTTAACTCCTACCGGGAGTAGGCTCTTGTTGCTTTCTAGGGCCTTGGCTGCGCCTTTGTCGATTTTAATATAGCAATTTCCCTTCACAGAGGTAAGAATTCGAGCTTTCTTTTTATTTAGTTTCTCTGGAGCCGCTTCAAAAAAACTAGAGCTTTCGGAGCTAGCTAGAGCTTCCAGTACTGGTGAGGGGCATCGATAGTCAGCGATGATCACGGGGACCCCTAGCGGTGTGAGTTTTCGTACTGCCTCTAGTTTTGTTTTCATTCCACCGCGACCAGCAATGCTTTTGTTCATGGTTTTTATGAAACTAAGGTCTTTATCGTATTCGATATATGGGATGTGTTCGGAGTCGTGGGAGTCGGGGTGGGCGGTGTAAAGTCCTTTAGATTCTGTAAGCAAAAGGAGAAGGTCTGCATTGCAGTTTTCAGAAATCAAGGCCGCAAGTTGGTCATTGTCGCCCAATGTAATCTCATTGAAGCTAATGCAATCATTCTCGTTTATTACCGGCAGCGCTTTCCAGTTTAAAAGTTCGCCAATGGTATTTTGTAGATTAAAATATCTTTCCGGGTGTTTGAAATCCTCATGGGTAAGGAGGATCTGTCCTATGGGGGTTTGTTCTTCTGAAAATTCAGACTGAATAGCGGAGATTACCTGGTTTTGACCAATGGAGCTAAGTGCTTGTAATTGGCTCAATCTTTGTGATTTACTTTTTATCATTCCACGAGCGGTTTGAATGGCACCAGAGCATACTAAGATAACTTCTTTTTTTTCTTTATGAAGCTCTTTAATGCCTTCACAAACGGACTTTATTTTTTTTCGATCGACTCCACCCTTGGGATCAGTGATTGAATTAGAACCAAGCTTTATTACGATTCGACTCAATTTTTTATTGATTTCGCTACGCCATCTTAACACTTTAAAACCCTGCTTTCTTTACTTTCCATTTAGTTTTCCCTCTTTTTATGAAAATGTTAAGAAGAAAATTAAAGATTCGTTTCAGTTTGAGGGTTCAATGTAAAGCCTTCTTGATCTTCAAGCTAAGATCTATTTCTCCAAAAGATATCGCCGATAATACAGTGGATTCTTAAAAAGGATGAAAAGATGTTTAAATGTAAAATTAGAAAACAACTACGCCAGAAAAACGTCAAAGTCTATGTAACGAACTTGGGTTCCTTAAAAGCGGGTAAATGTAAGCGGGTAGAATTAAAAAGGTGCACTCGAAGCATCCATTTGGATTGGTATTGGGTGGGGGATGCGTCTGTGATTCAACAGCTTTTTAATACATAATGAAATCTTTCCTCTGAGGAAGATATGGCTTTGAATCATTAACAAGTTTATTTAAAATCCAGCCATGATGAATTTAGACTGGATCCCCGAATCTGACCAATCAAGGTCTCCTTTTGCCCGATGGGTGTTCGATCAAGCGAAAAAGCGTTCTCTTTTTTTTAGTCACTTTGAAAGCCGATATAGTCTAGCCTCGCCTGAATATTGGGGAGGAAGCTCTGAGGAAGTAGAAAAAGCTTTCGATGGAATATCGGTGATAGAGGATAAATTTAGTCATTTTCACACTGATTCACTGGTGGCCAGCTTTCATCCTGGTCACCATCCTAAATGGAGTTCTCACGAGCTTCTACATAACTTGCTAGGCTTTTTCTATCATCAAGGATCTTCTGATCTGGAGAAGCTTTTAGGTGCAAGGATCAGCGAGTCCTTGCCTGTGGCGCTATTTTATTTTTTTGACGAAGCTTGGTCCAATAAATGCATTTTGCACAAATCATCTAGTAGTTTTATGTCTGAGCATTGCCAAGAATGTTTGAATTTGCAAGAGAAGACTGGAGACGCTGTAGATCAATATTTAATCGATTCAGGGCAGGAGTTTTGTCGTCGAGAATTTTTGAGCATTAAAGATAGTTTGAGTAAAGGCATAAGTCATGAGTTGGTCTTTCATGGGATTAATCTTGCCTCTGACGCCCATTTGTACCTGCAAAAGAATCGACAACGACTGAAAGACCCTGCAATTCATAAAATTTTTGAAAACTTTTATGATGAAACCCCTATGTATCATAATATTTCTAGTTTTTTAGAACATGCTGAGAGACTTTTGGAGTCTATATTAAAATTTGAGGATTTGGCTCAAGTGAGTTTAAATTCTACTACTTACTTAAAGCAAGACTTGGCTATGCGTTTGCTACAATTAATCAGGCTCTGTGGAGAAGGGGAGTTGGCTGAGAAGTTAATGCAAGGTTTTTCAATCCTCGAGAAACAATCTGAAGAATGCATGATTGAAACTTTCGTGGCTTTTTATGAGAAGATCTATGAAGACTATGAAATTGTTAAGCCAGAAAAGTTTTTCGCTCTTGGTTATGATTTTCATCCTATTTACGGTCATGATTTACAGGCGGTCGAAAGCAATTTGGTGCTTTGTTTTCCTGAAGCCATGCGAAAGCTAGGGCGTGATGAGAGTTCGAAATTAATTCATACATTTACTAGAAGTAAAGAATTTTGGCAACGAGTCTCTTTGGCCAAACGTTTTAGTGAGTTTCTCTTTAATCAAAAGCATGAGTCTGCTATTTATTTCAAAAAAGAATCCTTTTTCTGTAGAGAAAAAGCTAGCTTTCAAGACATACAGTTTTCGGAAAATGAAGTTGCTTCTGAGATGCGCTTCCATCCTTTCCTCGAGTGTATTGAATTAAATTCCTCAGAGCTAGAGTTTTTGAACATAGAAACAGGGGGGCTTTCCGGAGACATTGTCTATCTAAAAATTCCTGGAAGAACTTCAAGTCATTATTACCCATTGGCCATATCTGAATTTTTGAGTCTTAAAAACTATTTAAAGACTGGACAATTAGAAGATTTAGACCCTAGTGTATTAGATGAGTTAATTCGATCTAATTTTATCATTGGGGATACAGGTGCAGGGAATCACAGTAAAAACTAAAGAAAAAAGAGACTATTATATTGGTGATGTTTCACTGAAAAAACAAAAAGAAACCGATTTAAAAATTAAGGTTCAATACAGCTCTATAAATTACAAAGATGCCCTTGCTGTCTTAGGCGAATCAAAAATTTTAAAATCTTATCCTATGATTCCCGGTATTGACGCCGCTGGTTTTGTTGAAAGCTCAAATACAGAGGATTTTCCTGTTGGATCTAAAGTACTAGTGAATGGTTCTGGTTTCGGTGAGACAAGAGATGGTGGTTTTTCGCAGGTTTTGTATGCTCCAGAAAACCTATTGGTGAAAGTTCCTGAAGAAGTATCCTTAGAAGATTGTATGTGTATTGGTACGGCAGGCTATACTGCTAAGCTCGCTTTGCATCAGCTAGAA
>JAYZXX010000192.1:0-6335 GCA_036140815.1 Bdellovibrionota bacterium | reverse complement strand
CGCGATCACAGCTTACTTCTAAGTTTTTCCAGCACAACCAGGCTTGCTGCTCTCTTAAATCCTTTGGATGTAGCTTTGATTGAGAGGCAACGAAAGCAATCTCCGCCTCCGACTCTCTTCCTAAATTCCACAAGGCTTTAGAGCGATACTTGGATAAAAAATTATTTAAATATGGATTCCCCGATAGCTTCTCAATAAGTTCGTAGGCATCTCTAAACTGCTTTCGATTCATATAGTGTTGGATAGCGTAGGCTTTCATAAAGGAATAGGAGCTCCCCATTAAAGCATCTACAACGCGATCTGCTTTTTTGTAATCTGAATCTGCCCAGTAGTTTATAAGTTTTGTAAAAAGACATGCATCGGTTTTTGAATCGTGCTCACAAACCTTTACTAAATAGTCATCCGATAACTCCACCACCCCTTCCAAAGCAAAAGCTTTTGCTAGATAGGCATAAGTAATTTCTTTCTTACGCAAAAAGGCTGCGTCTGCTTCGGATAAAAGACACTCTTTACTCACTTGTTCGGACGCATAAAGACTCAAAGCAATCATTAAACGACTTGTTTTTTCGCCATTTTCTTCCGGCCAGTCCTTACTTAGTTCAACCACTTCTTCACAATGTGGAATGGAATTATTTAAACGGGTTAACCAATCATCCTCTTCCAACAACATTTCAGCACCTGTACTTAGAGCTGAGGCAACTAAAGCAAAAATCCATAGGTAGGCTGGAAGAAGTAAGCCTTTCACGAAACTACGCTCCTGCTTGGATGGTGCCCCGGAATAACTCCTACTATCACTAATCATTATCGTATCTGTCAATTTATCAAAAAACATCCTACGATAGTTATCAGTAAACATTCCAGTCAAAGGTAAAAGCAAGGGAGCCCCAAGAACGAAGGCTATATTACGTAAAATAATTTTTCCTAAAGCAGGCGTTTTCCCTGACCAAATACTTATGCTGCGAATATTAAAAAATCTTTGACCAAAGGTTTTCTTATAACGAAAACTTAAAAACGAATTGAAAGCAACAAAGAATGCGAAATGAATCGCAAACAAGCTGATCGCATAAATCATTACACGACCGTATTCCCCTAGAACCTGTGCTTCCGTGTATAGCTTGCTCACAGGAGAAGCTAGAAACGAAGAAAAACCATAACTAATCAACGCATCAATAAAAAAAGCGCCGATTCGATCCGTTGGATTCGCTAGGCGTTTATTTTTTACCTTTTCTAGAACTGTTTTTTTAGGACTCCCGAAGTCGTCAAAATTTGCCCAAACCATGCTTTCTTATCGGTTTGCGGCTATAATTACTAAACTTAGCCAGCTGAAATGTAGACCTTTAATGGGCTAGTTATTTTCAACTCGAAAAGAAACCATTGCTCCTGCTTCATTATGCTCAAAAAAAGCTTTACCCACTTCTTCTCCCCCCAGCTTCAAAGAGTAGGTTTCAAAGCTAGCACCATCTTCTTTTGAAGAGTCTAGTTTATCTACACGATTGTAATTCACAGCTAATCGTCCAGATTGGCTAAACAAAAAATCCAAAGGTGATTTTTTATACTCTGCATTTACTTTGGAAATTGCATTAGACAGCTCGATAGACTTTAACTTTCCTTGACGCATTTTCACTCGATACTTTCCTGCCAACTCCCCGTATTGAAATTGCTCTAGAGAGTCTGGATTTCTAGCAAACCGTACTTCTTTTGAGTCTTGCAGTAACTGTATCATCTCTTTTTCAAACTCAGCATCATAAGTTCTTGAAATTCCCGAGCCAGTACTTGCGATACCTCGCCCACTCACCGCCTCATCACTCGAATTCCAAACGATATGGTTAATGAAACCAAAAAGGCCTAGAAACACGATGGCTGACCCAAAGACCGCATTTCTTTTTGCCGCAATATGCTCTTTATAAAGCGCCTTCTTCATGTTCTGAACCGGCATTTTAATCACATTGTCATTGTTCTCTGTTTCATTTTGAGACATGGTTCTCCCCTGTTTTGTCCCTAATTGCTACTGCACTCATCATACCAAGCCTATTCAATTTAAAACACGCCTGACTAATAAAAGCCTTTTCAACTGTCTTATCGGTTTACAGATCAAATTAATCCACTCGACCTTCAAAGAGATTTAAAATCGAGTATATGAGCTAAATCGTTTAACTTATTAACAGGGATATGTACTAAATTGAGATTGTCGATAAAAAAAATTTTAGAAAATTTACGATAAAAGGCTAAAACTCGTATCAAAAAATTACGATAAGCTACTGTATTGAAAAGAGAGGAACTTTATGCCGAAGATACCACGCTCGATAAATTCTAGCTTCCTATTTATTATACTTTCTTTAAGTATAGCACCTTTATTTCAAAACTGTTCTAGTCAAATTGACTTTGGAAAAACAGATAATTTCGCTCTTGAGCAAGGCTATGCCGAGTTAGTAGATTTTTATATCGACCCAAATTCCTGGGATGCAAAGCCAAACATAAATGTGGTAGCCATCGTTGATAACTCAAACTCTATGAGTCCAATTCAAGAAAAGGTTGCGAAGGGTTTAGAGCAATCTCTTGATCCATTAAATCAATTTGCTGGTCGACTTGAACTATACACAACTACCCAGGGACTTGATCCTGTATTTACAAATAGAGACGAAGATGATCTCAAACTATCTTTTGTTAGCGAAATTCTTCCATACAAAAACAGTAATGATGCTGAGGAATTTATTGAAGCCTATCGCTTGCCGGCCTCCTTTACAAAAGATTCATCCGGAACAAGAAGGGCTTTATATTACAATCCAGACAATTTGGAATCTGTGAAACAAAGTTTTGGGCAAAGCATTCGTGAGCTTGGAACTTTAGGTTCAAGCGATGAACAAGGGATATGTACACTTATGCGAAGTATCGCTAGTCAAAGTGAAGAAGAGCAAACTCAACACGCCTTTGTACTGGTTAGTAACGAAGATGATGCCACTGATATTTCCTCTTGTTTGGATCAGATCCAAAACTATAAAGTTGTTAGTGACGGCAGTGGCTTTCAAAACTGTACCGCAGCTGATCTGGGAAATGAAGACCGAAAAGACTGTGTCGCAGAAAACAAATTAAATGTAACAACAACTGATTATAAAACCAAACTATTTGCTCGTTATGATAGTACTCAAAATCATTATGCTATCCAGTCTGATAGCATTCGCAAAAATAATATCGCATTAAAGCTAAATATCAAACGATACGGCTATCAACAAGACACAAGAACATGTGATCTTCAATTGAAAAAAAGTATTGCAAAAAAAGACCTAAAACTAAATTGGTCTAAGAAAAAATCAAAATGGAAAATGCAATACCAGCAAAAGCGCGTGACCCTAACCGCCTCTCGTAAAGGAGTTTATAATTATGAAGGTAGAAACTTCGAAGACTATTTTGAGCTAAATTTAGGGACCATTGATGCAAACAGTTGTACTGAGGTTCGTTCTGTATGTAATTCTTCTGACTTATCCAAGTATACAGGGAACTACCAAATAAATGCAGATGGCACCATGGTTCCAGCAGAATTAACAAACACATGTAATGTACTGTGTAGCGAGGCCTCCCCAACTTGGAGAGATCAAACAAACTACGCAAATGTTTATGCAAGTTGTGAACAAAATTTTGATAATGACCAACTGAAATCAGGAAATAATTTAGTAGGCGTTCCCAATTGTTCTTCAGGTGCCTGTCGATTTCAGTGTACAGACCTTTCTAACGAATCTCAGACTGCTATCATGATAGCTGATGACAAACTAGGAACTTGTAACGAAGACCACGGCTTTAACTTAAATGATGTAAGCTGCACCCATTCAATGAACTGCCAAACATTTTGTGACCAAGACAATGTCGACTGCAATACAAATTTATCTTGTAGCGCTGACAATGATGAAACAATCATCACCAGCAGTGACTACAGTGGAGAAAACTGTGACAGTACTATCAGTGATAGCTTGAAAAACTCTGCTTTCACTTCTTCACAAAGAAACGGATGTGGCTCTAGCTACTCTTGTTCCTATAGTGTTATCAACTCAAGCGGATCAGCTTCAAAATTTACAGCTCTTACAAATTATGAGCTGGGGAAATGTACCGAAAGTGACACGGCAGTCGCTCAAAGCAAACTAGATTCTGAAGCTCCTAATTGTCAAAACTGTATTGCCAAGTGTAGTGCTACAACGTCATCAAACTACAATCGTAATGGTGGCTATGCACTGGATCACGTATGTCTTCCGAGTACCAAAGGAACCAAATACAGTGGCCTTGAGGGCTATATGGCAAGTCTAAAAGCTGACGATTTAAAGGATATTGTGGTCGGCAGCAATGACTACACTACCAAACTGAGTGATTTAACCGTTGATGATATTAAGTATCTTAATCTAAATTGTTCTACTGCTACCTACAAAAAGAAATTGAACGGAAACAGCATTGTGAGTTTAGGTGACTACTCAAACTACACTGAAGTCAACTGTAGTGACTCCCACTCCACTTTAGTTTCAAACCTAAACAACTGGTATAATACCTATGCTGGCACCGATAGAAGCTCAAACGACAGTTCCAATATGAAATGTTATTTATACGAAGAACCAATACAAATCATCACTCAAAACAATGTGGTGGTTAAAAATGATTGGGACTTTGACGTATCTAGTTCTCAGATGGTTTATAGTAACAATTGCACTGCCGCAATTCCTAGTGAATTTAGAGAGAAATTAAACTTTCCAAATGATGCCTTAAATACTTACTGCGAATTAAATCGCGCAGAAGACAAAATGACGGTACAATGCTCGAAAAATGAAAAAATGCTTCGCGCAGGAGCAACACAAGAAGAACTTAAAGAGCTTGCAGATGCCATTTGTGGAGATGAGAATCTAAACCTGGAAGCTGATCAGATTAGCTACAGTAATTTCTCTAGTGTGGTTAAAGGCCAATATCCAGTTAGTGTACCCAATGGAAACGTGATTCAGGTTCAAGACAAGTATCAACACTTACAGGCCTTGGATGCGTCATCAATCAAAAATGCCATCCAAGTTCAACTGGGCACACTAGAAGGGAGTAATTTTGCTTCATTTGTAACTCCACCTGAAAACTCAGATGCATTTGCAAAATGTGAAGCAGAAGCCGCTTCCTACAATCCTGAAGATCCTAACTATAACCCTTTTTCCGAAGGTAGACTATACAGTGATCTCATGACAGCCCTGGGCAATGACAAAGCCTCTACCTACTCTGTTTGTGAGGAAAACTATGTGGCCGCTTTTCAGGAAATCGTTGATCGCGTAGTTGCTGAAGCTGAGTTCTCTTATAAAATTAGCCTAGCTGAGTACGAAAATGTTTATAAAGTTTTCTTGGTAGAAAAATCAGGAGCTGAAACTGAACTAAAGCCTCATATGTATTTCGTAAAAGCAGGTTTAATCAATATCGAACCAGCCTACTACCATCTTCTTTCTGAAAAAATAAGTAGTATCCGTGTTCAAATCTATAGAGACCTTCAAGCGAAAGAAGAGCTTGAGCGAATTCCTGCATCGGCAGAATAAAACATTCAGTCCAATACTCAAAAGCCCTGATAAATCATTCTATTGGGGCTTTTTTTATTGAAATAACATAGCAGGATTTTAAATTAAGAAAGAAAAGAAACTAGGATATTCATAAATTTCATTTTTACTTTCTTTTATGGCCGCATAAATTGGTAAGAGAATTGAGATCACATAGACCACTCCAATGACCAACAAGCCAATACCAATGGTAGTAAGTAAAAGACCAAAAACATGTAGAACCAACAGGTTCAGTAAAAAGTTATTCACCTGTCGCCCTACTCGATCTAGATACACCGACTGATCTCTTTTGCTTAACCAAATCATTAGAGGAACAAACCATCCGATAACAGGTAAAATGGTATTTCCTAGTAAGATGCTTAAATGCATCATCACCGACCAGTTTCTTTGCTCTCTTCGATAATCAATTTCTTCCATTGTTGAGCCCTAAGATTTGATTTTTGTCGAAGCACTTAGATCGACAGAATCTTCGTCAGAACTTCTTTTTAAAACTTCTATTTCCGCCGAAATACGAAACTTATGCCCTTCTACAAACCGAGAGGCCTCTTCTACAAAATCAATTTTTTTAATGATAGATACAAGCTCATCACCAACTCGATCAACGATCTCTTCTTTAGAGCGATTAGCACCCTCTAAAACCTTGCCTAAAACATCCTTAGGAAGCTTTACTTCACCTAGGATGATTCTTACATTTTCTTCCGTTAAAAAAGCGGCCCCAACCCCCATCGCGATTAAACGCTTGATAGGCTCGGGTACAAATTTTAGATTTTGTTTTTC
>JAYZXX010000191.1:0-9296 GCA_036140815.1 Bdellovibrionota bacterium | reverse complement strand
GCGATGCACTTTCAAAATCAAAGATTAAAAAAAGATTAAAATTTTATAAAACTGGACTCTAGGGATGCAAAGTTTTTGTCGATCAGTATTATGCGAGAGCTGTACTTAAAGATTAAGTTGGTTCGAGCAGGAAAACTAGTGAATATATTAACCAGTTCGTGCAAGGACGCGCGAAAAGCCAAGAATGGCACAAATCAAGGAGGATTTTGTTATGCAAGGAGGATAGAAAATGGCCTTAAGAATTATGACAAACGTAGCTTCCCTAAATGCTCGTAAAAACCTAAGAGGACTACAACACAATCTAGAAAGATCCATGGCAAGATTAAGTTCGGGTCACCGAATTAACCAAGCCGCTGATGATGCAGCAGGATTAGCGATTAGTGAGCAGTTAAGAGGACAAATTAGAGGTCTACGTCAAGCAACAAGAAATGCGAATGACGGAATCTCTTTGGTACAAACAGCAGAAGGTGGTTTAAACGAAGTTTCAAACATCCTTATTCGATTGAGAGAGTTAGCCATCCAGGCAGCTTCAGACACGATCGGAGATACAGAGCGAAAGTTTTTGGATGTGGAATATCAACAGTTGAAGTCAGAGGTGCAACGTGTAACTGAGACGACAACATTTAATAATACGGATCTATTGAACGGTACAGGTGGTGTGATTGATGTTCAAGTTGGAGTTCATAACGATCCATTTAAAGATAGAATCTCGTTTAATGCTTCGGCTGCAAACTCTTCCCTAGAAGCTCTAGGTGTTTTTGCAGAAAGTGTTGCTACAAAAGAAGGAGCGCAAAGTAGTATCGCAAGAGTGGATGATGCCATTGTATCAGTAAACGCCATTCGAGCTAATTTTGGTGCCCTTCAGAATCGCCTGCAAAGTACGGTGAATAACTTAGGCGTGTTTGATGAAAATTTAAGTGCTGCCAACTCTCGAATTAGAGACACAGATGTGGCTGAAGAGACAGCAGAGCTTACTAGAAATAACATCTTACTACAGTCTGGTATGAGCGTACTTAAGCAAGCAAACTCTTCGCAAGAAATGGCATTGAGTTTATTAGGATAATAAATCAAAGCCCCAGGGAATGGGGCTTGTTTCTCCAAACTTAGTTTGGAAATTACAAGGAGGTACTATATGAGTATAGCCAAAGAATGGGCCGCAGTGATGTTCTTCTCTGTAAGCATGGCCGCAATTTATGTTTTAAATACTTCTGTGATCCTGTAGTTTTAAGTGGAAATTGATGTGGAAGAAAAGAGACCAAGCTTTTGGTCTCTTTTTGTGTTTTTTGGATAGTAAACTATTAATTTTGGCTTATTGGGCGAAAAGCTTCCTTTAATTTTTCGAGGCAGTTTTGAGAAGTCATTTCAATATGTCGAGTCGAGGATTTTAATTCATACAAATCAGGTACAGTAATGGAAAATAATCCGTCACCATTTTCTACCTCTAGTCCGATCTTAAAATATACATATTTAAATTGTTGAAGCGTATTTTGAAAATCTAAGCTACTGCAAAATAATTCATACATTTCTTCGTCTGAGACTGGAGTAGAGAAATCATCTTTCCATTGGTAAAATGTATTTTTCGTTGTGTTTAAATAATAAAGTGTAGGGTAGGTTTGATATAACGCGTACAAGTGTGTGTAGTCTTTCCCATGATCTAATTGAAGTACTAACTCTAACAATAAACTTTCGAGCTCCCAATGAAAATTAATTCGTGACTCGAGCTGGCCAAGAAGCGGGTTTAAAAAGTTTTCGTATCCTGGGCTAAATAGGTCTCCGATATAGTCTTTTACTCTCTGGACGGATTGATAATACATTCGCCTTCCAGTTCTTTCTAGGCAGTCACTATAGTAATGTTTTTCCTCTGCACACTTTACTCGAAGACCATCGCTGACCTCAATTTTGTATTGTAGTTTTTCTGCGATATACCTAGCCTCGTGTAAAACCAATCCAGTAAAATTGTCTGGATCTAGTTTATCTAGATATTTTGAATTTATCCTTACTGTTAAGCGCACTCGTGAAGCCAGCTGAACACGATTTTCCCCAAGCACTATTTTTGACTTCTCATCATTAGTTTTTAAAAGATCAAAATTAACAACGCGCCATTTTAATTTAGAGATAATTCGAGTGAGTATGTAAGAATTTGTAGACGAATGCCTGCGTAGCTCACTTAGTTTCGCGGCAATTAGTTTTGTTGGGAATACTTCGGGATCTAAAGATAGCTCTATGCTTTCTAAAATATCCTGATCATAGGTTTCCCTATCTTGAAAAAATGCACTTTCTTCAATTCCGTTTTCGGCAAAGTCCAATAGATATACCTTTGCTCCATTATTTGCTAAGACTCCAACTCCGCCATTGCCAGCTTCTTGGCCGGCGAAAATTTTGATTGGAATCATTAAACTTACTATAACAAGTTTTAAGAGATTCATTTTTGCTCCTTCGTATTTTTAATAAACTGTGTATTTAGGCTATAAACTTTGGTTTTCTTTTGATTTGGGTTATCGGTAATAAACTGATTAATTTCTTTCCGAAAGTTTTGGATTTTTTCAAAAACTTCGGGAATTAAGTCTTCAGGGATGGCTATGGTCAAAGATGAAAGGCAGCGTTCACTGATGTCTTGGTGATAAATTGCATCTATACCAGCCTTTAACTGTTTTGCATGATGTTGGCGTAGGGCTAAAGAAACATTTTTTTCTGAGGTGACAATTTTATATTCATCAACAATATATTGGTCCATTTCTTTTTTTAAATATCCTAAGCTAAGTAAACGCTCGCAAGCCACTCTCAGTTCATTTTCGCTATAGTTTAAATTGTCTCTAAGACTCTCGAAACTCCCATCAACTTGCTCTAGCTTCAAAGTTTCTATAATCTGAAAATGAATGGGATCTGATATTTGTATGAATTCGTCATCTTCTATGAACTTTTCAAAGGGCCGACCAAGGCTACTTATTTTACTTTTTAACTTTTGATAGGCATCCTGCTTTTTTCTCTGCGAACGGGAATGGCAAGATTCAACCAATTGAGTAAATAATTGTTTGTCCTCCTCACTCCAATTTAGTTTCCTTAATATTTGTTCGGCTCTGGCGGTTGAAAGTCCTTTTTTCGAGGACAGCAGCATGGATAGATGAGGCGCTGGCATATCCAAATCCCTAGCAAAGGCTCTCATTGAGTATGATGAATTTGTTTGCTTACGGCTCTCAAGTTCTAACTTGAGCATTTGAATGTAATGCTGTTTCATTTCCATGAGGCTCTTATAGAATAGTTTTTTAGTAAGAACTAGGTTTCAGTTATCAAAGTGTTAACTAAATCAGTTAACAGGAAATTACTTTAAACTCCATGCTGAAATCAAAACTATAGCTTATAGAGTGATACATTTGAAAAAGGAAATAGTAATAATTTCCTGTTACACTATAGATGTAACACTTTGTTACATATCTAATACTCAAAAGTTCTTAAAAGTTCTATGAATAGCCTCATGCAGGGGCAAATTGAGTTAAGAAATTATTTACAAAGTGAATTGGTGAGGAGGAAGCAAAAGAACACTTCCTATTCGCTTCGTAGTTTTGCAAAAAGCATTGGTATACATCCTGCTGCTTTGTCTGAGTTTCTCAATGGAAAGCGAAGTTTCAGTAAAAGAATAGCCTGTAAAATTCTGAAGGAAATTCCTGATTCTCCTGATAAACATCATTCAATTTTGAAAAGTTTTGAGTCTTCTAAAGGGAATAGTAAAGAAGAGCTAAAAGTTTCAAAAAAGAGCTTACAGCTTCAGGCGGATCACTACCATATCGTTTCTGACCCGATTTACTATAGTATTTTGAGTTTGATGGAGACCCAAGATTACGAGTCTAGCCCGATGTGGATTGCTGGCAGGCTTGGTCTGAGTTCCTTAAAAGTTGAGAAAGCTATCGATAGAATGCTTCGTTTAAACTATTTGACAGAAAAAGATGGAAAATACCAACCCGCCCAAGAAGAGTTAGACACTAGCTACGATGTTCCCAATTCAGCATTAAAGTTAAGACAAAAAGCCAATTTAATTGACGCAGAAAGTTCCCTCGATGAAGTGGCCGTCGAACTAAGAGAGTTTTGTGCCGTAACTATGGCAATCGATATGTCTAAGCTTGCTGAAGCAAAAATGAAAATGCGTAAGTTTAGAGATGAGCTATGTGAATATTTGGAAGAAGGGACAAAGACGGAAGTCTATGAACTGAGTCTGCAACTATTTCCAAGAACAAAAACTAGAGAAGAAAAGAAAAAAATTACTTTATAAATATGGAGAGAAATATGAAAAATCAATGGAAAGGGGCTGTCTCACTGATAGTTTTGTTTAGCGGACTCAGTTTGTTTGCTGGAAATAAATCTGGAAATGGAGACTACTGTATTCAACAAGGATCAAAGTGTGTCCGAGTCAACTTTGAAGGAGATGTGATTCATCCAAAAGGCAAAGCCTTAAAGTCATTGATTCGCGGCTCAGAGCTTCCTTTGAGTTTGAAAAACGAAATGCTTCTTGATTTGGATAGAACTTTAGTGATTTTTTCTGAAGAAGTGATCAAGGTTAGTGAGCTACTTTCAAGGTACTATATGCAGGTGGTGTCTCGCGAAACCGAGACAGTTACAAACCAGGATGGTACAGAAACTAGAACGGTTCGAGTTCGAGAAGAATGGAAAGAAACTTCAAAGGCAAATGACTACGGAATTTTTGTAAGCGAACAAATTGGCTTCAAAGCTGGAGACATAGACTCATTGTATGTTCGTGCTGTTACAGAGTCAGGGCCTTTGGGTCGTGTGATATACTTTACGGAACTAATGAAAGAAATGTCTGATGATGAAATCATGAAATTAGTGCTTCATGAACAAGCCCATCGTTTAAGCTATATTGGAAAACTGAAAAAGGACGAGCGCTTTGCAGAGAGCTGGGCTTCTACTGTTTTAAATTTTTTACAGGCAGAAATATCAAAAGAACGCTTCGAAAATTTTTTGATCGCTTCTGGATTGGATAAAGGGGATTCGATTCGTTTTGAAAATGAGGAGATAGATGCAAAAGACCCTAGTCTACACCATGCAAGAATCTCTATGCAGTTTCGTCCGGAACAATTTGTAGCCCAAGGGATACAAGAAATCCGTGGGAGAGAATTAGACAATTTCGATGACTATTTTAATATTTTTAATACAGAATTATTTTTTCAGCTAGAACAAGGGGCCTTTCCGGGAATTGATTTTTTAAATAACAGTCCTCAGATAGTAAGAATGCGGACAACAAGTGAATTAGCTACTGAAAGTTTGGCTTATGCAAAAGAACTACTTTTTTCGGGAAAGCCTTGTGAGTTGAAAGTGACATATAAACAGACTAGTACAATTAAGGACAACCAGATTTTTAACAATAAGAAAATTCAAAGCATTGAAATCGTAGATACAAAATTAGAGCGTCTAAAATCTCTTGTGGAGCAAGAAATGCTTAGTGCTGCCGATACAGATCTAAAAATTATTTTATCCAATGGGATTGAATTTTCTAGTTTGGAAAATTTTGATGAATTTTACTTTGAATTTTCGAAAGCACTTTTGTTGTTGAAGGAGTATTTGTCTGCAAGAGCTGCTACGGATGAGGTGGTTAAAGCAATAATCAAAAAATTTTTTGGCGATGGGGTAGGTGTTGTAGTCGAAGCATCAAGCTATGACAAGTTTGTTCCTGCTGAATATTTTTATCAACTTGGAAGAAAATTCTCTGTGCTTACACTAAATCCCAGTGGAAACAACGAAGATTACTTCAATGCTTTGAAAGAGGCTTATGATACTAAAATCAATGAAGATTACGAATTTGTCAAAAATGCATTAAAAGTAGAGAGAATCAGAGCATTTAAAACTTCTTACGGAATCAACGGCCTGTCTATGCCTTTGAATTATTTGGATTCAAAACAAGAAGAAGACTGGGTCTTTGGATTGTTGTTAGATTCACGAGTCAAAGAGAAAATTTCCTGCTTGTTGAACTACCTACCTGGAAAGCAGTTGAAAATTGATTTTGTAGACATCACCTATGATTCTAATATTCGATTTAATTATGACTTCAACCAGACAGAGATTAGCTTTGAGTTTAGTTTACCATCGAATGGATTTGAGAATGAGCCTGAAAAACTAAAGAAGTTTTTCAGGAATGAGATGTTGGGTGGAGTGTTTTTACAATACAAAAAGAAACGCGATGGTTTTACTGATTACGACTATAAAATATTTCACAAAGCGAAATGGGATTACAAAAAGAAAAATTATGCTTGGACCTCTGAGCTGCAGTATTTTGATGGTCACTATCCCATGCGACAAGTAAATGTCGATATGCTGAATGCGGCAAGGAAATGTAAGTAAAGTAGGAATCAAGCTTAAAACGGTTTTATGATTTTAAAGCAAAAACCTTAAAGCTTCTTTTGAGATTGAAAACGATTTTGAAAGAGGCTTTTTTGTGTGATTGATTAAAGTAAATGAGCTCAAAGTTTCGCTTTGAAAGCACTTGAAAAATCACAACTAGCTTTGTGGACTTTTATTTTCGAATGTAATTGTAAACCGCAACAAAGCCTGTAAAGGTGGCAAGTCCATAAAGAATTGCACTAATGGCAGGGATTCCACCAATCAATGTTGAATTTGGAATAAACATAGCTCCCGTTGCTGATATAAGCATAGAACTAATTACTAAGCCTAAAAAGATAATGTTTGAGCCTTTTTCTATACCGCGTTTAAGATCATGCATTTCTTCTACTTGTAATTTCCAGTGGAAATTAGGTGAGTTGAGCTTCCTAAGCGCTTGCCTTGCATGTCTAGGAAGGCCAGCGATTAAAGCGGCAGAGTCTTTGGTGATCATTCCTAAGTTTTTAGATAGACGCCCAAAGTTGTATTTTGATTTAATCACTTCAATTGCGAATTCATTGGAGAAACTTAAAAGATCAAAATCTTCTCCTAAGCTTCTTCCCATTCCCTCTACGGTAAGAATGGATTTGAATAACAACATCAAATCACTTGGCAAGCTAATCCCGTGTTTTCCGGCAACTCTTGTAGCGTCCAATAAAAGTTTACCAATTTGAAAGTTGGCAAAGCTCAAACCGTGATAAGGAGCAAATAAACCCTGGATTTCGTGGGTGAAGGCATCTATGTCACAATCGTAGGAATAGGGAGAGAGCTCGAGAAATTCAAATGCCAACTGTTCATAGTCTTCGTCGGCAATGGACATCATAATACCAGCAATGGAGTCACGAGACTTTTGTGATAGATAACCAATCATACCAAAATCAATTAAGCCAATTTGTTGGTCAGGTAATACGAAGATATTTCCCTCGTGTAGATCCGCGTGAAACACACCATCTTTAAAAATCATTTTGAAGAAGGCACGTATTCCAATTTGAATAACATCATGTGGGTAAATGCCTTTTTGCTTGAAGGCATCTGGAGCATTTAAATTTTTCCCTTTAAGTTCTTCTTGAACCAATATTTTTGAAGTAGACAAATCGTGATAAACTTTGGGAATCACAATATGTGGATCGTCGAAAAAGTTTTTACGAAATCGATCCATATTGTTTGCTTCTATATAAAAATCTAACTCTTGTTCAATGGCTGATGCAAACTCTTCTACCATTGAACTTAGATTTAGAACTCGAAGTTCAGGACGGTATTTTTCCAAAAGCAAACTTAAAGTGTAAAGAACTTGAAGGTCTTCGTTGATAGCATCTTCTAAGTTTGGCCTCTGAACTTTTAATACAACTTCTTCGCCGGTATGAAGGCTTGCTTTGTGTACTTGAGCAATGCTTGCGGCGCCGATTGGTGTCCTTTCAATTTCTCGATAAATTTCAGAGACAGGACGATCATATTCTTCATCCAAAATTCTTTGCACAGTTTCGAATGGCATTGCTGGTACTTGTGCTTGTAGCTTTTTAAGCTCAGACATAAATGCTTCAGGAACTAAATCGGGACGACTGGCTAGCATTTGACCAAACTTAATCCAAGTGGGGCCTAAGCTTTCTAGAGCCATTCTCAATCTTTCTGCGGTAGTAAAAGATTGTTCCATGTTTGAACTGCTAAATTTTTCTAAGAAAAAATACTTACCAAGTTCTAATTCTTCGACAATATTCTGGAAACCATGTTTAGCAAAAACGGCAACGATTTGGCGCAAGCGATTCGCACTTTTTAAAGTTCCACCGATCCATTGATTGCGTTGTAAGTTAGCCATTTTATCCCCTTCAAGCTTAGGGCTAAATCATAGCACCAAGATGCCCTGTGGCAAAGAATTCTCTATTTGATTTTTAAGGAATGTAGGAAAGATGGGGCTGACTAAAAGTTTTAATGCTTAAAAATAAGTCATTGAAATTGGGGGCTATCCTGGTGAATTTTTTAAAATAGTGAAACGACTGAACGAAGGTTCGAACATCAAGGTCTTTGAAATTTTTTTTAGATATTTAACATACGGGTGTATATTTCTTTCAGCTCTCGTTTTCCCCTGAATTTTTCTCTCAGCTTTCTTAAGCTTTGCCTGGGAGAAAATTTTGAAATTAACAAGGGCTTTGGTGGGCAGCCTGCTTTGCCTATCTGCCTTTGATCTAATGGTAATGGACCCAAAATCTATTTACTGAGAACCAACTGCAGTCTCTTTAGACTCGCCAGTTGCAAGTAAATCTTCAATACTAAATCCTAAAGCTAGGCTTCTTGTATCATTGTCAAAATCTTGTAGTGAGGCACCATAACCGTGAATGGCTTTCATGTAAAACCTTAGGTTTTTTGCAAAAGGGTAGCTATAGGTGAATTCGGCCGCACCATAATCCTTTTTCCCTTTTCTTAATAAAAGACTGTATTGATTTTCTCCCGCCTCATAATTAATTCTAAGTTCTCCATATCCCATATAGTCTTGAATTGTAGGATTATCATCTTTGTCAGCTTTATCAGGGATTCTGTACCAAAATTTAGGGCTCAGACTAAAGTTTCCAATGACAAAGGTTCCTCGGAGGTAAAGTCGGTTCCAGCTTCGCGATAGCTCTTGTATTTGACCATTTGATTCGTGGACGATCCCAAAGTCATAGGCAATGATATCTGTTCCTAAAACTCTTATGGGTTCATCAAAAA
The DNA here is from genome assembly GCA_036140815.1 of Bdellovibrionota bacterium. GTDB lineage: Bacteria > Bdellovibrionota > Bdellovibrionia > Bdellovibrionales > UBA840 > UBA6502. The sequence continues at coordinate 212 of JAYZXX010000191.1, read as the reverse complement.
CCCTGCGAACATAAAACTCAGGGATGTAATTGGTTTCGCGAAATGGTTTAGACCAATCGGAATTATAAACCTGCCACCAAGAGTGGTTGGTGTAGCCGACAAAGGCATGCCATGGTGTTTTAAAAATATTTTTACTGGTTAGCATACTAAAAGAGACTTGTACCTCTGCTTCAAAAGGGCGAACAAAATCCCCCCTCTGGTTGTCTTCAAAG
>JAYZXX010000190.1:0-9519 GCA_036140815.1 Bdellovibrionota bacterium | reverse complement strand
CAAAGAATCCATGGGTCACTGAACATGATGAGCCCGGTAGAGTTTACTGAAAAATTTAGCCGTGGCGAGACTCAGATACTAGACGTTTCTGTGTAACGAAAAATTCCGGATTTAGGGGGTTGACCCGTTTTAAAAGTTCAATTAAAATACCCAGTTTGTAATCCTTAGGAATCTACCTGCATTAATGTCTTAGAGCTGCAATTGGATCATTCTAGTTCGAAGTTGATTGTATTTGTTAAAAGGAATACTATCTGGCGATTAACTCAGTTTGATGATGATATTTAATTTTTCAAGGTACTAAAATCAGAAAATGACTCCCTTGTAGACTTCATTTTCTAGATTATAGTTTTTTAGAAGCTTTTTAGGGAAGTAGATTTGCTTTTTAGTAGTTCGGTTTTTTTGTTTCAATTTCTTCCAGTGGTGTTGTTTTTATTTTACATTATAGAGACGTATCGACTTCGTTTGGGGTTATTACTTTTATCAAGCTTAGTTTTTTATTCCTATTGGAACTACAAATATTTAGGCCTTTTGTTTTTGTCTATATTGATCGACTACTATGTTGGGATCTGGATTGACGAATCAAATTCTCAAAAGAAGCGAAAGCGTCTTCTAGTTTTGTCCTTGGTTTCTAACTTAGGAATCCTATTTGTATTTAAGTATTTTAACTTTTTTATCGATTCAGTTAACTCTTTGAGTACTTATCTGGGAGTAGGTGTCGGTAGTTCTTTGACCTTGAGTTTGGTTCTGCCGGTAGGGATTAGTTTTTATACCTTTCAAAGTATGAGTTACACAATTGATGTGTATCGAAGAAAGACCAATGCTCACCGCGATTTTTTAGCTTTTTTTACTTACGTTAGTTTTTTTCCACAGTTGATTGCAGGGCCAATTATTCGATACTCTGATTTGTTACCTCAACTTGAATCCAATACAAATATGAGTCGTTTCGAGTGGAAGTATATTAATCAAGGGATCTACTTCTTTGTAGTTGGTTTAGCTAAAAAGATTTTAATCGCAGATAGAGTTGGAGTGGCCATTGATCCATTGATTGCTGATCTTGCGAATGTTTCTAGTCTGGAAGCATGGATTGCCATGGTAGGCTATGCTGTACAATTGTATTTTGATTTTTCGGGTTATTCAGATATGGCAGTTGGCTTGGGTAAGTTTTTTCACTTAGATTTTCCGCAAAACTTTGCCTCTCCATACAAATCAAAAAGTATTACAGAGTTTTGGCGAAGATGGCATTTAAGTTTGTCTAGCTGGTTGCGTGATTATTTGTACATTAGTCTTGGCGGAAACAGAAATGGTGTAAGTCGTACTTATATGAACCTATTAATTACTATGTTGTTAGGTGGTTTGTGGCATGGAGCTGGTTGGAATTTTGTGATTTGGGGTGCAATGCATGGTGGAGCTTTGGCGTTGGAGAGAAAAATAAAGGATATGAAAATTGAACTCTCTATTCCTGGTTACCTAAAAAACATAATTTGCTTTTTTTATGTTTGCTTGGCTTGGGTGTTTTTTAGAGCTGAGACTTTTGACAAAGCAATTCTGTGGTTTAATAGAATGTTTGCTTTTGATTCTGCTTCGACAATTAATATATTAGGAAGACACGAATCTAGAATGATGGCTGCTTTGGTGCTTGGGTTAGTGATTGCTTTCAAAGCAAAAAATGCATTTGAAAAATTTGATTCTTATAAAAGTATGCGCTTTGTTTGGATGGCAGTGCTTTTTGTTTTTAGTTTAATGTATCTACGTTCAGAGAGCGTGTTTTTGTATTTTCAATTCTAGGAGGGCTTTTGGAAAAAACATATAGAAAAAATGTCGTTCTGTTTTTTGTAACCAGTCTCTTGTTGATTAGTTTGATCTTGGGACATAGTTATTGGATTGATAGTTTTGACTATTGGGGAGAGCTTCGAGATCGACCGGCAGTTAACAATCCACACAAGCTGAAGTTAGATTTTATAAGAAGTCAGAAATTTAATTGTATCATTCTTGGTTCTAGTCGAGCAGAGAGCTTTTCGCCCTATCAATTATCAGAAATTACGGGTTATGACTGTGTGAATTTGGCTGTGGGTGGGGCCAGCACTGCTTTGAAGCGATTGTATTTAGAAGAGAGTCAAAAGCATCAGGATTTAAAATACGTTTTATACGTCAGTGACTTTTATGAGTTTTTTGAAGGAAAGCAGCCTGAGGAAGTTTTGTATCATCCGGAGTTAGGGACATTGGTAAAGAACTTGGATGAATCAGTTGAGCTTCCAAGTCTACTGGATAGGTTTTTACTTTTTTTAGACTCAGTGAGGTTTAATCGCGATATGGGAGCTAAGAGAAAGGCTTTGAAAGTATCTGATTTGGTAGGGAACCGAGCTGAAAAAAAAGGTTTAAGATTACAAAGATACAAAGAAGACTCTGAATATATTTTGAGGCAACCAGATGAACTGGAACGAGATTGGAAGAGAAACTTTGAGGCTTATAAGAATGGAGTTTGGGTAGGTGATTTTCAGGATGAAAAACAAGATGATTTGATTAAGCAATTAAATGCTTTGTCTGAAAAGGGTGTTGGCGTGAGTGTTTTACTTAGCCCTTTTTATTCTAAGTTTAATTCTGCATTTAAATCTAGGGTAGAACAAAAGGTCAAAGATTCTTTTGAAAGATGGAAATCTATCTGGCTAAAAGAAAGTGATATTTGCGTCATGGATTTTTCTGGAGATATTTCTGTAATACTGTCACAAGATGTGGAGCATTGGGATGATGGTGTGCATTTGAACAAGTTCGGGGCTTCTGCTGTAATGAAAGAAGTTGAACAGTGCGGATCTTGAATTTTTTTAGATTCAAAATAGCTGTTATAAATTTTTACTGAAAAATACTATAATGCTTATCTCGGTATAAGATCTGATGGATAATAAAGCGAGAAGAGGTTTTGCTTTGAAAATATTGTTTGTAAATAAGAGTGGATTTGATTATTGCCAGGATTTTTTATTCTCAGGATTATGTAAAGTTTTAGGAGGGGAAGCAATTATCGAAGCTCCTTGGAATAAAAACTATCATATCAAAAGAAAGCCATATCCTAAAAATTTAGGATTGCAAAAAAAGAATTTTTTAAAATCGATAAAAAACTCTTTGATCGGAGAATCAAAGCCAGACCTAGTTATACTTTCATCCTGTAATATGGAAGCTTTAAAAGTTTATCGAGAGTTGATGGGGAATTTGCCGGATTCAGTCCCAAGGTTTTTCTTGGACGGAGGGGACTGGCCCGAGCTTGGTGGTGATTTTGATCGACTTGGAGGTAGGGACTTATTTGATGAAGTATGTAGAAAAAGACCTTTTGATGTGATTTTTAAACGAGAGAAGCTTATTGGAAAGGATTATCCTGAAAATGTTTATCCATTCCCGATGTGTTTTAATTTAGATTTGATACCTCATGGTGGCGACTATGAGAAAAAATATGATGTTGCTTTTTGGGGAGTTGAATCTCACCCCGTTAGATCTGAGGCTTTAGGGATTCTTGAAAATCGATTTGACTGCCGATCCAATGGAACAGAGAAAAACCAGCAAATGAGTAAATACAAAAGAAAGGGGCAGTTTTATTTAGAAGAACTGAAAAGGACCCGCTTAACTTTAAATTTTCGGGGAGCTGGCTGGGATACACTTAGGTATTGGGAGGTGCCAGCTTTAGGGGCATTTATGCTATCCCAGAAGCCTGACATTGAGATAGAGAATAATTTTGTTGATGGTGAGCATTTGGTTTTTATTAAGAATGATCTAAGTGATCTGATAGAGAAATGTGAGTATTATTTAAACAGGCCAGACTTGCTTGCGACAATTGGTGAACGAGCTTCAAAGCATCTGCATAAATATCACACAGATGAGATCCGAGCGAAGTATGTATTGTCAAAGTTTGACCCAAGCTTTGACATTTAGAGCTAGAAAATTATTTTCGAATTTAACATATAATGCTAAGTTATCAGAAAATAATTTAGGAGATATGTATCAAAAAAACATTGGATGTTCTCAATTGGTTTTTTATCGGGGTATTGCTATTCTCTGCTCTTGGTTCAATAGCTGGCATGGAGCTTTCATTTTTTTTTCTAGCTATTTTAGCAGTACTACAGGCAAAGAGAATATTTGTTAATGGTATCTTCAAAAAGCCGATATTCCCAATTTTAAGTTTATTCATTTTGTTTGCAGTTAATATACTCTTTTCTGATTTGTTAAGTGGGGCATCATCAGCGTTTTACAGGGAGAACCTTTTGGCTTCTCGTTTTGTAATTGACCTTGTTGTATTAACAGCTATTTTTTCTTGCCTTGGGTATGAGAGTTTGAAGAAAGCTTACCCTTGGTTCTCGATTCATTTTTTATGGCTTAGTCTTTTTGGAGTTTATCAAGGATTAACTGGCTGGGTTTTGAATGACTGGCATTGGGTAAACGAACTAGGGCAAGGAATTTACAGGACTAGGGGCTTTTTTAGTAATACCATGACCTATAGTTATGTATTTGCGATTTGGATAGTGTTGTATTTTTCTTTAATTTTGGGAAATAAGCTGAAGTCTAAAAAAGATTTGGTATCTATCTTAGCCTTTTTCTTTTGTGGATTGAGTTTATTATTTACTCAGACTAGAGGAATGTGGATTGCACTAGCATGTGGGGTTCTATTTGTAGTTTATCAATCGGCTAGAAAATATTTCTTTAGAATAGCTGTAGGTACTGGGGCTTTTTTTGCTTTACTGTTAGTTACAGTCCCAGGCATGAGCCAACGATTTATGAGTATATTCGATTTTCAAAATTTATCGAATAATATCAGATTAGAGCTTTGGAAGATCCACCTTAGCTTGTTTTTGGAGAAGCCTGTCCACGGTCAAGGCTTTCAAACCAAAGAACTTGCTTTAGCTAATTATTATAAAAATAACGAAAGTATCCATAGTTTTATGGGGCACGCGCACAATAATTTGATGCAAATTGCTAGTTCAATGGGGTTATTGGGCCTAAGTTTGTATGTAGCGACTTTTTTAGGGGTGTTTGTTTTTATGTACAAGTCTTTAGCTTGGCTAGATTCTTCAAAAAGAAAAGTCATGGTTGGTATTTTAGCGGCACAGGTTGTATTTCATATAGGCGGGTTAACAGAATGCACCTTATTAGATTCAGAGGTGATTTTTAGTCTGGTCATTAATTTGGCTTTGGGGTTTGTGTTGATTTTTGAATCGTATTTAGAAGATAGAAAAAATGAGGTTTTGGTATGAGATTAAAGAGTAATGTTTTTGGAAAGTATACTGAGCTTGAAGTAGACCTTCATGATATAGAGATAGAAAAGTATCCATACTTTAAATTATCTTACCAAGACTCAGTATGGTCTAGGGTCCTGGAAAGAGCGAAAGAAATAAATGGTAGTTTTGACAAAGTTATATTTGTTGGTATGGGGGGGAGTAGTATGGGAGGAAAGACTCTAAGTCATTACTATTCGCCATTTTCATCCAAGATTGATTTTTGGGACTCGATAGATCCCGTGTTTATAAAAACTAAACTTTCTCAAATTGATAGTCTCGAAAATGTTCACTGGGTCTTTACTTCAAAAAGTGGAGGTACCCTGGAGACTATAGAAATTTTAAATGGAATCGAACGGTTATACAATGATGAAGAAAAACTAAAAAAACACTTTACAATTATAACGGAAGATAAGGATAGTAAGTTGAAAACTTACGCGAACAAGTATCATTTGAAATGCCTGGATCATCCACTTGATGTTGGCGGAAGATTTTCAGCTTTAACAGCAGTTGGGCTTATGCCATTAGCGGTTGTCTGTCCTGATATATTTCTTCAACTACAGAGTGAAGCTCAGTCCTGGGAAGTTACCCCAGACTTAAAAGAGTTTTCAAAAAATATTATCGCCTCTTGGTCGCGAGGAGAGTGGATATCGGTATTGTGGCCTTATGATGAGAGGTTGAGAGAGTTTGCTGGATGGGCCCAGCAATTGTGGGCTGAGTCACTTGGTAAGAAGCTAGATTTAAATGGTAAACCGGCCAAGCCTGTTAGCATGCCTGTTTATTTGCATGGGTGTAAAGACCAGCACAGTGTTCTTCAGCAAATCGTAGAAGGCCAGAAAGATAAATTTTTAATTTTTTTCGAGAATTCATCGAGGAAAAATGAAAAAATGTCATTATTTGATATCATGAGAACAAAAACTCCTGAGTCACTTAATAACAAAGTAAACCATGTTACGATTAGTTACGATAGTGTCTTTGATTTGATTCTTAGCTTTGAATACGTAATTATCCAGTTAGGTGATTTTCTGCAAATAGATCCTTTTGATCAACCAGGGGTTGAGGACAGTAAAATCCTATTTAAGCAAAGTTTATCTGCGATGGGCAGTCCTCAAAGTCTTTTTGAATAAAGTGGAGCTTACCTATGGCGCTTTACGGAACTTTAAATAAAAAGCTTTTTCAACGCATACTAGTCTTAATTGATCTTTGTAGCTTTTTTGTCTGCATATATCTAATGATCGTAGTGACTGGTCGTTATGCATTGGTTGATGTGGCTAATTTTGCCGGTTTTGCGCTGATTTCTTTTTTGGTGGTAGCTAATATGTACTTATGGGGCACCTATTCTTGGGTAGTGCCTTCTTTTTCTTGGAGTTTTAAGAGGAGAATTCTTTTTGCGAATTTCTCTATACTAATTTCTTGGGCTATTTTGAGTCTGTTTGCTAGGGATCTCAGCTCTGAGTTCTTGGAAAGCAGGGTTTTGGCTTTTCCCATCTGGGGCTTTGGAGTTATTAGTTATTTTGTGAGAGCTGCTTTTTTTGTAAAATTAAAGTCGGTACTTAAGAGAAATAACTTTTTAGTAGTAGGTTCATTGGTAGTATGCCAGAACTTTCACAGAGATGTTAAGGAGATGGGGTTTGAAGAGAATTTCTTTTACATCATTAATAGTGAAAACATAAAAGATATGAATGCGATCCCAAATTGCTTAGGCTTACTAGCTGATTTGACAAAGTATATTGATAGGGATAGGTGGGCCGGTGTAATCGTATCCTTGAATTCTGAGAGTTTAAAGTCACTCTCAAATATTTTGATGGAGTATAAGTTTAGTGGATTGCAGCTGTATACAGTGAGTGATTACTATGAGATGAATTGGCTTCGCCTGCCTCTTTACATTTTAGATAAATCTTGGTTTGCATTTTCATCAGGTTTTGTGATTTGTCATAATAATTTTTGGCTACGATATAAGAGGATCATAGATGTTTTTTGCAGTGTTTTGTTATTTATATTGACCTGGCCAATACTACTTTTATTTTCCCTTGCAATTGCTATCGAATCTAAAGGTGGTGTAATCTATAAGCAGCAGAGAATAGGCATGAACGGTGTTGAGTTTACCCTTTATAAATTGAGAACCATGTACTTAGGCGCGGAGTCCCAAGCTGGCGGCTTATGGACTGCTGTAGGTGACAAAAGAATTACCAGGGTGGGTAAGATTGCCCGAAAGTTAAGGGTAGATGAGTTTCCTCAGCTTTGGAATATATTCAGAGGAGATATGAGTTTGGTTGGGCCACGGCCGGAAGCTGTTGGCTTGGTACGGTTGTACGAAAAAGAAATTCCTTTTTATAATACTCGTCACCTAGTTAAACCTGGAGTCACTGGATGGGCACAAGTGATGTTTGGCTATGGTTCTAGTGTGGAAGATTCGATTGATAAGTTGGAGTATGATCTTTACTACATTAAGAACTATTCTTTTGCTCTAGATCTTAATATCTTTGTAAAAACCTTGCGTGTGATTTTGGGGAGAAAAGGGATTTGATTTTTTGATTAAACACCACTTTGGGAAAAAGGGAAGCTTAATATGTCTTTCTCAAGTGATCTTTTGACCTTCGTTTTATATAGATAAAAATAATCACGCCAACCTTCAAAGGGCCTAGTAGGTGAGTTTTGGAGGAAAAGGTGCTTTTGGGGGGCTTACTATTATGTTTGTTAACAATGGATTAAGTATCTATGCATCGTGTTTTACGGGTGGGGATGTTTAAGTCGTTTAATTTGGTTTTTTCTTCATTCTTAGGGGCTTAGAGACAGTTTTTGCATATTGTTGGGAGTAAGGAATAATAGGGAATCGTTGAATATTAAGGCATTACGAAGTAATCCAAATGCTTTATTGACTAAATTGAATATATACAGATAGAGTCTCTATTGGAATGAAATAGGAGTTAAATTTGAAAAAGGCCTTAATAACGGGAATTACAGGACAAGACGGTAGCTATTTGGCAGAATTTTTACTCGAAAAGGGTTATGAAGTGCACGGTATAATTCGTCGCTCAAGTAGTTTTAATACGGATAGAATCGATCATATTTATCAGGATCCTCATGAGACAGGCGCTAAATTATTTCTTCATTATGGCGATTTGACAGACTCTAGTATGCTCTCTCGGTTGATTGAAAAAGTTTGCCCGGCTGAGATTTATAATTTAGGGGCACAAAGCCATGTAAAAGTGAGTTTTGAGTGTCCTGAATATACAGGAAATTCCACTGGCTTGGGGACGCTTCGTTTATTAGAGGCTATTCGAGATGTTCGTCCTGAGACCAGGTTTTACCAGGCCGGATCTAGTGAAATGTATGGTTTGGTTCAAGAAACACCACAAAGTGAAAAAACACCTTTTTATCCAAGAAGTCCTTATGCAGCAGCAAAGGTTTACGCTCATTGGATTGCTGTGAATTACAGAGAGGCCTACAACTTACATATTAGTAATGGAATTCTATTTAATCATGAATCTCCAAGACGTGGAGAGACATTTGTTACTAGGAAAATTACTAGAGCAGTTGCAAATATTAAATTAGGTCGCCAAGAGAAACTATTTTTAGGGAACCTTGATGCCAAGAGAGACTGGGGATATGCAAAAGACTATGTTGAAGCAATGTGGTTGATGCTTCAGCAAGACACACCGGATGATTATGTGGTTTCAACTGGTGAAACTCATAGTGTGAGAGAGTTTGTTGAAATGGCATTTTCACATGTAGGCTTAGATTATAAAGATTATGTGGAGATAGATCCTAAATATTTCAGACCAACAGAAGTAGATTTATTACTTGGTGACTGTTCCAAAGCAAAGAAAGTTCTTGGATGGGAGCCTAGAGTAAGTTTTTCTGGTTTGGTGGAAATGATGGTTGATGCTGATTTAAAGGCAATTAGTCAGGAGTTCTCTGGACAAGCAAGGAACTTATCAGAGTTATCTGAACATAGAGTGTTTTAGGTTTCTTAAAATTCTTTAATAATATTCACTAATTTTTCCTTAAACAGAAGTGTACCCCAATATGACAGGTGCACTTCATCCCTATATAATGGCTTATTATTTTGAATCCCGGTACACTCTGGATTACAAAGTTTTTGAGATAGATTGAATGTGTCAACTGCGGAGTTTTCTTTCAATCTAGCCCCCTATATACTCCGGACAAATTGATATGTTAGAATAGTCTAGGAGGTCCAGTTTGGCTAAGTCACTACATTCCGAGGAATTTAAGGCGCAAGTCTTAAAAGAAGTAAAAGAGATCC
>JAYZXX010000189.1:0-8714 GCA_036140815.1 Bdellovibrionota bacterium | reverse complement strand
AAAATGTCTTAGCGGAGACTATGAAGCCTTAAAATTATTACTATAGTGGGCTGTGTCCCACATATAGCCTGCCCCATAAATGGTTCGAATACAGTCCCCCCATTTTCCTATCTTCTTGCGTAGACTTGATATATGGCGGTCGATGGTTCTATCTAGATAGTAGCAATTGTCTCCCCAAACTTTGTGGAAAATTTGCTCCCTTGAAAATACTTGGTTTTTATTCTCAATAAAGAAAACTAATAATTTAATTTCTGTCGGGGAGAGGTCAAGGTTTTGCCTTTTTCCCTGATCATCAAGTTCATAGGCCGTGAGTGTATTTGTATCGATATTAATTCCTTGAAAGCTGATGGTTTTACTATCTCTAGAACTATGATCTTTTAAACGAGCCTTTATACGAAGGTTCAATTCAGTTGGATCAAAAGGTTTAGTAATATAGTCGTCAGCTCCAAGGTTAAAAGCAATTACTTTGTTTTGAATACTTTCTTCTCCCGTTAGAAATATAACTGGAGTTTCATCTATTAAACGATTCACCTTTAATTGTTCAAGGATTGTGTAGCCAGAGTCACTGCCTAAATTAATGTCCAGTAGAATTAGGTCTGGATTTTGAGAGCGACAGTAGTGGAGAGTTTCTGAAGCGGTTTCAGCTATAAAAACCTCAAATTCTCTCTCTAAACTATGTAAAACCAGTTGTTGTGTTTTTTTAGAGTCCTCAATTAGTAAAATTCTTTTCATAGCTTTCCTCCGCACTGTGATTCTTATCGGTAAAAAAAACCAAGAAACTTTAACATTATCGTAGAATTCTCAAAATCGAACAGCTTCTGACTACTATCTTCTAAGAACAGGTCTTATCTCTCATGAAAGACTTACCGAAGAGGAATTAACATGAGCGCGAAAACAAAAGAAATTGATTTTTCTATATTTTTTAACACCAGTTTAGACCTACTTGCCGTTGCGGATAAAGAAGGTTTTTTGGTGCGTGTCAATGATATATGGACGGACATAACTTTGTTTTCAGAAGACGATCTTTATTCTAAGCCATTACTCGACTTTCTTCACCCTGAGGATCAAGTGATTACCATAGAAATGTTCTCTAGGATATTATTGGGTGAAAAGATAAAGAATTTCGAAACACGCTTCATACGAAAAGATAATAAGATTTTGTGGCTAAGCTGGAATGCGAGTTTAGTGGATGATCAAATTTTTATGATCGCTCATGAAACATCTGAAATTAAAAAGGTTCAGAATTTACTTCAAGATACACAAGAGGTTGCTAATCTGGGTGGCTGGAGTTTTGACTTAAATAAAGAAAAGTTGATTTGGTCAAATCAGACTTTTGAAATATTTGAACTCCCTCATGGAGTTCCTGTTGAGTTTGAAGACCAGTTAAACTTTTTTGAAGATAAGTCGAGAACAGATTTTTTACAAAATTTTAATGATGTTAAAAATCATGGCAAGGCATTTGATACGGAACTTTGTATAAAAACCCTGGATGGAAAGAGTAAGTGGCTTAGAGCTAAGGCTAAGCTGGATACTAATTTAGAGAATGAAAAAAAGGTGATTGGAACATACCAAGACATTACTGCTGAGAAAGACTTAAATCAGCAGTTGAGCGAGTATAGAAGCAGACTAAGTCTCGCGCTTTATAGTAGCGGTATTGGAATTTGGGAGTGGAATTTAAAGACTAACTTCCTGGACTGGGATGACAAAATGTTTGAGCTCTATGAGGTTGAACGACAGGATTTTAAGAATGCCTACGACGCCTGGGCTGAAGTTGTCAGTGAGGATGACTTAGCTTTAGTGGAAGAAGTTTTAAATGAGTCAGTGGTCACGAAGCAAGATTTTCGATATGAATTCAAAATTGAAACTAGAGCGGGGCGAACAAAGTATATAAAGGCGGAAGCAAGGGTTTTTTTAAATGCTGCTGGAGAGCCTGAAAAAATGGTTGGTGCCAACTGGGATGTTACCGAGGAAAGAGTTTTAGAGTCAAGGTTAAGAGAAAGTGAAGAAAGATATGAGCTCGCTGTGTATGGATCTTCAGTGGGGATTTGGGACTGGAACTTAAGAGATGATAAATTGTACTGGTCTAAAAAATTCAAGGAAATATGTGGTATTGATGAAGGCGTAGTGCCTACGCAAAATCTTTTTTATGATTTATTGCATCCAGAAGATTTAGAAAGGACAGAGCAGTGTATTGCGGATCATATTCGAAAACATGAACCCTTAGATGTGAGTTTTAAACTTATAAAACAATTTACGGATGAAGTTGTTTGGATACGATTAAAGGGGCAGGCTGTTTGGAATATTGAAGGCAAGGCGCTTAGAATCGCCGGTTCTATAGAAGACATAACTGAAGCTAAAATTTCCAGCGATAGTTATAATAAGAGTTTGTTACAGTTTCAGGCTCTTACAGAGACAGCACCTGTTGGTATCATTCTTTATGATAAAGAGAAAGGAATTACCTACATAAATCAAACAGCCTCCAATATTACTGGAATTAACGACTCACACAATCCTAAAATTGAAGAGCTTTGTGATGTGTTTGATTCGCCAGGAAAGAAAATTTTTCATCACGAATTTGTTCAGCCGGAAAGGTTGGGGCGAGGGCAATTGGCCGTTTCTCGTAATAGTGAACAGAGGTATGCTTATTACTATTCAAAGCCTTTGATTGATTCTGAGGATAATGTTTACGGAAAAATGATTGTACTGACCGATATTACTCAAATCATTCAATTTGAAAAAGAGTTACAAGAAAAAGAGAGTACCATTCATACTATTTTAAATAACACAGCGGATGCAATTTTAACCTTCGATGAAAATGGAAAGCTCTACAATGCCAATCGGGCAGTTGAATTGATTTTCAATATGAGTTTAAGTGAATTTGAAATGCTGAATATGTTTGATGTTTTACTGTTTGAGAATGGTGTCAATAAAGTAGGGAGCAAGAAAAGCCAAATTTTTAATATTGATGATTTGGAGTATTCAGTTACATATGAAATGAAAGCCCAAAGAAATGCTGGTGAAGAGTTTCCTGTTGAGATTAGTTTAGGGCAATTAGAAATTGATGGAAGCCGGTTTTATTCTGTTTTTCTTCAGGACATTGAAGATCGAAAGAGAAACGAAGAAGAACTAAAAACTGCCATGGAGTCTGCAACTAGAGCGAATCGTACGAAAAGTTTATTCCTGGCTAATATGTCCCATGAAATTCGTACTCCACTAAATTCCATTTTAGGAATGGCTGACCTTTTGATTGAGACACCTTTAAACGAGGAGCAACTTCGGTACGTTAGAAACTTTCGAGATTCTGGGGATAGCTTGTTGGCGATCATTAATGATATTTTAGATTTATCGAAAGTGGAATCAGGGCAGTTAGAGTTAGAAAGCATATCTTTTGATTTAGAGTATACTCTGGATCAGGTGATTGATCTTCATTCAGTGAACGCACATGATAAGGGCATAGAAATTCTATATGATTTTGACCGGAGGTTACCAACAGAAGTAATGGGTGACCCGTATAGGTTGAAACAAATTGTTATGAATTTACTTAGCAACGCTATTAAGTTTACTTCAGAAGGGACAGTAGCTCTTAAAATTGATGTTTTAAATGACTGTCCAGATTTTGCGAAACTCCGTTTTTCCGTTCGTGATACCGGGATTGGTATTGCTAGTGATAAATTAGCTCATGTGTTTGAGAGTTTCACTCAAGCGGATAGTTCAACGACTAGACTTTTTGGTGGGACAGGTTTAGGCCTAAACATCACTAAAACATTAGTTGAAATGATGGGGAGTGAGCTTCATGTAGAAAGTAGGCTTCATAAAGGATCTCACTTTTATTTTGAAGTTAGTTTACCTAAATCTAAAAAACTCTGTCCTCGTCTTGAGTCATTGAATGCCCAGGACATAAGGGTTCTTCTTGTTTCGGAGAATGCTTTCTACGAAGAGTTTTTTAATAAATATTTTATTCGCGTGAATGCCCATGTGGATTTTTGCGATGAATTATCAGAAGCCTACAAGCAGTTTACCTGGGCGAAAAATGAGAAACAAAATTATCATCTAGTGGTTATAGATCAAGGCATGTCTGAAATGGATGGCTTTGAAGTTTTAGAACAATTAAATAAATCAAAAGAGCCTATGGATCGCTTCTTGTTTTTACAAAATAGTAACAATACAAATGCTCAGATTCTTCAATTAAAACAATTGGGTGTTAGCCATATTGTTAATAAACCTATTAAGTATCGAGACTGGCATAGTAGCATGAAGGGGATTTTAGATCCTAATATTATAGGTAACCTATTGTTGGTTGGCGACGATGTTGATTACTTGCAAGGCCTTCAAGGGAGTTTGAAGAAAACAAAAATAAAGTCCTTTCAGTGCGAATACCGTAGTTTTACTACAGACTTAATAAGATCTAGAAAATGCGACTGTATTTTTATTGAATCCTATTCTGATTCAATGAAATCCTTAGAGATAATTAAATTAATAAGGCAAGAAGGAATTCACATACCAATCATTGTTGCTAAAGATATTATAGAAGAGTCATTAAAAAAAATGTTATCAGAATTTGATGTATCCCTGTTTGTGGATAAATCCTTTAATAACCACGATTTTATAGGCTTGATTCAAGAGAATGTTAATATTGGAATGAAGCTTAGAACCTCCATAAATGTTCAAGGTGGTTTTAGAAGTGATATTTCAGGTATGAGTGTTTTAGTTGTTGATGATTCTGAAAAAAACCGAAACTTGATTAAATTTTATTTAGCAAAATCAAATGTCAATTTACAGGAGGCGGAAAACGGTCTTCAGGCTATGGAAAAATTTAAGGAGTCTAGTTTCGATGTGATTTTGATGGATATGCAAATGCCCATCATGGATGGATATATGGCTACTCAAGAAATTCGTAAATTTGAGGCTGAAAATCAGATGAAAAAAACTCCTATATTAGCGCTCACGGCATTTGCTTTGAAAGGTGAAAAAGGAAAGAGTATTGATGCCGGTTGCGATGAACACTTATCCAAACCAATTAAAAAAGATGTATTATTAAAAAGTCTATCTAATTACACTAAAGGCGATCGAGAGGCAGCATAGAATGGGAAGATATGAAGTTAGTTTAGATGAAGATTTAATGGATATCATGGAAAGTTTCATCGATTTGACTGAGAAAGATATGCAGGATTTAAGTGTAGCGTTTGAATCAAAAAATACGGATGCCACTTTGAAATTAGCTCATACCTTAAAAGGTGATAGCGGGGGCTATGGTTTTTCTGAAATGAGTGAAATATCTCGTTCATTAGAGTTGGCGGTAAAAGATAATGATGAAAATAAAATGCTAGAGTATTGGCAGGACTTACAAGAATATTGGCAAGAAGTGAAGCATGCTTATGAAGAGGCTAAGGGTAGAAAATGAGTCAGGATGATTTTGTAGATGTACAACGAGCATACCTTCAAGAGCTACTTGAGCAAGTAGAAGAGATGGAGTCTTATTTTTTGGAATACGAAAAGACGAAAGACGAAAGTTTGATTCGTAAATCCATTAGTCTAATGCACTCAATGAAGGGGGCTGCTGGTTCTTATATGCTAAATGAGTTTTCTTCACTTTGTCATAAAGTGGAAGACTTACTCTTAGACGAACAAATTATAGCAGACAAAAAGTTTACACAGATTATTTTTTCGGTGATCGACTTATGTCGAAACTACATTTATAATTGGCAGCCAAATCAATTACAGTTTTTAACTATGCAGCTAGATGAGTTACTGGACGACTTCTCTCTTAAACAATATCGTAAATGTTTAATTTTAGAAATGAGTCGGAGTATGTCTAAGCTTTATTCTAATCTAGTTAAGAAATTTGGTTTTAATATTTCTTTTAGTTCGGATTCTTTCGAAGCTTTAAATCGACTGGTTTTGGAGGATTTTGATTTAATTCTGTTTAGTACTAATATGGGCTCTTTCGAAGGGAATTTGTTATTTAATGCGGTTCAAGAGATTGCTCCCAATAAATTCAATTCTACAGAGGTTTTGGTGATCTCAACTCAAAAAAATTCTAAGGAAAAGTTTCATGGTTTTTCTGGTGATTTACTTTTGAAAGATAGAAATATCATGGAAAATCTAGAGAATTGGCTTATGAAAAAGTATGCTTCTTTTGATGCCGATGCTGGTAAGTATTCAGAGTCAAAAGTAGATGATTTGGCAAAACTTAAAAATATTGTTTTTATAGATGATTCTGAGGCTATTTTGAAACTTGCAAAACATGTATTTGAAAAGCAGCTTAAGACTACTGAGGTTCACTATTTTTCATCAGGAAGTGAAGCCTTAAAATATATGGAAAAAAATCAGCCAGAGTTAATTATTTGTGATTATCAAATGGATCATATGGATGGGATAGAAATAAAAAATCGGGTGAATCAGAATTTTAAGCTTAAAAATATTCCTTTTTTATTTTTAACAGGGGAGCGTGAGGCGAAAATCTTGGATCAAATGCGTAAGCTGGAGACTCAAGGCTTAATAAAAAAGCCATTCAACCACCGTAGTTTGCTTAGTGAAATTTCTACAGCACTAGCTGCAAATTCTAAGGTCGCATAAAAAAAGCAGCCAGTCGGGCTGCTAATTTTTTATATAAAAATTCACAAGGAACTAAGTAGTAAAATACTACTTAATCTCCTTATGAAGGGTGTGTTTTCTGATAAAAGGATTGTATTTCATCTTCTCTAGACGCTCAGGGTGTTTTTGAGTATTTTTAGTGGTCATATAGCGAGATGGTGTTTGGCCATTTTTGCGAGCTTCTGTGCACTCTAAAATAACTTTTTTAATTTTGGTGTTCTTTTTTGCCATATTTCTGTCTCCAGATTCAAGTTCTTTTCGAAGTGGAAGTTCTATTTCCTTTTTGTTTTTCTGGCAAGTATTTTTTTGCCTTTTTCTAAAAAGCTTGTTATTTTTTCAATTGTAGCTGAAGGGCCTGTTTTACCTATGAATTGTCTTTACAACAAAGCTTGTCATTTAATGCTTGCAGTTAGTTGTATTTCCATCTATAAAAGGACCTTCGAAATAGCGGAATTAACGGATTTTAAGGAAAAAGGATCTAATAGATATGGCGAAAGTTTCCAAGATTGAAAGAAACAAACAAAGAATCGAAGCAGTAAGTCGCACTCGTGCTAAAAGAGCCGAGTTGAGAAAAATTTTGAAAAGCCCAAGAACTTCATTAGAAGAGAAAGAGGCTGCTCGTAGAACTATGAACAATATGTCTCGCTTAACTCTTGAGAACCGTGTTGTGAATCGATGTGAAATCACAGGCCGTCCAAGAGGAGTTCTAAGAAAGTTCAAAATGAGCCGTATTGCTTTTCGCGAATTAAGCAACCTTGGTTTAATCCCAGGCGTTACTAAGTCTAGTTGGTAAGACACATACATCAGTTTTAGTTCTGCTTAATGTACAGAAAAATCGAGTCTAATTAGACTCGATTTTTTTATATTCTCCGGAGTACTTGCTTAGGAAGCCATAACAGGCTTGTTCGAATCTTTTTTCTCGCCCTGGCTTACGGAAACTATTTTTGACTCCAAATTCACCCATAGGTCTTCTTGCTCGGGGATCTTTGTTTTTGCATCCATAAGGGCTTGTTCTGCCATTCGAATACGCGATTCACTGATATTGGCTTCAATAAAAATTTTGTGAACATGCATATCATTTACGCCGGCTTTAGATAGTTCCATTCCACGAGTTATAAGGTATTGCATTCCTTGTGTTCCTGCATTTACTCGGTAATCTAATGCCATGAATTCATGACTAGCCCTATCGTCGGGGAGTACTTTACTAAGAAAAAATTCAGCAATTTTGTATTGTTCTGTATTTATCAGAGAGTCTATAACTTCTTCGATGGAAGATATTTTGTAAGCTTCTAGCATTAAATACTTTGAGAAGGCGTCGTGAGCTAAGTCGACACGCTGTGCTTCTGAGAAATAAAGCCCTGCTTTTAATAATGATTCAGCCGCTACTTGATTTAGCTCCAAGGAACGGTCTTCTAAGTTATATAAATCTTCCATTGCTTCAATCACTTCATAATACATTTCACCTTCGACGTATAAATCAAATAATTGTTTTAGTCTTCCAGGGCTTAAGGGTAAGATGGATCTTAGTTTTGATAAGTACTCAAGAGCTTCATCAAATTCTTTGTTTTCAAGGCATAGTTCGTAGATTGCATTTAGGGATTTAAAGTGTCCCGGTTGAACCTCCAAACTCTTTTGCCAAAAGCGCTTGGCTTTGTCGAAATCACCACGCTTTTGAAATAGTTCGCCATAGTAGTAAAGAGCAAGGCTGGGTTTACTTTGGTTTTTTATTAGTTCCATTAGAATTGGTTCTGCCAGATAGAAGCTCTTTTTTTCAATGTGTTCTCTAGCCTCATTTAATAGCTTTTGGTTTTTACTTGGGTACAGTTTTCTTAATATGTTTTTTTCAAAACTTTCTTTCATAAAATTGTACACAAATGGTTTAATGATATAGCCATCAACGTCGCCTTCTAAAGCTTGGGCTACGCTTGATTGGTTTCCATTCTGTGTTACTAGAATGACAAATCTTTCATTTTCTTTATTGTTAGATATGACTATATCGCAAAGTGGAAGGCAGTCTTTTTTCTCAACTTGATATTCAGTAATCAGAACTTGCACCTTATTTTCTTCTATGATTTTTTTTGCTTCGTCTACTGACTTACTGGTGTAGATATTTGATCTAG
>JAYZXX010000188.1:0-12249 GCA_036140815.1 Bdellovibrionota bacterium | reverse complement strand
TATGATTCAGTCAGAAAATGCCATGTTAAGGTCTTTAGTGCTTTTAAATGTTAGAGGTAGAGATCTGGTTGGCTTTGTGGAAGAAGCAAAGGAGAAGGTGAGAGAGTCCGTGTCTTTACCAAAAGGCTACTCCATTGAGTGGGCTGGACAATATCAAAACCAAGTTCGTTCCAATCAAAAATTAATGGTTTTAATTCCTTTGGCTCTTTTAATTAATCTTTTTTTAATCTATCTAGGCTTAAAAAATTGGATCAATGCTAGTATCGTCTTTAGCGCCATCCCTGTGGCCTTATCTGGTGGTTTGATTTTACTCTTTCTCGGAGGATTCAAGTTGTCGGTAGCGGTTTGGGTAGGATTTATCGCCTTGTTTGGTATTGCAGTGGATGATGGTGTGGTGATGATGACTTATCTGCAGGAGGAGTTTAAGTCTAAGAAGTTTCAATCTTGGCAAGAAATAAAAGACTCTGTGGTAAAAGCCGGCCTAAGAAGGATTCGCCCTTTGGTGATGACCACTTCTACAACTTTGATCGCTTTGGTACCTATATTATGGTCTACAGGAACGGGGAGTGAAATTATGAAGCCAATGGCAATTCCAAGTATTGGTGGAATGCTAGTTGAGATCATTAGTTTGTTTATTGTTCCATTAATTTTTGCCATGAGAATGAAGTCGAAACTAATTTCTGACTAAAAAAATTCTAAATAAATGTAAAAACTTATCGAGACTAAGAATAAAAAAAGGCTTCTCAAATGAGAAGCCTTTTTGTTTTCATTGAATCTAAAAGATTACATGCGATCCAAATTCATCACTTTGTTCCAAGCGGCAACAAAGTCATTTAAGAATTTCTTTTTCGCATCATCTGCAGCGTAAGTCTCACTAACCGCACGTAGTTCAGCATGAGATCCAAACACTAGATCTACCGGAGTGGCTGTGTATTTTTTCTTGTTATCTTTACGAGAGAAACCTTCATATAGACCTTCTTCAGAAGCTGACTTTCTCCAAACTGTGTCCATGCTCATTAGATTTACAAAGAAATCATTGGAAAGGGCACCAGGGCGACTTGTTAATACACCATGCTTAACACCATTTGCGTTGGCATCTAAGGAGCGTAAGCCACCTATTAGCACTGCCATTTCAGGAACAGATAAATCTAAAGTATCCGCTTTTTCAATCATCATTTTGATCGGTGATTGGTAGTTAGAATTGGCATAGTAGTTTCTGAAAGCATCCGCTTTAGGCTCTAGGTATGTAAAAGAGTCTACGTCTGTTTGCTCAAGACTTGCATCCATACGTCCTGCTTTAAAAGGAACGCGAACTCGTGACCCTGCTTTGCGAGCTGCATTTTCAATGGCAGCGTTACCACCAAGTACAATTAGGTCTGCTAAAGAAACTTTTTTGCTTCCAGAAGCTTTATTGAAATTAGCTTGGATTTTTTCTAAAGCAGAAATCACTTTTGCAACTTCAGCGGGGTTATTTACAGGCCAGTCCTTTTGCGGAGCTAAGCGAATACGAGCGCCATTCACACCACCACGACCATCTGTCGCACGGTAAGATGCAGCTGCCCCCCAAGCCACACGAATTAGCTCAGAATTGCTTAGACCAGATTTTAAGATCTGAGATTTCAAAGAAGCTGCATCGGCAGAAGAAATCAAAGCGTGTTTTCTAACTGGGATTGGATCTTGCCAAATTAGTTGCTCTTTTGGAGCTTCTTTACCTAGGTAACGAGAACGTGGTCCCATATCTCTGTGAGTTAACTTAAACCAAGCTCTTGCAAATGCATCTTCAAACTCTTTCGGGTTTTCTTTAAAACGCATTGTGATTTTACGGAAACCTGGGTCTTTTTTCAAAGCCATGTCTGTAGTGAACATGATTGGAGTGTTAAATTTTCCTTTTACGTGCGCATCAGGAACGATCTTCGCCTGATCTGCATTTTTAGGAATCCATTGGTGAGCACCTGCAGGAGATTTAGATAAAACCCATTCAAAATTATAAAGGTTATCTAAGTACTGAGTTGTCCAAGCAGTAGGGTTTGCAGACCAAGCACCTTCTAAACCAGATGTGATTGTGTCTTTTCCTTTTCCTGTTCCGCATTTGTTTTTCCAGCCAAGACCTTGTTGCTCGATTGGAGCTCCTGAAGGGTCACTTTCTAAACAATCTGCTTTATGGGCACCATGGGCTTTACCAAAAGTGTGGCCACCAGCGATTAGAGCGGCAGTTTCCTCATCGTTCATTGCCATTCTTCCGAAGGTGTCACGAATGTCTTGAGCAGCAGCCAAAGGATCTGGTACTCCATTTGGTCCTTCTGGGTTTACATAAATTAGACCCATTTGAACGGCGGCCAAAGGCTTTTCCAGTTTACGTTTTCCAGTGTAACGTTTGTCACCTGCTAACCATTTTGTTTCTGGTCCCCAGTAAACCATTTCAACTTCCCAATCATCCTGGCGTCCACCAGCGTAACCGAAAGTTTTAAAACCCATGTCTTCCATGGATACGTTACCAGCAAGAACCATCAAATCGGCCCAAGAAATTTTTCGACCATATTTTTTCTTTACTGGCCACATCAAACGACGGGCTTTATCAAGACTAACGTTATCAGGCCAAGAGTTTAATGGCTCAAAACGTTGTTGTCCGCCAGCAGCTCCACCTTTACCATCCATTAGACGGTAAGTACCAGCACTGTGCCAGGCCATACGAATGAACAATGGACCATAGTGTCCCCAATCCGCTGGCCACCAGTCTTTGGAATCTTTCAATGTTTTACGAATGTCTGCTTTTACTGCGTTTAAATTTAATTTTCTAAATTCTTTTGCATAGTTAAATTTGTCACCGTAAGGGTTTGACTCTGGAGAGTGTCTTCTTAGTGGTGAAAGATCAACGATGTTTGGCCACCAAAAGCTAGCCGGTTTTGCTTCGCCTTTAGCAT
This sequence comes from Bdellovibrionota bacterium, assembly GCA_036140815.1. GTDB lineage: Bacteria > Bdellovibrionota > Bdellovibrionia > Bdellovibrionales > UBA840 > UBA6502. The sequence goes on along the minus strand of JAYZXX010000188.1, from coordinate 9,328 downwards.
AAGTTTTCTCGTGCATATCTTTGTCGGCAGAAGTACAGCCAACCAACGAGAAAGACGCAGCTAAAGTAGCGATTACAAATACTTTTTTATTAAGCATGTAATACCCCTTTAAATGAGTTGTTTTAATTTAAGTACCAAAAGGCTAAATAGCTTTTGCTTTTGCTTCAAGATCTAAAAAATGTCGGCGAAAAACTAGGCATCCCTTAGAGTGTTTATCTTTTGTAAAAATATGCAATAAAAACGGGATGTTTTACTTCAGGTGCTAGTAATTTTGAGGTGAGAGCTTTAAAACTATTTAGGTACAAAATAGACTTATTAGTTCTGATAGTTCTAGTGTATGAGACTATAGATTTAGGCTATTGAAAAAGGCTAGTGGGGGCTAAGTTTGATTTTTAAAGAGATATATTTTTAGCAAACTATTAGGGTTGAATGAAATGGGAAAAAATCCTTTTCTAAAAGAAACAAAGAGTACCAAAAGAGTTTGGCACTCTATAGTTATACAAGGTGGTCAACATTAGCTAGAATGCTTTTTATTTTTTTAGACGAATTAAGCCTTGGCTAATTTCAATTCCTGATCTTTCTGCTAGTTTTAAAAGTTCAAACGTACTTAGTTGAACTTTTGCCTTTGGTGTTAGTTCTTCGAAAATTTCAAACTGACTAGCGTATTCCAGATCATCGGGGATTTTGAGACTGTAGATCGTTGGGCCAAGCTCTGGGGCAGGTGATACGCCATTGTTAGGAATTGCGCTTAAAACAAAATGGAGTTCACCTGAGGTATATACTTGTCTTAGATTTCCGCCGGTACTTATTCCAAATTTGAAGCTATCGCTAATTTGTGAAGTGATAGATGAAGAATTACTAATGTCAAATTTTAGCTGACACTCGATCAGGTCTTCACAATCGATTTGTAATAGAGAGTCATAAATGTTCTCACCACTCTTTGCATAGTAGCTATAGTAAACAGGGTTTTGCGTCGATTTAAAATTACTAATTACTGATGCATGAAGATTTGAATATGATGATCTATCAAAAAATGTGGATTGCTCAATCAGAGCCAATATGTCACGCCTAGATACTTGTAGAGGAATATTGGCTGGGGCACCAATTTGGGAGCCATAAGGGATGAAATTATCATTTTTAAGATAAGTTCTTATAAAACTTTGCAGTTGTGTGGCTTTCGTGTGTGTATAGCCAAATTGATGGGCTATTTCGTGGCTTAAAAGAGCTACGAGTTCTGAATCCTCTGGATTTTCCTGTGTGATTAATTTTAAATCAATGCATATCGGAGCATCTAAATTATTTAGCTCAGTTGAGGCGGTTACAATTTTTTGTTTATTATTCTCTGTAGAATAACAAAAGCCATATTGAGGATGATTTTTTAATTCATCTTTTGAGATTTTCTCGTTGAACGGGACAACCTCTTTTAATTCAATCTTTAAATTTGCAATTTGCTGAAAAATGTTTTTATTGGAATCTACATCTACCAAGCTTGCAATCATTTCTTTTACTTCTTGGTTTTTAATTCTATTGAGGTCCATTCGAAGTTGCAGCCATTTATAAAATAACTGAGCTTTGGTGGTATATATCGTATTGGCATATCTGTTGACTTCGTACTCATGGTCTTGGTAAGCTACCACATTTTTTGTTCTATAATCCGTTTCACTCATTTGTAATTTGTCACGAAAGAGTTCTTGTCTAGCAAGGCGTATGCTTCCACCATGAGTCTCAATGCCTTCCACAGTCGTTCCATAAGTTTGACTATTACTAGTTTCTGGCTGTGAGCCAGTGTCTTGCATTTGAATTATTTTTTCTGTTTTTCCACAACCGATACTTGCTAAAACAATGGCCGCAGCTGTAATTTTTAATCCTAATTTTTTCATTTTATCTCTCCTCATTTTTTATTTTCGTTAGGGGGTAAAGAGAAAGGCTTAAGTTATAGACTTGGTCCTTGCTTTTATGAGCTTCGCAAAAGTCATTTAAGCTTCGTCTAAATTGGTTAATCTTCTCTTTGATTTGAGGCAGCTGATCCCGGGCTACGGCTACCGTTAATGTACTTTGGTGACGATCATCAAATTCCACTTCTTCTTGGGCTGTGATCGCTTTTTCTAAAAAGCATTTTTGTAATTTTCTAAGTGCTGCTGTTGTATAGTCTTGTGATAGGGTGCTTAGGTGAATGTCTTTTAATATTAGTTTTCCATCTTTATCTTCATCGATAAAGTCTACGTTTTTTAATCGTTCAATGGCGTCTCTAGCTTCGATATTCTGCAAACCAAGGCGAGAGGCAATCCAGTTGGTATCGTTTATAAAATCATCTGTTTTAATTAACTCTAAAATTGCAAAATGTTGCCAATCGCTAATGATTTTAAAAATTTCAAGGCTCAAATCTTTTGGAGTGGACCTACGAACTCCTTGTTCATCAATCTCCTGAAAGTTGATTCCTAAACGCAAAGAAAGCTTTTCCATGGTTTGGGAATTGGCTTTTCTTTGCCCGTTTAAAAGCCTTGATAAACTTCCAGAATCAATTCCTAAAAAGTTGGCGTAGGCTCGCATGGAATACTTAGGGTTTTTCCTAAGTCTTTCAATGTATTCTTGCTGTAAGATTTCTCGAAATTCCATATGTGTTCTCCTGTAGGATTAATTTAAGGGCTAAGCGGCCAATTTCATAATTTTTGAGCAGCAAAGCGCTGCGTTTACGCGCATCAGGTAAGAAAAATAAGGATGTCGAAAATTTTGACAGCCTCCATGAAGTGTAAAGAAATAAATCTTGGTTATATCCAAGGGTGATAAGGGCGTCCTGAAAGGGAGTAAGGTCTCATTTAATTTTTCGAGTTCGGAGACAATCGATTTTTTTGATGTTAGCCTAAGTCTATGGGAACAAAGATTAGATACGAAAACACCAGGGCTAATTTCAAAATGAAAACCGACTTCGCACCTTCTGGGGATCAGCCAGCTGCGATTAAACAGTTGGTGGAAAACTTTGAGCAAGGAGCAGATAAACAAGTTCTTCTTGGAGTTACCGGTAGTGGTAAGACCTTTACCATGGCTAATACCATTCAAAAGCTTGGAGTACCTAGTTTAATCATCGCTCCCAATAAAACTCTCGCCGCGCAGATGTATGTAGAGTTTCGTAATTTGTTTCCTGAAAATGCGGTGGAGTATTTCGTTAGTTATTATGACTACTATCAACCAGAAGCCTACGTTCCGCAAAGAGATACCTATATCGAAAAAGACTCATCCATAAATGAGCAGCTAGATAGAATGCGTCACTCGGCGACGAGAAGCTTACTAGAGCGAAATGATGTAATTATCATCTCTAGTGTTTCCTGCATTTATGGTTTGGGAAGTCCTGACTCCTATGAAGACCTTGTGATGCAAGTCAAAGTGAATCAGGAAGTGGCAAGAGATCAGTTTTTAAGAGATTTAGTTTTTATTCAATATGAAAGAAATGACATTAACTTCCATCGAGCAAGCTTTCGGGTTAGGGGGGATACGGTAGACGTATTTCCGCCTTATGAAGACAGTCACGTATTAAGAATTGAATTTTTTGGGGATTATATTGATCGAATATCAAGAATTGATCCAATCTCTGGCGAGAGAATTGGGGAGTTTGAAGAAGTAAATATTTATCCAGCTTCTCACTATGTAAATACAAAAGATCGCATGGATAAGGCTATTGAGGGAATTAAAGACGAGCTTCGCGAAAGACTTCAAGAGTTAAACGCTCAAATGAAACAATTAGAAGCGCAACGCTTAGAACAAAGAACTTACTATGATATCGAGATGATGGAGCAGCTAGGCTACTGCCAAGGTGTGGAAAATTATTCTAGACATTTAACCGGCAGATCTCCTGGGGATGCGCCTCCAACATTATTAGAATATTTCCCAAAAGGTTTTTTAACCATCATTGATGAGAGTCATATTACTGTGCCTCAAGTGGGGGGAATGTATCGAGGTGACAGATCTCGAAAAAGCACTTTGGTGGACCATGGTTTCCGTTTACCATCGGCCTTAGACAATCGACCTTTGGCATTTGATGAGTTCGAAAAGCTTACGAATCGCACGCTTTATGTTAGTGCAACTCCTGGTGATTTTGAATTTGAAAACAGTGATGGCTTGATTGTAGAACAGTTGATTCGACCAACCGGTTTGCTTGATCCCATCGTCGAGGTTCGTGGGGCAAAGTTTCAGGTCGATGATTTATTGAAAGAAATTAAAGAACGCATAAAAAGAAAAGAGCGTGTTCTTATTACCACTTTAACAAAACGTTCCGCCGAGGATTTGACCGATTATTATTCCAACTTAGGAATTAAAGTTAAGTATTTGCACTCTGACATTAAAACCTTTGAACGAACTACCATTATTAGGGATTTACGTTTGGGAACTTTCGACGTTTTGGTTGGAATTAACCTTTTAAGAGAGGGGTTGGATATTCCAGAAGTGAGCTTAGTAGCCATAACCGATGCGGATAAAGAAGGTTTTTTAAGGTCCACGCGGTCTTTGGTGCAAACCATTGGTAGGGCTGCTCGAAACTCTGGAGGGAGAGTGATTCTTTATGCAGATAGCGTTACTAGATCTATGGAAGAAGCTCTGGATGAAACCGCTAGGCGTCGTCAAATTCAAATGGCTTACAATAAAGAACATGGAATCACTCCTGCTACTATTAAAAAGAACATTCAAGACGGCTTGCATGAAATTTTTGAAGCAGATTACTCAACGGTTCCATTGGAAGATGAAAACAAGGACCTCTTAAAGTATCAAAATTTAATTGGTAAACCGCAAAAACTAAACTCAGAAATTGAAAAACTGAGAAAGAAAATGCGAGAAGCGGCAGAAGAACTAGAGTTTGAAGCTGCTGCCAAATATCGCGATGAAATCAAGCGTTTGGAAATGTTAGATCTCCAGTTTCGAGAGGGAGCAAATTCCTAGTTAAGGAATTGCTCCTGAATGAATTTTTGAAAATCAGGGTCTGCGGTCATTCTTTCAATTGTTATATAGTCACCGTGTTTTATGTTTTTTAAGTCATGATTGATTTCTTGTTGATTGCTAGTTTCTAAATCGATCTGTTCTCTAGCAATTGGCGTGTACTTATCAGAATTTACTTCTTTATAAAGTAGTTTCCCTTTTGAGAATTTCGCCAGGTATTTATTCCACTTTGGACTAACCACCAAATCATGAGGGTGGTTAAAAAGAGCGATTGGTAGGTTTAGTTGTTTAAACATTTCCTCAACTCTAGCTTCATCGACAACCCATTTTAAAGGATTTTTGTGTTTTCTCTCATGTTTCTTCAGATTTTTCTTTGAAAACTCGTCTTCTAAGTGCCTGGTGGTTCGAACCACCTCACAACCTGTAACCGGTGAAATGTATTTTCTGCGATCTGGGATACTTGCGAATCTTTCAATTAAAAACCGAAAGTTTTCAAGGTCAAAGCTCAAGCTGGGACTGATGCAGGCGGTAGATTCAATCAGGCCTGCTACTTTTATTGCAGGTTCTACAAGGATAAGCCCATCGATTTTTTCAGGGTACTTGAAAGCCATATAAGTTGAAAGCAAACCGCCAGTAGACTGTCCCACCAAAACGATCTTTTCACCAATCTGTTCCGCCATAGAAATGGCATTATCTAAGCTACTAAGCCAGTTTTGGTATCTTACATCTAAAAGGTTTCCTTCATCAAAGCCGTGACCTTCTAAGACTACTGAAATTATGTTGGGGCCATTGTCTAAGGCTAACAGATGTTCATAGAGGCTTGAGAATTGAGCGCCATCTAAGAATAAACCATGTGTTATAACGAAGGTGATCTTGGAGTTTTGTTGAGGAATAAATATCTGAGGGCGACTGAGCTCATCATAAAGGATTTTGTCTACAGATTGAGTGATAGACAAGTCATTGTAATAACTATTTAATTTTTCCTGTAATTCATAGGCACAAAGGTGTTTATCGCTGCATTCAATCGATGGTATATTGAAAGAATTTGCAATTAAGCTAGGTAAGTAGAGCGAAACGCTGATGAAAAAGAGAAAAGGTTTTCTAAATCCAGTCATGTCTAAGAGATAGCAGATTTTTGTGTGGATTTCTCAAATAAATGAATCAAGAATAATTATTTCACAATTGTTTCGGTGGTCGCAATTACTTTCTAACGATTTGGTGCAAGATTGGGCCTCAAATTACAATTGAGGCGTAAGGTTCTTGGCAAATTGTGAAGAAACTACGATTTAACATTCGTGCTTTCAAAAATCTTATCCGCATTCGCAGCAACAAATCCTTGATATAGATTTCCATCTTGCATGGAATGGCGAAGGGCAAATTCATAAAAACAAGAGGGGATAGATACTTTTTTATCAGTAAAACTAACTTCCACTTTGTCGGCCATGGTAGAGCTTTGCTCTAGCAATACTTCCTTGGAGCCTTTAATTTCACCACCTGATTGATTTAGGCTGTAGCCGGCATCTTTTAGCTTTTGGTTTAATTCCTCAAGGTTTTTGCTGTTCTCTAGGTGATTTACGGAAACCGTGAAATGATTAGGATGATAACCCCAAGCAGCCATCCATGCAGCGTATTCACTTTCATCGAGTAGCTTTTGATAATCCGAATAGCTCACTTGCCAAGGGCTACCCATATAGATGAAATCCTCTTGAGATGCGATATCTTTATCAACACCTGACAAAAGATTGCTAATGATTTCGTTCAAATTATCACTACATTTCTCTAGCAATAAGTGAGAGATAAATACTTTTGGCGCTTCCGGATCTGGGTGTTGAAAGTGTTTGGCCTCTAGTTTTTTTTCGACAAACTCATATTGCCCAGCTTCTTTGTATCCAAGTTTTTTAAAATGCTCTGCTAATTTTTCTAAGTTCAATTCTGGAGTATTAAAGCTTCTTAGAGCAATATGATCATTAATGATTTGCTTTTCTTCTTTTAAAAGGAGCTCATGAATTTTTTCAGCACTTGGTGTGATTTGAATGTAGTCATTCCATAGTTTTGCAAAAAAATCTTTGTAATCCATTGAGTATCTCCTTGATTAACATGTAAGGAATATTTTATGACTCAAATTCATAAATTCAAATCATTTCTGATATCGATCAGATCTTGTCTATTGCATTATTCTAATGGGAGTATAATAGCGTATTTTGCTGATTTATCACCTTTCTATTAGTGATTCGCTGAAGAATATGCCTGAGCAGAAAAGAGGGGAGTTGCCAAACAAGCCCTAGAATTAAACAAAAAAATAAAAAACTCTCAATCCGTCTAATCCTAAGAACAAATTCTGGAGCGATGGGCTAAAATGCACTATAGTAGGTCGTGGCCATTAGCGAGAAAAAACGAGAAGAATTAAAAAAGCTTGTGTCTGGGTTTGTGACAACTCCTGGTGTGTATTTGATGAAGTCAAAAACAGACAAGGTCATTTACGTTGGTAAAGCTAAAAATTTAAAATCTAGGGTACGATCTTACTTAACCGACTCTAAAGATCATAGTTCAAAGACTCGACTTCTTGTGCAGAACATTGATCACATAGAGACAATTTTAACCAATTCCGAGGCTGAAGCCTTTTTATTGGAAGCCACATTAATTAAAAAGTATCGCCCCAAATACAATATCCGTTTAAAAGATGATAAAAACTATCCCTATATTCTAGTATCAACAAAAGATGATTTTCCTCGCTTGTATTTATCTAGGCGAGTAATTCCTGACGGCAGTAGCTACTATGGTCCCTATACAAGTGGGCTTGCTGTAAGACAAACCATTAAATTTTTAAATAAGCAGTTTAAAATTAGGGATTGCAAAGATAGCTATATGAAGTCTCGTAAACGTCCTTGCATGACTCATCAAATCGGTAGATGTACGGCTCCTTGTGTGGACCTCGTTTCGGAAAAAGAATATAGCTTGGATGTTTTAGCGGCAGAGAAGTTTTTAAAAGGAAAGAACGAACAGCTTCTAAAAGAACTAAATGATCGTATGTTTAAGGCCAGTGAGGATGAATTATTCGAACAAGCCGCTCACTTTAGAGATAGCATCAAAGCTCTAACCCATATTATCGAACGCCAGTCGGTTGTAAATGCTGGGAGTGATTTGGATCAAGATGTGATTGCTTTGTATGGCGATGACAGAGGAACATTATTGGAATGTCTCCACATCAGACAGGGCCGACTCATTGGAAATCAAAATCACTTTTTTAAAATGTTTAATGCCGCTGATCCAAGTGAAGACTCTAGAGAGTTGATCACTAGTTTTGTGATTCAATATTATCAAGATAATATAATTCCAGACGAACTTATTGTTCCAATGGAATTGGGGCTTGATCTTACTCGTTTGATGGTTACTGTATTAGAAGAGAAAAAAGGCAAAAAGGTACTGGTTCGCGGAGTTCATGACGAGGACTCACGAAAGTTGATGGAGCTAGCTAATGCAAATGCTACTGAACACTTCCAGCAAAATATGCAAAAAGCATCGCAAAAAGAAAAAGGCCTACTTGAAATCCAACGAAAACTAAAGCTTCCACAAAAACCAGAGCGCATTGAATGTTTTGATATTTCCCATTTTCAAGGAAAAGAGGTGGTGGCCAGTGGAGTTGTATTCATAGATGGATCTCCGGCCAAAGATCATTACCGTCGATTTAAAATTAAGAGTTTTGAAGGAAACAATGATTTCCTAGCCATGAAAGAAGTAGTTGGGCGGCGATTAAAACACGAGGAATGGGGCGAGCCAGATTTGATAGTCATTGATGGTGGTAAGGGGCAACTGGGAATGGCTCGCAAGATTTTGGAAGAATTATATAAAGAGCATATTCCTGTGGTTGGCTTGGCGAAAGCAAGAGTGAAAAGACTAGGTTTTGATAAAAGGGAAATTGAAGAGACGGAAGAACGCTTCTATTTGCCAGGAAGGGAAAATCCAGTAACTTTTTCTACTAGTTCTGGGGCTTTCCAAATTTTAGTTGGTGTTAGAGATGAGGCCCATCGTTTTGCCATTACCTATCATAGAAAGATTAGAGATAAGAAGGGATTGGAAAGTGAGCTAGATTATATCGTGGGTTTGGGTGAAAAAAGAAAACGAATCTTGTTAAAGCGTTTTCCAAGTCTCGATGATATTCGTAGCTTGAGCATTGAGGAGATGGCCAAACTACCAGGCTTTAATGAGGTACTTGCTGAAAGAATTTTATTGCATTTAAAAGAGTCTGACGAAAATTAGATTTTATATCTAGAATGTTCTGTGCATTTTTGCTAAAACTCATAGTTCAAAATAAGAGGAACTATGGCATTTGCAAAGCGCTTTGAAAATAAAAAGCATATTATTTGGGATTGGAACGGTACTATACTAAATGATCTTGAGCATACCG
>JAYZXX010000187.1:0-3313 GCA_036140815.1 Bdellovibrionota bacterium | reverse complement strand
GGATCTCTTTTACTTCTTTTAAGACTTGCGCCTTAAATTCCTCGGAATGTAGTGACTTAGCCAAACTGGACCTCCTAGACTATTCTAACATATCAATTTGTCCGGAGTATATAGGGGGCTAGATTGAGAGCATCTCTACCGTTCATAGCCGTTTCAACACTCGCGCCAGACATTTCAAATTCGAATTCTAGCATTTCCCTTAAATCTGGTTCATCGTCTACGATTAGTAGTTTTTTTCCACCTAGAACATTACTCATATAACCTTACTTTCTAATTGTTGAAATTTATTATCCTATCGGAAATACTATGCAGAGAAATAATTCATTTGATAAATATTAATCAAACTGTATCAATGAAGTACATTATTATAAAGTATCTTTGTGTGATTTTAATTCAAGACCAAAACTCTAGATCAGTCTCTTATAATCCTTATAAGAGAAGAAAAAAGAAAAACCCTTTTCAATAGCACCATCTCCCCAACACAAAGCAAACAGAACGGAAATAATTTACATGGATCAATATAAAAATAGGAAACTAGGAACTAACTAGATTATTTTAAGACAAATTCTATTATCTCATTTTCTTCGGAGGAAGTTTGAATTTGCTCTTATTCTCCCTTTTGGCCTCTTTCTGGGGCGGTAGTTTTGTTGCCATTAAAGCAAGCTTAGAAAGCTTTCCACCTCTATTCAGTGCTTCACTTCGCGTTTTAACGGCCTTAGCAGCCATTTCAATCATTTATAAACTTATGAAGATCAATACGAAAATACCAAGTAAAGACAAAGTATTATGTTACACATTAGGGTTTTTCAGTATTTCACTACCTTTCTCCTTACTTTTCTGGGGCGAACAATATGTTGAGGCTGGGATTGCGGGTGTTATTAATGGAACAACGCCAATTTGGACCTTCTTAAGTGCCTATTTTGTATTTCAGACAGAAAAAAACTCGGTTAAGACTACCCTATCAGGGATCTTCACATCTTTCTTGGGTATTTATTTAATATTTTCACCAAAAATAGAATTTGGCACAAGCTCTCAAGAAATCTACGGTATCGTGGCTATTTTTGGAATGGCCATTAGCTATGGCATTGGTGGTAATCTAGCAAAAAAGATTATGTCTAACCCTGAAGTAACTCCCCGAAAGGCGATCTATCACCAACACGTTTCGGCCGCTATAATCCTTCTCGTTGCCTCGTTTTCTTTGGAGTGGGAACAAATCATTAACGTGAAAGAAATTCCTTTAAAGGCAAGCCTCTCCTTGGTTTACCTAGGTGTATGTTCAACAGCGATTGCTTATATCATCCTCTTTCACCTAGTTAACAAATGGGGAACAATCAAGGCGATGAGCGTGACCTATTTAATCCCGGTAATGGCACTTATTTTTGACTATATACTATATGGAAATGTTTTACTGCCGATTCAGTTTGCAGGTGTTGCCGTTGTTAGTTTGGGGCTTTTGATCTTACAGAGACCGGTAAATCCACTTAAAAGCCTTAAATTTCGTCCGTAAAAGAAAAGTCTCTGATTTAAATCAAAAAAAATTGACCAGTATTTCATACTGGTCTATAAAGTTTTTTCAATCCTTTAGGATGGGGCCTTAGCTCAGTTGGTAGAGCGCTACGCTGGCAGCGTAGAGGTCATCGGTGCGACCCCGTTAGGCTCCACCATTTTACTATAGACCAGAAGATACCAAATTCAAGATTTCGTCTTAAATCATTAAAACTAAAAGGATAATGGTTTCAAGCAGTTAAGGTTTTTACTCATCTCTTTTATTTCGTGAGATTTCTCGAAATTTCTTTAAATGGCTACTTTTGGCTACCTTCGTGGCTACCAGAGTAGCACCCCACTTTTTCAAAAATATTCGTAGCACTTTTTCTTAGTCAACCTGTTGAATTTTTTAAATTTAAACCGTCATCACTGCACTGGCAGAAACTGCTATTTCAAAACCAGCATAGTGATGGCACTGCGGAGGTCGCAAGTTTTAACCACAGGAGGAAAACGTGCAAAACGAAAACAAAATTGAGGGCCTAGCTCTCAAAAAATTAAGAGAGATTAAGGGAATTAATCGCAAAGAAGCTGGTGTACTTTTAGGTGTTAGTTTCAAGACAATTGAGAAATTTGAAAATGGAAGGACAACTCTAACAAGGTCAAAAATTGACGAAATTTTATCAGGGTATGGCTTTTCCTATGATGATTTTAACAACTGTTGCAAGGGAAAAAGTGACAAAGTTAAAGCTAAGTTTGTCACAATTCCCAAAGTCATTGAGAACAATAATCTTAGACGAAGTTACAAAAAAGTTATCACTAAAGAGGCAGAGGTTTTAAAGGTTATTAGAAAACTAAAGGGCCTTACCCAGTACAAAGCAAGCTTTCTTTGTGGCTATCACAAAACCGCCATTGGTCACATTGAGAATGGCCGAGTTGAAATCCCTAAAAGTAGGATTCAGCACATTTTAGAGTCCTACGGTAGCTCAATGGAAGAGTTCAATCATCACATGAACTCTGATGTCTTGGTAACAGAAATTCAAGACGATTGTATCAGTATTATCAAAAGTCTTGGCGAAGAAAAGCTCAAAGCTGTTTACCCACTACTATCAACATTTAAAAACTAATTTATTAAGGAGTAACAATTATGAAAACAAATACAGGTAACCCAAAAAAGAAAAATGACGAATATTCTTCAATTAGAGTGAAAGGATCTACAAAGTCCAATGTGAACAAATTTTTAGAAAAAATAAATAAAGCTGAAGACTGTGGAAAGATAACTTTTGATTCTCTTGTGAGTTATTTTTTAGAAAATACGTCACAAGAAGATATTGAGGTGCTACAAAAAGGTGCCATTACTTGGGCACATGAAGATAAAAGGCTTAAACGACTTTGGGAGAAGAAAAAAGGTAAAGTCACAGAAACCAAGTGGAAAGAAATGCTTTACTTAGGGCATCTTCGAGAGTTTATTAGCAAACATTCAAGACTTGAAACAACTTATACGAGTTAGCAGTCTGATCTGACATTATAATGATAAAAGTTCCAAAGTTATGCAACAAGGATCACACAAAGAATTGGTATTCCATTTACTGTTTTTTATTAGATGATTGATCGTTAAGTTATGACTTGAGATCAAGTTCTCAAAGAGGATCGTCAACAATAATTGAGTAATAGTTTAAGATATTATTGATTCTGTGATCTTTTTGTTGTAGATTGGTTGTCATGAAGTTACTTTTTCACTGTTTTTTGATTTTAAATATATGCTTTCTTTCAGGATTTAATTTTACTGGAAGTTCGTATGATAATGTTGAAATCAGTGAAAAATCTAAAT
>JAYZXX010000186.1:0-3305 GCA_036140815.1 Bdellovibrionota bacterium | reverse complement strand
CTTTGTTGCTTATAGATAATGTGTAAGAATCCACAAATTTTTTTCGATTTATCATTTTTTTAGTAGGGGGAAGATTTTTTAAAGTTATATTATATTTGCATTATTTAATGAAGCGGCTTCCCAAAGTCGCTTTTTTTTATTGTTTTAAATAAACTGCAATGAATATTAGGAATGCATTTCTTCTAGAGAAAAAAAGCTTTATAGTTTGTGGGCTAACTTGAGAAAAGGAAATTTATGAGCAATATTTTATTAGAGCCTATACAAGTGGGCGATCACAGTTTGAAAAATAAAATTTTTATGGCGCCATTAACTAGGCAGCGTTCAGGAGCAGAGCGTATTCCCAATGATCTTATGGCAACCTATTATCAGCAAAGATCTAGCGCAGGATTGATTTTAACGGAGGCCACCAGTATCACCCCTATGGGTGTTGGTTATGAGGACACACCGGGGATTTGGAATGATGCGCAGGTCGAGGGTTGGAAGAAAACAACTGAAGCAGTTCATAAAGAAGGCGGAAAGATTTTTCTTCAACTTTGGCATGTTGGAAGAATTTCCCATCCAATTTTTCTGGGAGGAGAAACACCGGTTGCTCCGAGTGCAGTAAAGCCAGCAGGTTATGTGAGTTTACTTCGACCGAAAAAAGAGTTTGAAACTCCAAGAGCATTAGAAACTAAAGAAGTTATGGAGCTCGTTCACACTTACAAAGAGGCTGGTGTAAGGGCTAAAGCCGCTGGCTTTGACGGTGTAGAGATTCACGCGGCCAATGGTTATTTGATTGATCAGTTTTTACAATCTAGTACAAACCTACGGACTGATGAGTATGGTGGAAGTCTAGAAAATCGCGCTAGATTTTTATTAGAAATCACTGATGCTTTGATTGATGTTTGGGGAGCGGGAAGTGTTGGAGTGCATTTAGCACCAGCTTGTGACTCACATGATATGGGAGATGAACATCCAAAAGAGACTTTTGGTTATGTGGCTAAAGAATTAGGGAAGAGAAATATCGCTTTCATCTTTACAAGAGAATCTAGTACGGATCATTCACTGAGTCCTTATATGAAAGAACAATTTGGAGGAGTACTGGTGTCAAACCAAGGGCTTGAAGTTTCTCAAGCTCAAAGTTTAGTAGAAGAAGGTAAAGCGGATGCTGTGTCTTGGGGGAGGTACTACATTTCCACTCCTGACTTGGTGGAAAGAATTCGCCTTAAAAAAGCTTTCAATGATTTTAAGCCTGAAACATTTTATACAAAAACAGCTGAAGGCTATACTGACTTTCCATTTTTAAAGGAAGGAGAATAAGCATGAGTGAAACCAAAGGATATGTTTTTAATCATACAATGTTAAGAATCAAAAACCCAGAAAGTTCGAGTCAATTTTATCAAGATGTTTTAGGAATGAGTCTTGTGCGAAAGCTAGACTTTGAAGAATGGAAGTTTTCATTGTACTTTTTAGCCTATGTTGATGAAGGTGAAATAGTGCCTACAGAAGATAAGGCAAATGCCGCTTACACTTTTGGGAGGCAGTCTGTGCTAGAATTAACTCACAATTGGGGTACGGAAGAAGAAGAGGGAGCTGTATATCATGACGGAAACACTGATCCTAGAGGTTTTGGTCATATTTGTATTAGTGTGCCTGATATTCATAAAGCCTGCGAACGTTTTGAAAAAATGGGTGTTGAGTTTCAAAAAAAACTTGGCCAAGGCGGAATGAAAAACATCGCGTTCATTAAAGATCCTGATAACTACTGGATTGAAATTGTTCAGAAAGACCTGATGTAAAAGTTAAAGCTTAGTTTTAAAGAACTAAGTAATCTGTGCCCCAAAGACTTAACAAATATTCAAAAGAGACATTTGTTGGGTTTTGGGATGTAGATCAAAAAGTCTCCGTTTTCTTTTTTAGTCTACAGTTGAACGTTTAGATTTAATTAAGAAAGTTAAAATGAGATCCAATGGTTTTATTAGAACATCGAGCTTAATTAATCTAATCTAAATGAAATGTTCATTTTGAAAAAAACTACTTTGTTAACATAAGGCTGAAACTAAACTCAGTTGTTTCTGAAACTTTTTGAAAGAGAATAATCTTAACAATGTTTAAGCTTATGTGTACTGAGTGAATGCAGTTTGACCGTTGACTAGTTCCCTCCGATAAATAGGTATATGGAGTGAACTAATGCTTAATCGTAAAATCGTAAAAATCGCGATTGTTGATGATGATGAAATGATCGCAGGTATTTTTTCAAAGACTTTGGAGAAAGAGAATCTTCAATGTACCTATTATGAAACAGGTGAGGGGTTTTTAAAGGACTTTCGGAAAGGCATTTTTCATGATGTTGTCTTGCTTGATGTTCATATGCCAGGTGTATCTGGTCATGGAGTTTTGAATCATATACGAAGTAAATTTGAACCAATCGAAATGCCGGTGATTTTGTTAACTGGAGAAGATGATTCAGAAAATATAATTAAGGCACTCAGTTTAGGGGCAAATGATTATATTGTGAAGCCATCGGACCCAAGAGTTGCTTTTGCAAGAATTAGTACGCAGATAAATTTAAAGCAATACCATGAAGAGATTTTGCGAAAAACCGAACTGGAAACATTGCACTCGATGATTGTTACTTATAACCATGAAATCAATAATCCACTCACTGTTGCCATGGGAAATCTTCGTGAAGATGTTAATAAGATGGATAATGATAAATTAGAAAAGGTGAGAAGCGCCTTAAATAGGATTGCTGGGATTATGCAATCCATTCATCATATTATTGAGTCGGAGCCCTACTATGTCACACACGCCGAGGCTCAAAAAATGCTAGATCTTTCAAAGAGAAAATAAAAAAAGAGGGGTCCTAAAAAAGGACCCCATAGTTGGCATTGCTCTGCTGGTAAGCCGGATTCTGTCTGACAAGTTTTTGCCAAGAAAACTTGCGAGGCAAATATTCGTCTAGGAGATACATTGCTGTATCCCTCAAGCGATCAACCCGGAAGCCTCATACTGGCCGTACTTAAACGCTTCCCTATTTGATCTTGCTCCGTGTAGAGTTTAGCTGCTTTCACTCCAGCAACTCCCAATCTAGCTCCCGTTCCCGCTAGAAAGATCATAGTCCTGGACATTCTCTCTGTTCCACTAGTCCTCGGTTTTCACCGGAGGGGCGTTACCCCTTACACTGCCATTCGGAGTCCGGACTTTCCTCTGACTAAGTCAGCATTTGCCTTACAAAGCAGAGCTAGGTTTAACAGAAACAGGCTGATTTCACTATGACTTTTCGATCTGACTAGCAATTTTGCAATTTAAAAGCCCCATATAGG
>JAYZXX010000185.1:0-12055 GCA_036140815.1 Bdellovibrionota bacterium | reverse complement strand
CCGGATCTTTCGCGGTTGCTTCTTGTGTTTCCGTTTTCTGAGGTTCTATTTTTGTACATTCTACGGTTAAAGGTTTTTTGCATTTTAAAAGAATCACCCCATTCAAATTCAGCCTTCGGCAGTCCTTTTCCACAAAAAGCTTTTTGTGCGTCCTCAGAATCAATTCCGTAGGCCTTTTCAAAAAGCTTAGAAATTTCTTTGTCATCAAGACTTGATTTTCCAGCCACTAAGTCGCGATAGTGATTTTTTAACAGACCCATTTGGGCTGTGCGATTTTTTGTGGGAAAGTTTTGGCAAAATCCAACTGAACTAATCATTTGAGCCATTCGATGTCTGACAAGTGCTTTGTCATTTGCGGTGTCCTCCAGACTTTGTCCCTCTTTGCCTCCGCACTGAACTGCTAAAAGTCGTATCATTTCTAAGTAGGTAGGAGAAGGCGAGACTTCTAGGCCTAATTGTTCTTGGAGTCCACAGGCGGTACACCGCTCTAAGGATGCGATATCTGCAGGAGCCTTTTTTGTTGGATCTTGGCAGGAGCTTTTTTGCGCCATAAAATCTCTTTCCGCTTTTATTCGCGCTTCTTTTTCGGCAAGCGCTTTTACCTCATTTTCTTTCCTTTGAACTTCTTGGGCAATTGCCGGGAAAGCTTTTCTTAGAGAGTTGATTGTTGTCTTTACAGCATTACATTCTACAGCTTGTGGAAAAGTTTTCTCAGCTTCTTCATCTTCTAAGTTGGCACAGTATTCGTTAAAGCTTTTGTTTGAGTTGCCAACACTTGAGTTTTCAAATTCTTCCAAGGCAGCTCTTACTCGAGCTTCCCATTCCTTATACTTTTGGGCATCTATATAGCCTATACCTTCATTTATGAGTGTTCTTCCTAGGTTTTCGGCACATCTTTTTGTTAGAGAGTTGATTGGGTTTTTAGGCTCACAAACTTTATTTTGTAGCTGTAAACCAAAGGTCCCACACTTAATACTTCCATCAGGACATTTTTTTACCATATCTTGTTTGCAGAGATTTGCACCTGCTACTTCTTGGTATTCACTGACATGGTTGGCAATGATGCAAGTTCCAGTTTTTAATTTAGGAGACGACTTAGTTTCATTTGTATTAAGCGGTGAGGGCTTTGTTTGGTTTAATACAAAATTGGCTGCTTGCTCACCAATGCTATACGTGGATAGGCCTTGAGAAACATTTTCCCCATTATTCTCCAAGTCAGAAGGAGGATTTGGATTTGTTGTCTCTTCATTACCATTAGCATTTATAGCATCAGCTGCAGCTCCTGCTGCCACAACACCTGCTCCAGTTAATAACACGGCATTATTACCTGCTCTTGGAATAGCTAAAGTGGTGCTTCCTGAACTTGGGGCCAGGACTGAGGTTCCAGGTGAACTTCCAGTAGGTACCACCCCGGTTCCACTTGTAGTAGGTTCGCCTACTTTGACATTCGTTGGTTTTACTGTGTATACATTACCATTGGGGCCGTTGATTTGCAGATTGTCTGTCTTCTGCGATTTTTTAAACATAGCAGAAACTTTATCAAAAGCTTTCTTTAGAGGTTTAACTACGTTTAAAAACCTTAATGGGGTCGTAGTCATCACGCCAGTCAAAGCGGCTTCGGCATAATCTCCAGCTTCAGCGTTTTCATTGGTGGCTGCTTCAATTCCAATTCCACCGACAATTCCAGCTATTCCTAAATAGATGAGTGGCAAAAGGGCATTTGCCTTTGGTAAAATTAAGTCTTCGATGCTTTGAATTAGATTAAACTTGGCTTGTAAGTCTTCAATTTCTTTCTTTCTTTGAGGAAGGTGAGCGTTGAGTCGATGGTGTCTTTTTAAACTAAACTCCACCATCTCCATTGATCTTGCCATGAAGTAAAAGTAAGCTAAGCGATCGGTGTAGTTTAGAGATCTTATTTGATCAATATTTAAAACATAGTCTGAAAGTTTGTGGTATCGAGTTTTTGAAGCTTTTGAAGCTTTTGATCTTTTGATCCCTTGGGAAGATTTAGTTTTTGCAAATAAAAATGGTGATGGAACAGTTAAACTAAATACTAAAACAAAATTTAAAAGCAACTTCATCATTGGCCTTCCTTGGCATTTTCAGGTTATACATAGTTAGAATAGCGAATAAATGAAGCTTAAACAATTTGACTTCAGAAAGCTAAATCTATGTCGAGCTAGGGATAATTATGCCCTATGTTTTTAAAATGTATTCATAGTTTGTTGAGGCTAGTTTCAGAAAAACTTAAACTAAGGTCTGTTTTATTTTTGGGAAAGAACTCCGATGAATGAATATGACTATTCAAGAGCTTGATTTTTATTTTCCATTTTTTGTCTTTACTTATGGCTTGTTGGTAACAATTCCATTGAACACTCCTAAGCTCATTGAAATTGCAGAAGAGCGTTTACCAAACGATTTGCTCAAACAAATACAAGCCCATCGTGGACTTGCGATTTTTTGTTTGGTAGTTGGAGCATTTTGGTCTTTACAAAATCTTACTTTTGACCAGACATTTTTTTAAAACAAATATAGGCCGCTGCTTCCGGTAAATAACTCTCTTTCTTTGATTAATTTTAGATCATCTATATATTTCTCCTGAGCGATTTGTTTTTTTAAATCAAATTCATCTTGTTGTGGTTTTGGTGCATTAGGCTTGAATAATTTTTTTAGAATGTAGTCTAAATGGGGAATATTCATCCAATGGGGGCCAAAACTTTCTAGGGAATAATGGTTAAGCATGTTTCCTCCTTGCTTGATCCCTTATATAGCAAGAGCGGTACCACTTCAGGGGCTGTTTATTTTGATCTGATATAAAAGGCTGGCTACTCCGTTCTAAATTTTTGGAATTTTCTAATTATTTGGGAAAATGAGACTGGCTTCTGTCGATTTTTAAGTGATTTTTAAATAAACTTGTCCTCTAATGAAGCCCCGCATACATACATAAATATTTACCTGGAGTTTTGCATTTTTCTTGTAAAAACAGTAGATTGGCTCACTAGGAGTCCAGCATCGAATTAAACGCAGAACCGCAAAGCAGACAAAAATCGGCGATTAGTATTTCTGATCTAAATCGTAAGGTAAAGCATACTTTAGAGTCAGAGCTTCCGTCTTTACTTGTAAAAGGTGAGATTTCTAATTTTACCGCCCACCGTTCAGGGCACTGGTATTTTTCTTTAAAAGACCAAAAGTCTCAAGTCATGGCGGTGATGTTTCGAGGAAATAATTCTAGGGTAAGTTTTCAACCTAAAAATGGTGATGAAGTTTTAGTTCGAGCGAGAATCGCGGTCTATGAACCCCGAGGAAATTACCAATTGGTTTGCGAGAGTATGGAGCCAATGGGCGCTGGTGATCTTCAACGGCAGTTTGAAGACTTAAAAAAGAAGTTAGCAGCAGAAGGACTTTTTGATCCAAAAAGAAAACAAGTACTTCCAAAGTTTCCTAAACAACTTGCTGTGGTGACCTCTCCGACGGGAGCCGCAATTCGAGATATTTTGAATGTTCTAAAAAGAAGATTTAAAGGTTTAGAGGTAACAATTTTTCCCTGCAAGGTTCAGGGAGACATGGCTGCAAAAGAGGTTCGTGAACAAGTGGCATTAGTAAATGACCTAGGGTATTTTGATGCCATGATTGTTGGTAGGGGCGGAGGATCAGCGGAAGACCTTTGGTGTTTTAATGATGAAGCTTTAGCTAGAGAAATATCCATGTCTTCAATTCCAGTGATCAGTGCTGTTGGGCATGAAATTGACTTTACCATTTGCGATTTTGTCGCCGACTTAAGGGCGCCTACGCCTAGTGCTGCAGCGGAGCTTGTGGCTGCAAATAGCTCGGAATGGATCGATAAAATTAATCTAATGAAGAAACGATTGTGGCGAGCTATGCAAAACTCATTTTTGTACAGTCAGCAAAATTTGTTTCGCTTAAAAAAACAATTAGGTTCACCAGAGAAGCTTTTAGAGGCTAAAAATCAGCGATTGGATGATCTTCGCTGGAGATTAGATCGTCTTGCCGCTCAGAATATTCAATCAAAAAAGCAAGTTCTAATGCGCCTTCGTGCGGGGCTTCAGTCTCCACAGCAAAAACTAGCAAGTATTGAGCAAAAAAGAACAAACTTAGAACAACGTTTAAATAAGCAGGCTGCGTTAATTTTAGAAAACAAAAAGCAGTCATTGGCAAATGTAAAAGACTTGGCAAAATTGACCATTGCACAAATTGCGGCAAAGCGTTCCGAATTACATTTTGCCATGGGGAAGCTTGATTCCATGAGTCCTTTGAAGGTTTTGGATCGAGGCTACGCAATCCCATTAAAAGACAATGAGGCAATTAAAAAAAGTACACAATTGAAAGTTGGAGACAAGGTGGAGCTAAGGCTGTCAAAAGGCAAAGCTTTCACTGAGGTTCTTCAGCTTGAGGAGTAGTGATGGATTTTGAAAAGAAAATCGAAAAATTAGAGAAAATAGTGGATCAAATGGAGAAGGGTGATTTAAGCTTAGAGAAAGCATTAAGTTCTTTTGAAGAAGGGGTCAAACTTTCCAAAGAATGTTCAGAAGAGTTGGAAAAAGCCGAACAGAAGGTTAAAATGCTAATCGGCATTGATAAAAATGGAGATGCCGTAACTCAAAACTTTGAAATGGAAGACTAATGACTGATTTTGAAAAGCGCTGGGACGAATGCAAACAGGCCGTTGAAAATTACCTAGAAGATTACCTGGCGGGACGCAGTGAGAATATTGTTCAAGGTGCGAGTGATTATGCTGAAGCAATTCATTATGCAGTTTTTGCTGGTGGAAAGCGTTTTCGTCCAGCCTTAACTCTTATGACAGGAGAGGCTTTAGGCGTTGCGGATGAAGATCTTATCCCTTACGCAGCAGCGGTTGAGCTGATTCACTGTTTCTCCTTAGTGCACGATGATTTACCATGCATGGATGATGATGATTTTCGTAGGGGCAAGCCAACGACTCATGTGAAGTTTGATGAGGCCACTGCCTTGTTAGCTGGTGACGGTATCATTATGGAGGCGGTACAACTGCTCATCCAAGCTTATAGTCATTCACCAGAACTATCACTGAACTTGATCAATTGCTTAATGGAAGCCTCTGGTTCTTACGGAATGATTGCTGGACAGGTCGTAGACATTAAAGCTCAGAAAACCAAAATTGATATTGCAGAGCTAGAGCTAGTTCATCTACTTAAGACAGGTGCACTAATTCGATGTGCTGCCGATGGAGCTTGTTTGATTTCCAAGGCAAACGCCCAAGTCAGAGAATCTGTACGTGAATACGCTGAATTATTGGGATTATGTTTTCAAATTAAAGATGATCTTTTAGAGGTTGAAGACAATAAAGTTGAGCAAGGCTCGTTTCCTGGCTTAGTTGGTGTAGTGGCTTCTAATAAAATGTTAATGGACAATGCTGAACAAGCCCTCGAGTTAATAAAACCACTAGAGGGAAACTTCGACAATCTTAGAGAAATTGTTCGTTTTAACTCACAACGTCTAAAATAATGCGTCTAGATCAATACCTAGTAGAAGTAAAAAATATTAAATCTCGATCTAAAGCCAAAGAGTTAATTCAAAGCTCTTTGGTTTTTGTTAACTCAAAATGTGTGACTAAGCCGAGTTTTCAAGTGCATGATGAGCATGAGGTTGAGATTAAAGAATCAGAACTTTTGCATTATGTTTCCCGAGGGGCATTAAAGTTAAAACCTGCTTTGCAAACTTCAGGCATTGAAGTGAAAGGGCGAAATTGTTTGGACGTAGGTGTTTCAACAGGAGGCTTTAGCCAATGCCTTTTAGAGATGGGGGCTGCTTCTGTAGTGGGTATTGATGTAGGACAGGCTCAAACAGATCAAGACTTAATTGCTGATGATAAATTTAAGTTGTTTGAAAAAATTAATGCCAAGCAAATTGAAGACTATCCAGTTCTTTTTCCCTATTTAGACGACATTGATCTAGTTGTCATGGACGTTTCCTTTATCTCTATAACGAAAATTTTGCCTTCATTAGTAAACAATATAAAAAAAGAGGGCGAGCTGCTATCGTTAGTAAAACCACAGTTTGAATTGGATAAAAAGTCTTTAAACAAACAAGGAATTGTTAAATCGGCAGAATCTTATTTAAGTGTGGAAGAAAAAATTAAAAACTGTTTAAAAGAGCTTAACTGTAAGGTTCTTAATTATTTTCCAAGCAGAATTGAAGGTGGCGACGGAAACAAGGAGTTTTTTGTATATGCTAAATTGTTTTAAAATTATTTTATGTATAAGTTTCTGTGTATCTTGTAGCAGTATCAATAAGCGCAGAAATAGTCCAAAGCCATCCGAACCAGGGTCTGAGCAAACTGCTAAAGTAGAATCACTCGATGATGAAACAAATGCCGCTAAGCCAATCGTATTTCAACCTAAAAAATTGGGGGTCATTCTAGGGCCTGGCCTTATTAAGACCTATTCTCACCTTGGGGTTTTGGAGAGTTTAGAGCGCAACCAAATTCCAATAGATGAAATTGTTGGAATTGGCTGGGGAGCAATCTTTGCCGCTGGTTACGCAAAGGAAGCGAGAAGTTCTGGTCTAAAATGGCAAATTTATAAAGTAACTGAAGATCAGTATCCAAGTAAAAGCTTATTTGGTGGCAGCTACGAGCAATTAAATTTAAATAAATTGGACGGTGTTTTAAAGGCTCTGTTTGCATCCAAAGACATAGGAAGTTTTAACATTAAATTTTCATGTCCTTATAGCATGGAAGAGAGCTACTCCTCTAGACTAGTTAGTTCTGGTTTGGCACGTTCTGAAATCAAACGTTGTTTAGGGGGTAACGCGTTTTACAAAGCCTATAGAAATTCTGTTTGGGACCCATTGCAAATAGACACTTTAGTAAAAGAAATGAGAAAGCGTGGCATTGAGAGAGTATTAGTGGTAAACGTGTTAAGTGAAGATGATTACAAATCTTCCTCTAAGGTTGTTGCGAATCATTCAGAAAAATACCTTTGGGGAAAGACCGATCGTTTAATGGATAAAATAGGTAGTGAGGCAGATTACTATTTACAGGTGAATACAAGATCTAAAGACTTTTCTGATTTCAAGGAGAGTCGAGATTTCGAAAGAAAAGGGAGCTCAGCAATGAACTCCATCGTAGATAGAATTAGCCAAGATGTTTTAGGAAGGTAATTATGTTAGGAAAAGAAGTTTTCGCAAGACGTAGAGAAAAATTAAAGAATATTTTAAAAGAAGGGGATGCTATTTTATTGGTGGGGCATCCAGCGGCTACTAGAAATAATGATAACCAACATTTGTTTCGACAAGAAAGCTCCCTTTATTATTTTACGGGCTGCAAAGAAGAAAATACAGTGATGCTTTTTCGCCCAGGAATGACTCCTGAGTATACTTTGTTCATTCGTCCGAAAGATGCTGTGGCTGAGTTATGGGATGGCTATAGACATGGTGTTGATGGTGCTAAGAAGGACTTATTAGCAGATGAAGCTTATGAGATTTCTATGTTAGCTAAAATGTTACTGCCATTGTTGAAAGATGCAAATCGATTGTATTACCAGCTTGGTTTAGATCCTAAAGTTGATGCCGAAGTTTTATCTTCTTTAGAAAAAGTTCGTGCTGCAAAAGGTAGAACTGGCTTAGGTATCTTACCTCTTTACGATTCAACAGAGATCACGGGTGAGGCAAGAATCATCAAAGATGAAGAAGAAATTGACCTTATGAGAAAGTCGGGGCAAATCGCTGCCGAAGCTCACAAAGAGGCTATGCGCTTTACTGAGCCAGGAAAAACAGAGAAGCAAATTCAAGGGGTATTGAGTTTTAAATTTTTAAATGCTGGTGCCGATGATTATGCATATCATCCAATTGTTGGTACAGGCAATAATGCAACGGTATTGCATTACCGAGATAACGACAAAGAGTGCAAAGATGGCGATTTATTGCTAATTGATGCCGGTTGTGAGTACGACTTTTATGCTTCAGATATCACTCGAACCTTTCCTGTTAACGGAAAGTTTACAGCGGCTCAAAGTAAACTCTATCAGGCAGTATTAAAAGCTCAACTAGAAACAATTGAAATTATTAAGCCAGGCACTTTGTTTTCTGAGGTTCAGGAAAAAGCCATTGAATCACTTTCTGCTTCTTTGAAAGAACTAGAAATTTTGGAAGAGTCGGTTGAAGAAATCATCTCCCAAAAATTATATAGAAAATACTATCCTCACAACATTGGCCATTGGATTGGTTTAGATGTCCACGACAGAGGTAAGTATTTGATTAACCAAGAAAGTCGTCCTCTTGAAGAGGGCATGGTTCTCACTATTGAGCCTGGTTTGTATGTGCCTGAAGGAGATATGGATGCCCCAGCTGAGTACAGAGGAATGGGGATTCGCATTGAGGATGATATTTTAGTGACTAAAGATGGTTATGAGAATTTGACCAAAGATGTTCCAAAGGAAATTTCCGAAATCGAAACATTAATGGCAGAAAAAAGTCTTTTAGCTTAAATAAAAAGGAGCAGGAAAACTGCTCTTTTTTTGATATATTCGAAAGGGTATTTGAGACTTCAGATGAATAAAATTATACCATCTATACTGCATTCTCTTTGTCATTCCTCTAAAAGCTAAAAGAGCTATAAATAAAGGATGTGAGCGGGTCTTGCTTTTCGCATCATCTAAATTGGTGACAATCCCAGTTGTGTTCTTTAGCGAGTTGGTGGAGTTGCTCTTCTGTTTCGTAAAGCTCTTCGGAAGAGTTGGCAGCTCTTACCGCTAGCGAAATACCTTTAGAGCATTTTAATAATTCATAATCGCCTATGGTATTTCCGGCGCAAAAAATAAGTTCTTTGCCTTCCGTTTTCTCTTTGATTGCCTCTGCTTTTCCAGGGCGATAAGTAACCGGGCCGTCTTGCTCATCGGTAATAAATCCATTTTCGATTTTAGTTTTTACTCCTAAAATATGGTCTTCGGGCACATTAACCATATTAGCTCCATAGTGAACGCTCCACTTTACGGATGCGGTTACAATAAAAACCTCGATACCATTTTCTTGAAAAAACTGAATCAATTGTTTTTGAGCAGGAAAAACTGGGATTTTTCCATTTTCCTTTTCCCAGGATTCAAAGGCTTCTTTGTTTTTTGACAAGACATCTTCAAGTTTTCGCCCTTTTAAGATCTGAGCCAGCCATAGATAGGCCGCAACCGGCTTGTTTTCTTTTAATTTTGCATAATGCTGGAGAGGATTCTCTGGCAAATTTAGATCCCAATTTTCGATATGGTAGTCAAAAGCAATATCGGCTACATCTGTGTCCCAGATCGTTCCATCTGCGTCAAAAGCAGCCACCAGGGGACTGTCGGTTTTGTTGCGAAAATCTTTTATAGTACTTTCAATTTTGGATAAAAATTCAGCGGAATATTCTTTGTACATGCCTCTTTACCTTTCTCTGGGAATTGAATTTATGGTACAACAACTCTAAAGAAACACATTCGATTTGTTTTGCCTAGCTTTAATTGAAAAGCAAACGTAAATCCTAACGAGAATGGGGATTAGGGTGGAGATTAAAAGTTTAAGAGAAGAGGATGCTGAGCAAATCCTAGCTTTAGAAAGAGAGGCTCTCAAGGCCCAAGGACTAGATGAAATTCATTCGCAAATGCAAGAATGGAAATCCTTGTGGCGTGAAGAATCCTTAAAGCATTATTTACCTAAAGGCTGGAGTTTTGGTGTTTTTGATAAAGGCTCTGGAAAATTGCAGTCCTATTTTATTGCAAAGGTAATTCCATTTTTTCGGTCTTATACTCAAGTTTTATGGATCGAGCATATTAACGCAAATTCAATAGAGCAAAGCGAAGCTTTGTTCGAAGTAGCTTATCGCTATTCAAGGGAAAAGCATTTACAGCAGATGTTTTTTTCAAATAGCTCCTGGATTGACTTTTCTCTTTCAGGAAAGTCACCGCAAAAACTAGATGAAGAATTTTATTATTTAAAGACGACCCGTAATGAGGATTAATACGATGAAACAGAACTTTAGCTTTCATAACCGCCAAAAGCTTATGCAGAACCTTGAAGAAGAAAGTTTTGATTTACTAATTGTTGGTGGTGGAATCAATGGAGCTGGTGTTGCGAGAGATGCAGCTAGCCGGGGTATGAAGGTTGCTTTGGTAGAGAAGGATGATTTTGCCAGCGGTACTAGTTCACGATCTTCAAAGCTAGTTCATGGTGGAATTCGTTATTTAGAAAATCTTGAATTTGACCTTGTTTTTGAAGCCTTGAGTGAGAGAGCTCGTTTGTTTGATATGGCTCCAAACTTAGTACACCCATTGAGATTTGTCTTGCCGATCTACAAAGGAGATCGTGTTGGAATGTTTAAGATGGGTATGGGAATGGCTCTTTATGATTTGCTATCTACCTACGAGGCCCCAGAGCTTCATGAAAGATTAAATGCAGATGACAGCATGGAGAGGCTGCCTCTTTTAAATTCAAAAAATCTTAAAGGTTCTTACGTATATAGCGATGCCTATATGGATGATGACCGATTGGTAATTGAAACATTGCGATCTGCTCATTCCTATGGTGCGCTTTCAGCTAGTTATGTAACTGCTGGGGAGCCGATTCGAGACGACAATAAAATTATAGGCATCGAGTGCACAGATGGTCTTTCAGGTAAAAAATTTGTTGTAAAGGCTAAGCACGTTGTTGGCTCAGTAGGGCCTTGGACGGACATTTATTTTTCCGAAGTTTACAAGGATTGGAAAAACTGTTTGCGCCCAACAAAGGGTGTTCATATCACGGTTGAACGTGAAAGAGTAAACTTAAAACAAGCTGTAGTGATGGTATCGAATGATCAAAAGAGGATTGTATTCGGAATTCCTAGGCATGAGATGACCATTTTTGGTACGACGGATACAGACTATAAGGGTGACCCTAAAAATGTTCGTGCAGAGAAAGAAGACATCACTTATTTACTCGAATTGATTAATCATTATTTCCCCGGAGCGAAGCTGAAAGAGGAGGATATTCTTGCAAGTTACGCAGGGGTACGGCCTTTAGTAAATGACGGCTCATCTAGCGAGGGAAAAACGAGTCGTGAGCATGAGATTTGGAGTAAAGAAGATGGAGTTACTCTTGTTGCAGGTGGCAAGTATACGACCTATCGTTTGATTGCTGAGCATGTAATGGAAGAAGTGTTAAAATACTTTGAGGTAGAAGATTTGGTTCGTTTTCATCAAAGTGCCTCCAAAGAAAACCTCAATGCAAAAACAAGTAACACTTCTATGGCAAAAGCTAGGTCGCAAAGAGACTACTGGAGTCGTACTTATGGTTTTTCTACTGATTTGATTGATAAGATGATCGATCGACATGGTTTAGAGGCTTATGACTTATTAGAGAGAAAAAAATCAGAGGAACAAGCTTCCGAAGAATTAATGTGGGTTTTAGAAGCAAGACATGCCATAGATCATTGCATGTGCGCTAGCTTGAGAGATTTTTATTTTCGAAGAGTACCTTTGTTTTTATCCTATAAAGATCATGGTCATCAATTTCTTGATGCAATTGCAAAAGAATTTAAGGAGAGCTTTTCGTGGTCAGATCAAGAGATTGAAGCGCAAATCAAAGAGCTAGAGCAACAAGAGAGCTTTGATTTGAATTGGCGTTAAGCTCTAAACTTATGCAACATTGCATTTATTTTACTGATACTACCTAACCCATATTCACTAAGGAGTTTCCAGAATGGAGCTCCTGCGCTTTGAAGAATATTAAAATAACCTAATCTCATTAGTTTTAAAAAACTTTTGTGTATACGAAGGTTTAGGTTATCAAGACTAGCCTGCTTGATCATTTCAAGGCTAAACTCAGTTAGATCTAAATTGCGTTGAGCAAGAAGGTGTCTGGCAGCTTCTAAGTTCATTTCAAACTCGATGTCACATTCAGCTGGCGACTTTAAACTTTGAGCAAATAATTTTTGCGGAGTTTTTCTTAGGATTACAAAATCCTGATTTTCAAAATTTAGTAAGATGGTTGCCCCAGTTTTAAGAGGACCTAGAGTGTTTTGAATAAGTACGGCATTATTCAAAAATTCAACAAC
>JAYZXX010000184.1:0-19972 GCA_036140815.1 Bdellovibrionota bacterium | reverse complement strand
TTCCAATTTATTGGTAATACATAAGTTCCACGATGAGGAAGTAGTACATATTTTTCTTCAATAAGTTTTTTGTACTCTTTGATAAGTTGTTCAGAGTAAGAATAGCTTGCAAAGCTATTAGGGCTTAGAATCTGGATAAATAATACAGTTAACACATAAATATAGTTTTTCATGTTTGCTAAGGTAAATCTTGGCCTTTTGAGAGGCAATGGCTTTGCGTTGGATAACTTAGGATTGGTTTAATTTGAAAAATAGCTTGATATGACCAAGTAGTCTTTTGTTTAGTGACTTTCGAATAAAAATTATCATTCCGCGAACAGAATTTGGTGCGTAATAAAAAGGGATAATAAATATCCCCCTTTTTAGCATTTGAAACTGTTTCGATATCTTAACTTAATAAGACCTATGTTAATGAAGTCACTATTTACGCTTTATTTTTGATCTCGATTTCTTCTTTGTTTTAGATTTTGAAGAAGACTTTGAGGATTTTTTACTGGAACTAGATTTCTTGCCAGAAAACTTTTTCCCTGAAAACTTTTTTCCACCTGATTTCTTGCCGCCAGATTTTATTCCACTTCGATTTCTCTCTGTTTTCTTCTGAATTCTTTGGCGAGATTTGGAATCTTTCTTTGATGGTGTAAAGGCGCTTTCTGCTAGTTGAAAATCAATTTGACCTAGTTCAGGGTTAGCTGCTGCGACCAAAACTCTTACATCTTGACCCATTTTGTATTGGTAACCACTTCGTTCACCTCGCAGGATTAACTTTTCTTCATCATATATGAAGTAGTCATTTCCAAGTTCTTCGATGCGAACCAAACCATCAATGTCAAATGCTCTTAATCCTACAAAAACACCAAAACGGGCAATGGAGGTGATGCGACCATCGTATTCTTCTCCAACCAGCTTTTCGGCAAATCTAGCGCGTTTAACAGACTGTACAAATCGCTCGGCCTTTACCGATCTTTGTTCTGTGGCCGAACAATGAGTACTTGCTGTAGCAAGTTCTTCAGCACTCGGTGCCCAGTGGCCTTTTTTAGGTCCATAAATGTGCGCCTTTAAAATTCGGTGAACCAATAAATCAGGGTATCGACGAATCGGTGAGGTAAAATGTGTGTAGTGTTCAAAGGCCAAACCAAAGTGGCCAACAGGATCACTAGAGTATCTTGCTTGTTGCATGGATCTTAAAGTCAGTTGAGATAAAATCGCATGCTCTGGTTTTCCTTCGTATTTTTTCAAAGCCTTTGTGATTTTTTTCTGGATTTTACCGCCATCAAGAGAAAGCTTGGTTCCAAAATTATTTAAAAAGTTCTCTAAAATCTTTAGTTTGTCAGAGTTTGGATTTTCATGAATTCTGTGGATTCCATTTAGCTCATTATCTTCAAAGTATCGTGCTACCGCAACGTTGGCTGCTAGCATCAACTCTTCAATCAGCCTATGGGCAAAAAGTCTTTCACTTTTAATGATGTCGGTAGGAGTACCGGATTCGTCTAAAATAATTTCTGTCTCAGGGATGTCTAGATCTAAACTTCCCTGGGCAAAACGTTTCGACATTAGTATTTTTGCAAGGTCTGCTGCTCGGTTTACATCGTTCTCAACATGAGAAAACTTTTCTGGGCATGAACCATCTACAATTTCTTGCGCTTCACCATAAGTGATTCGTGCATGAGAATTAATAATGGCCTCATAAAACTTATAAGATTCAAAATCTCCGCGAAAATTCATTTGAATTTCTGCAACCATAGCGAGTCGATCTACCTTTGGCTTTAAAGAGCAAAGTTCGTTACTCAAGGCCTCTGGAAGCATTGGGACTACATACATTGGGAAATAACTTGAATTTCCTTTGTCATAGGCATCTTTGTCGAGGGCACTTTTCGGTTTCACATAATGACTTACATCAGCGATTGCTACGCGAAGTAAAAAACCACGGTTATTGGTTTCAACGTAAACAGCATCATCGAAATCTTTAGCGGTAACACCATCAATGGTAACATAATGCAGATCTCTCTGATCTATTCTGTGTTCTTGCCCTTTTAAATCGATCTTTGCCCCAAAGCTCTCAGACTCTTCAATAGCCTTTTGGCTAAAACCTTCAGGAATATTGTGTAATGCAATGGCTCTTTTCGTGTCAAAAGCTGGATCATTACGGTGTCCAATAACTTGAACTACTTTTCCAGTGTAACCTTTGGGGTGCCCTGGGAAGGTGGAAATTTCCACCTCCACCCATTCATTTTCTTTTGCATTTTTAGAGTCTTCTTTTGCTATGACTAAATTGGCGCCCCAATGGTTTTCTTTATCTAAGAGCATGCCATATTTGTCATTTGTATTATGAAAGACTCCAACCACTTTGTTTGTAAAGCGGCTCAAGACTCTTTGTATATCGCCATAGAGTTCATTTTTCTTAGGATCTAAAAAAACTTTTATCAAGACCCTGTCATTAGACATGATGCCTTCCATAGTTCTTTTAGGTAAAAATATATCTTTTTTTTCTTTGTCGTCAGGAATGAAGAAACCGAAGCCATCTGGATGGCGTTTAACAATTCCTTCGAGATTGTAGAGAAGTTTGCTCATGTTGCCTTTCTCGTGGAAGTTCTTTTTAATTCTATCCTAGCTAGAATAGAATTGGAGCATTAATACGTTTATGCTGCGTGGCGGTGATTGTTCATTGATGTCTCTGCAGACTATTTTTTACAAATTCATTTAAATATGCGTAATTTTCGTCGGAATTTCCTCAACTAGAGACTGTTTGTTTGGCTTCATTGGCTAGGTTTTCTTTCAAGTAAGAGGAGTTTGAATCTGATGTTTTGGTGCTATTTACCTTTTTTATTTTATTTTTTGAACATGGAAATATTAGTTAGCGAAAATATAGACTGAAAGAAGAGCTTATTTATCAGATGAAGTACTCAATTGGGATTTGATTACTAGAAATTTATCGGCATTAGCGGCAAAGTAACTATATAGTCGATGGAACAACAAATATCTTGGTGATTCGAAAGCTTAGGAAGCTCTATCCACAATTAAAATTGATAATTTAAATGAAACAAAGCCTTTAAATGATGATTTCAAAGGCTTTGTTCTCCATCAATATATTCTTTGAGAAAAGTAGTTCTCAGACTTTAAGCCTTATGGCGTTTATCTCCTAACATTTCCCTGCTTCTTTTTTTGTGGAGAAGGGGTACGAGCCTCTGCCTTATCGTTTAATTCAATATTGGCTCTTATTGAATTTGAGCTTTGTTTTTCTACTACAGGTTTAGCGTATACTTGATAAGAGATTAAAAAAGATAAAGCGATCACTAATTTTGTCATAAATTTGTCCTCCAATTTTTTCTACCCTAAACAATTGCAAAGCATATACCTGGTCAAAGAGAAGCTAGTGTTAGTTGGGGGAAAAACCTATACATTCTCGTTAAATTTGATCACTAAATGAACGGCTTTTATTGAGAAAGCAAACTGGCTTAGTAGTATATTACAAGTTATTGAAGGGGATTGCTTATAATTATGAGCCACACTGAAACAAAAATATTAAGGAGTCTTTTTATTAAGGCTTTTTTACTAAGGCACTTTGAGTTCTAGGACCTGCTACTGTTGAAGTTTTGGTCTTTCAATATGAGAAAAGCCCGTTTTGAAACGGGCTTTTTTGAGGCTTACTGTAATCTAGAGAGACTTTCTCGTAAACTACCCAGTTGAGACTTTAAAATTCCAAGTTGAACCTTGTCTTTTTCTACCACTTCAGTAGGGGCATTTTTTACGAAATTTTCGTTATCAAGTTTTCTTGAGATTCCGTTGATTTCTTTTTCCGTCTTCTCAATGTTCTTATTTAGGCGTTTGATTTCTTCATCAAAATCAACCAAGCCCTCTAGGGGAACGATAACCTGGATGTTTCCAACTTCAAGCTCGATCGGAGAGACCGCGCATTTCATCAAATCTCCTGCTTCACCAATTTCTAGATCAGACACAGTTGCCAAATTTAGAATCTGAGATCGGTTATTCTCTAGCATGACTTTCAAAGAGTCATTGCTTGGACTTAAGCGAACTTTAATCTTTTCACTATGGCTAATTCGGTTTTCTCCACGAATGTTACGAATGGCAACAATTGTGTCTCTAACAATATCCATTTCATTTGCAGCTTCTTCACTGGCAAGAGCTAACCAAATGGAGTCATTTTTTAGACTTGGGTATTGAGCTGTAACACATGCATCACTTTTCATCGGCAGCTTCTGGTAAATCTCTTCCGTGATATGTGGAATAAACGGGTGAAGCATGCGAATGATACGGTTTAACACTTGTGCCAAAACCAACTGAGTGGCTTTTTTCTGCGGACTATCCTCACCGTAAATTACTGGTTTTGAAAACTCTAGGTACCAGTCACAGAAGTCATTCCAAGTAAAAGTATAAAGAAGATTTGCCGCCTCTGAAAAGCGATATTGCTTTAAAGCGCGATTCACATTTCTTGTAGTGTCTTTTAGCTTTTGAATGATCCATTTATCGGCGATGGAAAGGTCTTCCGTATTTGCAACTGCATTGACTCCATCAGCAGGAGCTTCAAAATTCTCTAAGGACATATTAAGAACAAAACGGGTGGCATTCCAGATTTTGTTCATAAAGTTTCTATTTCCCTCTAAGCGCTGTTGAGAGAACTTAAGGTCTTTACCTGAAGCCACTTGCTGTAACAATGTAAAACGTAGGGAGTCAGCGCCATTTTCTTCGATGATTTCCATTGGGTCGATGGAGTTCCCTAAAGATTTAGACATTTTTCTACCTTGAGAGTCTCTTACAAGCCCGTGAAGATATACAGTTCTAAAAGGAACATCTTTCTGAAAATAAAGTCCCATCATGAT
This sequence comes from Bdellovibrionota bacterium, assembly GCA_036140815.1. GTDB lineage: Bacteria > Bdellovibrionota > Bdellovibrionia > Bdellovibrionales > UBA840 > UBA6502. The sequence goes on along the minus strand of JAYZXX010000184.1, from coordinate 15,137 downwards.
CATTCTAGCTACCCAGAAAAATAAGATGTCATGACCGGTTACCAATGAGTCAGTAGGATAGAAGGTTTTTAGTGCTTCCGTATCCTCAGGCCAACCCAATGTGCTAAAAGGCCAAAGCGCAGAAGAGAACCATGTATCTAAAACGTCTTCGTCTTGTTTGATATTCTTACTTCCACAGTGTTCACAACTTGTTGGTTCAAGTTCTTCTGTACATGTTTGTTTTTCACAATCAGTACATTCCCATACAGGAATTCGGTGTCCCCACCAAAGTTGTCGAGAAATACACCAGTCTTCAATATTGTTTAACCAGTGTAGGTATATTTTAGTATAGTTTTCTGGTTCGAATTTAATGGTTTCTGTTTGAGCCACAGCCTTTGCCGGTTCAGCCAATTTCTCCATAGAAACAAACCATTGCTCAGACAAGAGAGGCTCAACCACACAACCAGTACGTGAACAAAGTGGAGTCTTTAAATTATGAGGCTCTTCTTTTTCTAAAAGACTCTCTGCTTTTAGATCTTCTAATACTTTTTCTCGAGCTTCCCTCACTGTGAGGCCTTGGTATTTACCCGCTTCTTGGTTTAGGCTTCCATCTTTTTCTAAAATATTGATCATTGGAAGATTGTGTCTTTTACCAACTTCGTAGTCGTTAAAGTCATGAGCTGTAGTAATTTTAACGACCCCAGAGCCAAAATCTTTTTCTACATATTCGTCAGCAATCACAGGAATTTTACGATCCGTTAAAGGTAGTAAAACCATTTTACCAACAAGGTCTTTGTAACGTTCGTCCTCTGGATGTACAGCAACAGCGCTATCACCAAGCATAGTTTCAGGGCGAGTAGTGGCAACAGTTAAAGTTTTGTCACTTCCCTCAATAGGGTATTGAATGTGCCAAATACTACCTTTGGTATCTTGGTGATCTACTTCAAGATCAGAAATGGCAGAACTTAATTTCGGAGACCAATTTACTAATCTTGTTCCTTTGTAGATAAGACCATCTTTGTATAGTTGAACGAAAACCTTTCGAACCGCTGCATTTGATTTATCATCTAGGGTAAAACGGGCACGGTCCCAATCTAGAGATAAGCCTAAGCCTTTTAATTGGTTATTGATTCGATCACCGTATTGTTCTTTCCAAGCCCAAATTTTTTCAACGAATTTTTCGCGGCCGATGTCGTGACGGCTTTTACCATCTTCTTTCCAGGTGTTTTTTTCTACCACACTTTGAGTAGCAATACCTGCATGGTCTGCCCCTGGCATCCACATGGCATTGAAACCACACATTCGTTTCCAGCGAATCAAGCAATCTTGAATCGTAGTGTTGAGAGCATGACCAATGTGAAGATGGCCCGTTACGTTTGGAGGCGGAAGGACGACGGCATAAGGAGGTTTTGTGGATTGATCTTCGGAGGCAAAGTGATTTTCATCCAGCCACCACTGATAAATTTTTTGTTCAACGTCTTTGTGTGAATATCGATCCGATAGTTGTTCAGCCATTCCATTCTCCTCTGAATTTGCCTGCTAAACTACTAAAAATTCAAGGTTTCGGCAAGCTTGCAGCGAGTTTGGCGAGGGTAGAATAAAAGTTTTATTGTAACATAATGATTCTTACCCCTATTCTGTTTCATCTAAGTAGGGGAGACCGGTAATTTATCAGCGATGAGAGCGTAAATTAGGGTCCATATTGATGTTTAAATCGATTTGTTCGGCATATTCCTTGGAGATGACACCGTTTCTTCGATTGATTTTATTTACATCAGCCACTTCTTCGATGAAATTCAAATATTTGGCTTTTAATGTATTTTGGCTTTTTCCGGCAATCATATTGCCTACGGAAAAACCAATGGCTAGAGCGATCAAAATGTTTAATGCTTGCATAACGTACCTCATGCTTAAGAGGAGCAAGTCTAATGCCTCACTGAGCTGGGGATATATTAGATCTGAGCTTTTGGGGCATGAAAAGACTTCATGCTGTGACGTAGATTCGTAGGCAGCTATAAGTCTAAGCCAATGAAGGAAACCCATTTTGAACCCTGGTAGCTAGAGAAATTTGCCACTGCCGATAAAATGCCTACTAAGACCCTAGATCCTGATTCATCAACAAAGTAAAGAGCACCTCCACTGATCCCACCCAATGGCATGCAGTTGGAATATACTAAGCTTCTAAAAATGAAACTGATCTCACACAAAGGCTCAGAGACATACTTTCTTGATTCAAAGTAATAATGATTTGAAATTAGGCCTTGAGACATTTGGATAGAAGGATAGCCAGACATTCTAAGTTTCTTATTTAAAATATCACCATAGTTTCCCTGATAAATTTTAAAGTATCCAAGGTCTTTTCCTATTGGTTCTTTTAATTTTATTAGAACTAGGTCATCTATATGGTCTAAAACTTTGTCATGTTTTTCATTTTCAAGTTCTAAATGTTTGTAGAGTTCATGTCTAGCCATGAGTTGTATAGACTCAAAATCTGATTTAACTCCGTTGTCAGAGTAAAAAGCAAAGTTTTGAATTACAAAAGCTAGCGCTCTACCAAGCTTCTTACCAGGCTTCAAAGGGCTTTTCGCTTTGTAGCGACCTCCCGTACAATGGAAAGCGGTCAGAATTTCATCCTCAGAGACTAACACTGCACTACAATTGGAATAAGTTGGTACACCGTCTTTGAAAAAGTCATTTCTTTGATTGTTGATGATACGTCCCACAGGCAATTCTTGACCGTTTTGGTCTATTCTTTTTGGATAGAAGAGGTAAGCACTGTTTCCCCCCTGAGCACTCAGATAAGCCTTTCTAAGGCGTTTATTGGGGTATTTCTTTAACTTTTCAGGAGCCGTACGAAAGTAAGTGTGTGTATACCGAGGAGGGCTTTTGAAGCATTCCTCTTTTTCGGCTTTGCAGATGTTAAAATTATCTTCAAAAAGGAAAGGGCTAATTAAGTTACATACTTGATAGTTGGTATCACAACTAATAGGTGAATTTTCTTGTGAAAAAACTGGGAGGCTGAGCAAAAAGATGCTGATGAAGTTTAAGAAAATATTCATAATTGCCATCTCCAATTGGAAGGGTCTTTTGTTCAAACTAAACAAGTTGTGATACTGTTCTTAGTTTCTCTTTTTCTTTTTCCTGAGAATAAGTTACTAGGTTTTCGCTTTCTTTCAATAATCACAATTCAAAGTTCATTATTTAATATACTCAAAAAAGAGCAAAATAAGTGCCAGTTACAATAGAGCATAGATTGATTTTCTAGCTGTATATTCTGTATAAAATACCGTCTAGGGACGTTTTTTGTATTTTTCGCAATTGTAGGTTCTTTTCTAGAAGTGTAGGTATAGCTAGTTTTTTCAATGAAGCTTTTGTATGAGTGAATCCAGTTAAGGAAGTTTTTAATTCTGTGTTTTGACACGAAATCTTTGTTCAAGTTTGGTTGCTTAAAAGTGAATACTTTTTAGTTCATTCTCAATCCAGTCTGCCACCTCTAAAATCTCTTTGGAGCTTAATTCCAAACTAAAGTTTTCCTCTAAAATACTCTGATGTAGACTTTCAGCAAGAGTGAAGCTTGAGAATTTCGCTTTTGGATGAAGAGGCTCACTAAGTTCAAAAACTTTTTGAAAAAGTAGGTGAGTCATTACTTCATATTCTTTTTCGTTTAGAAGAATTTTTGCTCGAGCACGGAGATACCTCCAAGTGGCATAGGATTCGCGAAAAAACCTCTCTCTGATTTCAGGGGTAAAATTCATTTCTCCATAAATCAAAGGAACTTTTTTACTCAAACCTCTAGAGATCATCCCTCGATGATTTAAATCATGGTGATTGTATTCTTTGGGCTTATATTCTCTATTGTGAGCAAACTTGGTATAAAGAACACTTTCGTTAATGAAATAGCCTTGAGTTAAAGAGTTTACAAAACTTTCTGCCGAGATCCCAAGGCGACTTAGAGGACTATTCTCATGTGCTGCTGGGCCAAAACTAAAAACATCTTTCAGAATGGTGCCATGCTTGTCTTCAAAGCTTTGCGTTTGAATCCGAAGTTCTGAAAGTAAACTCTGAAAGTAAACTCGGCTTTTATCAGAACTAATACTTTGAGGCCGACCAGAGTGCTTGTACCAAAGGTCTGCGAGTAAAACATGAGTGTAATGGATTTTAAACAATAGGCTTGCCTGCTCTTTTTCTGTTAAATTGGAGTTTCCCAATAATTTGTGGGAGCTTTTAATTAACGAGATTCCCGACAAGAAAACATTGTTTGCAAGCTTAGCTCCTTGCATGCGTTCTTCATAACTCTCTATGATTCTTTTTGAAGAATTTAAAAAGGAAATGTGCTGGTCTTTCAATTCACTTTTACTAAGGAGATAAATTCTTGTACGTAAACTGGCTTTTGGCTCAGCACTTTCAATACATATTTTGGCAAAGAGATTTTCGGTGAAAATCAAAAGTAGAAACAATGTTGTAAATAAAGCTTTTCCCATAATCTTAAACCCATATTTAAGTTGAGAGTGAGACTTTGCTCAATCTTTTCTCTATATTAAAGCAACATCTTTACCAAGTGATGCATGCTTTACCCCTTTTAAAAACTTTAACGAATTCGCGACCTTAAATGAATTCACAGGCTATGGCTATTCTTTTTGAAAAAAACACATAGCATTTTCTTCTAGGTTTTGCCCAATATTGTTTCATTGTTTTGAGGGCAAAGTATTAAAAAAACAATTCTCGGATACGACGACAAAAATCGGAAATCAGAGTTAACTCAAAGCGCTTTAGTCCTGTTTGTTTTTTGCAGCCAGTTTTTTTTAGGAGGACTTTATGGTTAAGATCTATTCAAAGATTTTCAAGTGGGTAGGCATTGTGCAGGCTTTTTTTCTCAATGATAGGCTTTCAGCAAGAAACTACTTCAATATGGCTGCACCCATTTTTATTCTTCGTTTTTTAGGAGACATTTTTTCTAGTGTTTTGCTTGTAAATGGAGGGGGAGAAGTGTGGCTATCTTTGCTGTCAAATTGCTGGCTGCAAGTTTTGTCGCCCGTTTTAAGCTTAATTCTTCTTGTATTAATGTTTTCTCGTTGTAGAGATATTTTTTTAGGGCGAAGCATTTACACTATATCTTTACTTTTGTGTCTAATACAAGTAAGTATCCCTTTTACGGAATTATTGGTATTTCTCCTAGCATGCACCACTGAAAGCGCTCAGTACTCAAAACAAAAACCAATAAAATTTTTAGATGAATTAGATGAATGGGTTGAGGCTTACTTTCCCAATCGAAAGTCTAGTGATTCTAAGTGAAGATTGGTGAAATTGTGCGTTTTAGGCTTTAAATAGCTATTTCAGCTAGGACCTTGTAGAGATTTAAACTGCTGTTTAAGTTTTGTATGCCTTTTTCCGAAATTAAGTAAAAGGCGTTTATTGAAATGGCAAAGAAACCAGAAAACACATATGAAACGAAGAAGAGAATCTTCAGTGCTTCTGCAAAGTTGTTTGCTATGAAAGGCTATGAGGCAAGTTCTATGCGAGAAATTGCTAGAACAGCTGACGTGAACCTTGCCTTGATCAATTATCACTTTAAGGATAAATCCTTACTTCTGACAGCTGTGTTAAATCATGGTCGAAAACTTATTATCGAAATCTTTGACCGACATGCGAATAAAGACCTTGAAGGAATGCTTCGCGCATTGATGAAAGACTTTACGGATGAAACGGGTGCCGCATATTATGTAAATATTTTTATGCGTTTGTACCTAGATACAAATGCAAAGTTAGATATTAAGAGAAGTATTACCAGGAGGGGAGCTCCTAAGATTGATGTTCTTCAAAGCGCTGTTGCTCGTAGTATGCAAAAGCCAGAGATAGATTGTGAATGTGTTTTGATTGCACATTTCCTTTTTAATAATTTAATTTTAAGTTCTCGAATTAAATTTGGTCTCGGTAATGATGAAATTAAAAACTCTTATTTAAATGATTGTTTTCCAGAAAAAGTAGATGATCCTTACGCTGAACAGTTGGTACTTCTGGCAAGAAGTCTTACTGGTTCTGTCGGATGAAGTTAAAAGCTCTAAGTATTTTATATTTTGCCGAATATATGAATCTAGTAAATGATTCTGAGATTCACGAGTTTACTCAGCCAGGTGAAAACTTCAAAGAATTTACTGAAAGTGAAATTAGAACTTGGTTACAAGAAATTTCTTTAAAAGAGGATCGCTTTGATTTTGCAATTCTAAGCGAATCCAACGAATTTGTTGGGGAAGTGGTGTTAAACCAAATCAAGGGCAATGAATGTAATTTCCGAATTGCCATTTTACCAAAATTTTTCAATCAGTCTTATGGTAGTTTCGCTTGTAGAGAAATTTGTAAATTTGCTTTTGAAAAAACAAATATTGAAAAAATTCATCTCGATGTTTTCGAAATTAATCCCAGGGCGCAAAGGCTCTATGAAAAGACTGGATTTCAGGAAACTAGTAGAATCAAAAATGAAAACTCTTTCATCGAAATTCATATGGAGTTGGCAAAAGAGGATTTTCAAAAAAAGTTTAAATAAATTTTGATCCTTTCAAATAAAGATTTGAAAGAGGGAATTGGAAATCCTAGATCTTGGAATTTTTAAATATTAATGCCAAAGATTCCCGCTAATGGTCTAGACCATTGCCTCTCTTGGTAGCCTTTTATACCTAAAAGCTTCAAAAACAATAGGAAAGTATTTGGCGAAAGTATGTTTTATTCTTTAGCCTATATAGACAACTAGGAGGTACACCTATGATCCGGAAGTCATTGCTAATGGCCGCCCTAATGTGTTTTGCGTTTACAGCTCAAGCCGCAAAGCGCTCTTTTCAATCCGTTGAGATTCCTAATGCCTTTTGTGGAGACGGTTCTCCCTATAAAGTGTTTTTAGAAAATAGAAGTAGCTCACGCCTTGCATTTAAGTTTCAAGGTGGGGGAGCTTGTTGGAGTCACTTTACTTGTTTCACTATTGGCACAACCCGTGGAAGCATTCCTGAACAGGCATCAGATGATGAAGGCTTTGCTTCTGATTCAATGATGGAAAGCCCCGTTGCGGATTATAGTTTCGTGTTGTTTCCTTACTGCACTGGTGATGTTCACTTAGGTAGACATACTGCTAGCTATAAGGATAAAACTTATTATCATAATGGCTACAATAATATTATGTTGGCTCTCAATCATTTAGTTGAAGAAGGCTATGTAAACTTTGATTCTCTTGATAAGTTTGCAATGTATGGAGAGTCGGCAGGGGCCATTGGCGCTCTTTACCATAGCTTGAATGTGACACCTTATTTAAGTTCACACACAGAAAAAAGATTAATCGTTGATGCACCAGGTTTGCATTTTGGTTCGAGGTTTTGGCACAAGTTTTCTGATGCACTTTTTTATGATTTAAGTAGTGCTTTATTACAAACAGGTGTGAAGGTGGATAAAGACAATGGTAAAATTGCCCAAGCTGTACCGAATGTTTGTAGAATGTTGCCAGACTGGCAAGTCGCAACGATTCAGGGAACTAGAGACTCTATTATGAGTATGATCTTTGGAAACATTAGTCCTGCAAATCATGAAGAAGCTGTTCTTGGCGAGGGTGGAATTAGTCAACTTACATTAGACCCTAATGACAACTGCGTTGCTTTCGTACCTGATACGAGAGTCCATGTTTTACTGACTAAAAACCGTGACCTTGATATTGATGCAGATGGAAAAACGGTGATTGAATTTGCTCACGAATTTATTAGGGATGGTGCAGGTAGAAATTATGTGGATGATTACTGGGCTAGAAATATGTCTTTAGCACCTAATTCGCAGGAAATGACTCCTGAGATTTCAGATTTTTCTAAGGAACAAATTCGCTATTGGGAACAATGAAATCTAATTTAAATTTAGTATACTTAAAAAAACCAGCTTTCTGAGCTGGTTTTTTTGTTATTTATCAGGAAGAAGGTTGAATGCTTTTTTACTTTCAGGTTTTTTAAGAATAAATAATGCGTTCCAAACTTTTTAAAGCTTCTTCTTTGAAAGAGTTTTGTATTTCTGCAATTGGCACTGAAAAGTTTCTGTAAATAGGGTAAGACCAATAAAGTTCAGAGTGTTTCTGAATCAGTGAGCCAATCATAATTACTCGAGATAAGGCCTCTGCCTTACTAATTTTCGGGTTTAAATATTGAAATACCTGTGCGATTTTTTCTTCAATTCGATTGAACATTTCTTGTGTCATTTTCGCTGAGCGCTCTTCTTTATCAATCATTGACCATCGCGAAATATGCAAAAGACTATGTTCTTTTTCACAGTCATCAAGTACGATTTCGATAAAGTCATAGAATTGCTGGAAATTTACCTTTTCACCCGCACTGTCAATTTCTGCAAATAAATTTTTGAACCTTTGTAGTTTTACTTCTAAGGCAGACTCCAAAAGCCCACTTTTACCTCCAAAGTAATAGCTGATCAAAGCAGAGTTCATCCCACAGGCAGCACTAATGTCTTTTAGTGTGGTTTGTTTATATCCCTTGCTGCTAAATAAATCGATGGCTGTTTGGAGTATGGCCTCTTTGCCATGACCATAGGCAATGGCTTTACAGTTTTTTTCTTTTTTTGTCTCGTCAGTAAACATATTCAGTGATTTATCAGAGCAAATGCATAAATTCAAATAAATTAATTGATTGATTAATTTCAGAGGAGTATCTCTATCATGTACAAAACAAATGGGGGAGATGTTTTGAAAAATCTGAGTATTTTCTTAGCTTTAATTCTTATTCTTGGTACACATTCACTATCAGCCAGTAGTATGAAAGCGGCACAAAATGAATTGAGTATTAATTCTAGCCTTAGCAGCGAGCCTGAAAAATCCACACAAAATATTAAGTTCTCGACGGTTGAGATTAAAGAGAGTTTTTTAGAGGAACAAATTTTTAAAAAGCATAGTTTGATTTTTGGTTATTCAAAAAGCCCTCTTTCAGAAGGCTTACTTCAGGATACAGATGAGAACACTCAATTTCCTGATATGAATTCAATCTATTTCAGTTACGCATCTAACTTAAACCTCAAAACTCGCTGGTATATTGAGTCAGCCTACGGTTTGAGCCAGGGGAGCGCGGACCTATATGCCAATGAAACGGAAAAATTAAATTTTAATCGATTCCTTCTAGGGAGTGGGGTGGAATATGTCTATTTTTCTAATCAATACCTATCTCTTTCGTCGAGAGCCGGTTTAGAGCAAAGCTATTTGTTGCAAGTAAGTGAGTCAGGTCTGAAAGACAAAAGAAAAAATTTGAGTATGGCAAAGCTAGGTTTAGGTTTTTACACGAAGTTCTTTTATAAAAATAAATTGCGTCTTCGCCTAATGTTGTCTCAAAACTTTGGAGCGGATTTATCAGAGCTATTGATCGACAAAAGTAGTATGCAAGTTGAGTTGGAGATGATGTTGTGAGAAGTGTTTTTATTACTTTACTGGGTATGGCGATGGTATCAAGCGCTAATGCCGAAAGCATTGTATTGAGCCCGCAGAAATTGATCGATCTTAGTTTGTCTAGATCCAATGAAGTGGAGCAAATTCGTAAGCAAAGAAAGTCCCAAGAAGTAGAGCTAAGTCGAGTGGAAACTGGCTATGATTATTTGGTGACTGTGAATCCATATTACTCCTTAAATAAAGCAGAGACCTTGGATGCCTTTGCTAATGAAAAAGATAAAAGAGTGGGCTACAATTTATCTCTCGAAAAGAAGACTAGCTTTGGGAGTCAAGTTAAGTTGGCCTTCGAAAAAGTGGGAGTAAATACTGTTTTTAGTACTTACAACCTTTCTAGAAATATACCTGAAACTCAATACAAAGATGTTTTTACCTTAGAGTGGCAACAGGCTCTATGGAACAATGCTTTTGGGCGAGTGGATAAATTAGAAACTCTAAAAGCCAAAGAACAGCAAAAGTTTTATGATTATAGCCAATTGGAAAGTGTTGAAAACGTGGTCTTAGATAGTATGAAGCTCTATTGGGATGCATACATTTCTCAACAAAGTCTTGAAGAAGCAATGGCATCAAGAGAACGTTATAACGAACTTCTAAAGACAGTTCTCCGAAAGAAGAAGCTAGGTTACACTGCTCCAGGGGAATTAGCTCGAACAAAAGCAGAATTGGAGAAACAAGAACAACGAGTAAAATTAAGTTCTCAACAGTATCTCTATTTATCGACAAAATTGAAGCAGCATTTAAAAATCGATTTAAACAAAGAAATCCAATTTTCTTTAGATAAAGAGGTTCCCGAGCTACCGCGCTTGGAAAAAAAGGATTTGGTCGAGTTACGGGAACTTAAAAAAGTAGAGATTCAAAAAGACCAGGCATCACGCCAGCAGGAAATCGCAGATAGCCAATCTAGAGCCGAATGGAATTTATTAACAAGAGTTCAATCCACAGGAATTGAAACCACAGGCGAAGACTCATTTGATGAATTGGCGAAATGGACCAAGCCAACTTATTACGTAGGGGTAAATTTACGTTTTCACTTTGGTAGTGGAAATGTAGACTCTGAAAAGTTAAACGCAATGTACCTGGCGCAATTGGCCCAAATTCAATCCAAGATTACAAATGATCAGATGACCCTAAATATGGATAATCAAGAAAACCTTTTGAAAGCCTCCTATCTTATTGTTCAATCGGCAGATAAACTTTTGAGTTTTAGGAATCAGGCTATGAAGGAAATAAAGAGAGCTTATTCTCAAGGGCGGGTCGATATTCAAGAATTGATCAATGCTTATAACGCGCAAAATTTGGCAGCTACAGAAAAAATTCAAGCCGTAGGTGAATATCATATGAATTTAAATCGAATGGCTGCTTTAAGGGATGAGTTGGTGACGAAATGAAGAAGCTATTTTACTTTTTTATCGACAATTATAAAGTCTCATTGGTTTTGATGGGACTAGCGATATTGATGGGTTTACAGGGGCTTGCGAATTTAAGAAAGGAATCTCGTCCGCCAGTAGATTTTGCAAAAGCACAAGTCTTGAGTTTGTATCCTGGTTCTTCCGCAGAAGAAGTGGAAGAGAAAATCACCCGTAAGATTGAAGATGAAATACGTCAAGTTGACGGTTTAAAGGACGTTAAATCGGTATCTCAAGCAGGTAGAAGCACAATTACCATTCGCGTAGATATGGATAATGTAGATACTGATGAAGTTATGAATGAACTTCAGAGGGCAGTGCAGAGAGTAACGGATCTTCCTGAAGATATGTTAGAGGCTCCGACCTTTACTCGCTTTAAGGCAGCAGAGATTCCTATTTTTGAACTCACTATTAATGGCAGTAACGAAGATAGGAAAAGAGATGCTCTTGCTTTTCAGTTAAAGACAGAACTTGAAGATATTAAAGGTGTGGCTGAAGTTCGTTATTCAGGTTACCGCGAGAGAGAATATCAAATTTTGCTGAAACCTGAAAAAATGAAAAGTCTTCATGTTGGGATTCCGGAGGTATTATCTGCCGTGAGGGGACGAACGCAAAATATCCCAGCGGGTAGCATCGAAGACCCGGAAAACCAAATGTTGGTTCGTGTAACAGGGCAAGTTGAATATGCTCAAGAACTAGCTAATTTGGTGGTGCGCTCTAATTTTAGTGGTCAGAAAATTTTAATAAATGACATAGCAGACGTACGTGACGGAATGGAAGACGCTACGATTCTAACGAGAAATAATGGCCAACCAGCAACAGTACTTACCGTAACAAAGAAGGAAAAAGCAGATACTCTCGACACAGTAGCTCAACTGGAAATGGTAATTGAGGGCTTTAAAGAAAGAATGCTTCCTGAAGGCTATAGCTTAACGGTATTTAATAATGAGAGCACAAGGATTAAAGAGCAGTTAGGCATTGTAATTGGAAATGCGGTAGGCGGCTTAGCGCTAGTGCTTATAATTTTAATTATTTTTCTTCCAGGAAGTTTAGGCTTTGCCACGGCATTAAGTTTACCTATTGCTCTTTTGGGAACCATCGGTTTGATGCCAGGAATGGGTGTTACCTTTAATACCATTTCAATGATGGCTTTGGTTATTGCCATCGGGATGTTGGTAGATAATTCGGTGGTAATTAGTGAAAACTACGCTCGCCTGAGGGAAGAAGGGCTTGAAATTAAAGAGGCAGCTTTAAAAGCGGCTCATCAGTTTTGGGTGCCTTTAACAGCAACGGTTCTAACCACCATTGCTGCCTTTTTACCGATGTTAGTGACTAAAGGTGTAATGGGGCAATTTATTAAATGGATTCCTATTATTGTAACCTTGTCCCTTAGTATGAGTTTGCTGGAGTCTTTCTTTCTACTGCCAGCTCGTTTGCAGTGGACGGTTCGTAATGTGAAGCCAAAAGAAAAAGAAGAGAAAAGGGACTGGTTCGAAGGAATACAAAACCGATTTGAAGGCTTCATGAGATTGGCGATACGTAGGCGTTATATTGTGAGCGTGTTAATTGGCATGTTGTTTTTTGGCAGTCTTTTTATCAATGTGTTTTTGAATCGTTTTGAATTGTTTCCATCCAATGCTGTTGAAACTTATTTGGCATTTTATGAGACTCCCATCGAATACAATTTGGAAAAAACGGATTCACTGACGCATAGATTGGTTGAAGATGTTCATAGGGTTTTAGCTGATGAACCAGAGGGAATGATCGAGAGCATTATTACTCGAGCGGGTGTAGCCATGAAAAACCCTGGTGATGCCGATGCAAAAAATGGTGAGTACGTAGGAATGATGCAAGTTGTGGTTCCCGCTGAAATTGCACGAGAACAGGATTCCTTGCAAATTTTAAAGAAACTTAGAAGCATAGATAAAGGTCAATTTACAAAACTAAGCTTCGAGGCCCAAAAAAATGGTCCACCCGTAGGTGCGGCAATGAGTTTGACCTTTCGATCCAATTATAAAACCGAATTAAAAGAGTTAGTAGGTAAGTTTCAATCTGAGGTTTCTAAAATTGAAGGCGTAGTGGATTTAGAGACAGATGTAGTTCGAGGTGGGCCTGAGTTTCGTGTAATTCCCAATTACCAACGAATTGCTAGTATGAATATCAATACCAATGAAGTGGGAACGGCTCTAAGAACTGCTTTACAAGGGGCTATTGTTTCTGAGCTAACTCGTGATGGTGATGACTTCTACATTCGAGTAAGGTATAGAGATAAAGAACGCGCCACTATGAAGAGTCTGAAAAATACCTACATCATGGATTCTGCTACGAGAAGATTAGTTCCTTTGTACTCAATCGTTGATATTAAGCGTGAAGAAGCACCCGAGGTAAGAAAGCATTTCGATATGAAAACGGCAATTACAGTAACTTCAAATGTAGAACAAGATAAAATCACTTCTATAGTTTTGAATAAAAAGGCTGCTGAGATTGCTCAAGACTTACTTAAAGATTACCCAAGGGTGTCTTTAGTTGTAGGTGGAGAAGCGGAGAGCACTAAAGAATCCATTAGTTCTTTAATGCAAGCGATGGTGTTATCAGGTTTAGGGATTTTTGGAATCCTCGTCTTTTTATTTCGGAGCTTTTTAAGATCATTTTTAGTGATTTCAACAATCCCATTAGGGTTAATTGGTGTTAGTATTTCATTCTTTTTACATAATCGTCCATTGAGTTTCTTTGCATTGATCGGTGTGGTTGGATTAGCGGGTGTGATTGTTAATGCGGCTATTGTGTTGGTGAGTTACATTGATGAAACTTTAGAAGAAGGAAAGCTATCTTTTCAAGATGCACTTGCGCAAGCCTCAACTCATCGATTAAGGTCAGTATTGGTAACGGGTTTGACTACAGTGGGTGGTTTAATGCCATCAGCCTACGGGATTGGTGGTACGGATGAAGTACTTGTTCCGATGACCCTTGCTTTGTCTTGGGGATTAATATCAGGAACCATCGTTACTTTAATTTGGGTTCCTTGTGGTTATGCAATCATTGAAGATTATATGGCCTTGATTTGGAAAGTGGTTGGCTTTGTAAGAGAAAAAATATTTCGTAGTAATCAAGATGCTTTTGTAAGTTCAAAGATTGCGTACAGAAAGAGGTAGATATGAGAATTTTATTAATTGGTTTGTTTTCCTTGTTGATGGTATCTGGCTGTAGCTTAGGGCTCGATGATAGGGATGTGCAAAATGAGGAAATTAATCGTCAGTCGAATCGATTGGATAAGCTCGGCACTACAGTAAAGGGAGTTTACGAGGGAAGTCTTTATCATGTGGATGGAAACACTTATCCCATTCAGTTGCGTCTATACTATGTAGATGAAATTGCTGGTACGGATGAAAATGGAGATATCTATACTTTGCCGCGACTTAAAGGGCAGCTTCGTTATAAGTACTTTGTCTACTCTAATGAAGAAAGAGAGTTTGAAGTTAAGTTTGATGAAACCGGAAATTTCCAGATGATTTATCAGGCTCCAAGCGTTGGGATAGATAGCGATTCAATAAAAGGGAACTGGTCTAATTCAAGAGTTGTTGCTGAATGGCGTTCGAATGGTTTAATTGGAAGTCTCGAAGTAGCTAGAATTTCTAATGTAGTTCCTCGTATTGAGGAAGCGGAGCGAAGAGAAAGGCTGCGAAATCAATTTGAAAGTATCATTGGGTATTACCAAGGGGAATTGTACTCTTTTAGAGACCCTAATGATAAGTATGGTGATTTGAACATTACCATTGATTATGACGTAACTGCCGATGTTCGTAGTTTGATCGCTCGTTTTGAAGTTCCAGAAAATGTGGTGTTTCAAGAGTTTCAGAGAATTCCGATTAATTGGGACCCACGTACTAAAATCATTGATTTTGATTACGTAAATGGGAAGGCTCGATTGACTGGTTCGGGGACTTTGGATGAGTCGGGTTTAAATATTGAGAAGATTCGTGTTGTGGCGGAGCCTTTTATTTATAAAGGGATTTCTGTGACTAAGGATTAATTTTTTTGGGGGTATTTTTTACTCCTCGGTTTAGTTCTTTGAATGAACCGGCCTTCTGAAACAAAAGTATTTTTCTCAGACACGTTTTTGGCCTTCGGCTGGGGTTTCTTTGTGGTTATTTGGGGTTTGTTTTTACTCCTCGGTTTAGTTCTTTGAATGAACCGGCCTTCTGAAACAAAAGTATTTTTCTCAGACACGTTTCCGGTCATTCGCCTTTGGCTTCTTCCCTCACATCCATGTTACTCGTTTTGGACCTTCC
>JAYZXX010000183.1:0-8745 GCA_036140815.1 Bdellovibrionota bacterium | reverse complement strand
AGGGCTTAGAATCAAACAGGAAATAGTAACACACTATTGGAAAATGTCGGCACTTGAAATGGGTGGAAAGAATACGTCTATTGTCTGGGATGACATTGATATGGACAGAGCTATTTATGAAAACCTTTTTGGTGCCTTTGCCTCTGCTGGGCAAAGATGCTCTTGTACCTCTAGAATTATTGTACATAAAGATCGCTACCATGAATTTGTAGATAGATATCACAAAAGTGCTAAGGCTATAAAAATAGGTCACTGGAAGAAAGATGTTTTCATGGGCCCTCTTATTAATGAGCGTTCAGTTGAAAAGTTTTTACGTTTTCAAGAGATCGCAAAGCGTGAAGGGGCTGAAAATCTGATGCGCGGTAAGGCTTTAGAGTTGGATACAAAGGGACACTACGTTACACCTTCGGTGAACTTGGTGAGTGAGCACCGCTCGGATTCGGTCTATGAAAAAGAAGAAATTTTTGGGCCTAATGTTGCCATTTACAAGACAGAAGACCTAGATGAAGCGATCGCTTTAGCAAATGACACCAGTTACGGGTTGTCTGCTGCGGTATTTTCTAAATCACGAAGTGTTTATGAAAAAGTTGCTGCTGATTTAGAGGTTGGTTTATTGAATTGGAACAGGGCTACTTGTGGAGCTAGTTCGAAACTTCCATTTGGTGGGTTTAAAAAGAGTGGTAATGGACATCCATCGGCACACTTTGCAGTTTATTACTGTACAGAGCCAGTGGCTTACTTAGAAGATGAAGGTGAGTTTGATTCTTCAAAATTGGCAACCGGTGTGGAGTTAAAGTAGTGATTAAGAAAATTGTAGTTTCATTGTCTTTGATATTTACAGTTGCTTCTGCTTATGTTGCTTTTGAGGCCTATAGCTTTTTACAGAATCCTCCTTCTGAGGATGACTCCAGTGTATATTTTGAAGTTAAACCGGGGCCATTTTATAAAATCACTAGTGCATTAAAAAAAGAAGGTTTAATTACAAATTCAAAGTATTTTACTGCACTAGCAAAATATGAATCGGCCATTAAAAAGGTAAAGACCGGTGAGTATGAGCTTCGTAGGAATATGAGGCCTAGTGAAGTTCTTAATATTTTAGTTTCAGGAATTATGGTTCAGCATAGTTTCACTATCCAAGAAGGACTAAATATATATGAAATCGCTGACCTTCTGGCCAGTAAAAATCTGATTGATGAGAACGAGTTCTTGCGTTTAGCAAAGAGCCCAAGTTTTATTCAAAGTCTTCTTGGACAAAGTTTACCAAGCCTTGAGGGCTATCTTTTTCCTGACACTTATCGAATCACAAAGTATCAAGGTGAAAGAAACATTCTTAAAATTATGGTGGAGCGATTCCAAGAGGTTTTCGCAAGCCTTGAAAGAGCTCCGACAAATTTAAGTCGTCACGAGATTGTTACTCTAGCCTCTATCATTGAAAAGGAAACAGGAGCCCCTCAAGAAAGACCTTTGATTAGCTCTGTGTTTCAGAATCGCTTGCGAAAGAAAATGCGAATTCAAAGTGATCCGACAATTCTTTACGGTATAAAAGAAAAATATGGCTACTGGAAAAAGAACATTCAGAAAAAAGATATTTTAGAGAAAACGGCCTACAATACCTACAAAATTCCGGCTTTACCTAAAGGTCCTATTTCTAATCCTGGCAGAGAAAGCTTACAATCTGTTTTTAAGCCGGAGAACAGCGAGTACCTTTATTTCGTAAGTAAAAACGATGGAACGCATTATTTTTCGAAAAACTACAAAGAGCATCAAAGGGCTGTAAGAAATTTTCAATTGAACTACAAAGCTAGACAAGGGAAGTCTTGGAGAGATCTGAATAAAAAAAAATAGGCTACATAAATTGAGTTGGAGCCTATTTCTTTGGTCATCGTTTTTATTTTTATCTTATTTGTCAGAGCTTAGTTCTTTCACTTCGACAGGAATTACTAAGTCCAAAGCTTGGGCTTGTTTTACTTTGCCACAAGCATCTTTTACCTCTGATCCCACGCCCATTTCATGTAGAACCATTTTTACGTCTTCTTGATTTGGGTAAAATACTAATTGTCTAATTTGTCTGGAATAGGGGTATTCATCACCAAGTTCAGCCCAGGCAGAAATCCTCATTCCCGTGCTTGGAGCATCTTTAGAAAAACCAATATCTTCTCCGTAACACATTCCTAAGTTAAGAGCCTTTTTGTTCTGGTTATCGGTATTAAAACAAGTGATATCTAATAGAACAGGTTCCATAACTGTTGGTTTAGAGCTGCTAATAGCTACCAAACAGTCATTACCTTCATATACATCAAACCCGGCACACTCTAGTGAATCGTAGTAGGCAGACACCGTTTCGGCCACACAAGCTTCTGAAATTTCTTCTTCAGCACCACACTCAGGAATTCTGAATTTACAAGAAAGATTAAGTGCTTTGTCCTCTGAACTCCAAATAACATCAGCATCTTCAGCGATCTTGCTTAAAAACTCGTTTGATTCTAAATCGGGAGAACTATCAACCAACTGTGGATTGAATTTTGCGTTTTCGCCACAGTTTTGGTAACTGAGTAACATATAGAAACTCAATGCAATGATTAAGGTATTGCGAAATACATTCGGCCTTAGCACGTTCTACTCCTTTTTCGTCATTAAGTAGAAACTGTTAGACTCACGATCGTATTTGTACACATTTAGGTGGGCTACCATATTGTGATCAAAACTCGGAGCTACAATTTCAGGAATGGCATCGCCATCCACATCATTTAAAATGAGATTCGAACTCTCTCCTCTTAAATGGAAATATCCATCGTGAGAATGAGGAATTGGAAGTTTAGAAATGAGCTCTTGCCCATTATGACCTAGTTGGTAAACCTCAATGAAAATTTTGTTATCAGAACGGACTTTAATTACCTTTGATAAGATTCCATCTTGGGTAATGTTTCCTGTTACTGTTGATAAAACAACTCTTTCATTCAGGGCCAAGCCATTACGGATTTCGTATTTTAAACCGCTATGAAAGGCTAAGGATAAGGATAAACACATCATCCCCAGTCCTAAGCTAAAACTTAGTGGTTCAATTTTTTTTAAATCCCCAATTAAACTTTTGAATCCCATCACTACCTTAACACTCCAAGTATCGTGCCAATATCCTTATCGGCAGAAGCCTAAAATGACTGTAATTATAGGTGCTTAGCTAGACCAATTTGTCGCCTCAAAACGCGTCAGTAGGTAAAATAATGTCTGAAGTTTAGTGGATAATTAGTAAAGATTAAGAAAAATCAGACACTTAGAAGACAGTGTCTAACTTTTTATTGTGTTGAAGAAATGGCCGGTGTTTCAAAATGAGATTAGAGTCTTTTGAAATTTAGTAATCTCTAGAAGAATGTTCATTTTGGAAATCAACATAATCATCGAAGCTTTCAACTGAAGGCGGCATCAAAACGATGTTTTGATAATTTTCTTTTTCGTAGCCTACCGGCAATAATACTAGCAAGTTGTGTCTATCGTTTTTACTATCATAGATTTTAGTTCCGAGGATTGGGTCATATTTAACTAAATTTGCACTATGAATTTGGGGATCAGAATGTTTTAAGCTTTGTTTATATACGTCTGAATCACTTAAAATAAAAAGAAGCCTACCTTTGGTTTTGTTGTTAATTGTAATGTCGGCGAAAAGATAAAGCTGCGAACCATCCCAGCTAGTTAATCTAACATCGTAGCCTAGGGGGCCAGTTTCAAAAAACAGGTCTGTCACTTCAACACTATAGTCTTTCATTTCTGTAGCCACTAATACTTGGCCGACAATTTGCCGAACGCCTTCTCTTAGAACAGGACCACTTAAAATGATTTCTGCCTTAAGGTTTAGACTTATGAAAAGGCTAAATAGAACTAAAAAAACTTTAATCATTGTTTTCCCTTTAGTGTTGAGTAATGCATTCAAAGATAAAATAACACAGTTCTCTAACTCACCGGCAAAATACAATATTTTTAGAAGTACTTACAGGATTGTCAAAAGTGTTTACAGTTAATTTAACCTCATTCTAAGTACAAAGTTTGTAGAATTGGCTGAGATTACATCTATAAGCATTTTGAAAAAAAACAGCTGGTGTTGAAAATTTCAACTTCATAATTTGAATGCTTGGGGTTTTTTGTTGGAACCCAAGAAGGTGTACTGCAAAGTTTTGGCAAGTTAATAATTATTTCTAGTGCAAGTGCTATTGAAATCAAACTCGCCTTACAAGAAAGCTCAAATTTCTGCCGGCTTTATCTCCCAACTCTCTATAGGAGTGAAATAGGGGATGACTGATGGTGTTGATTTGACTTCTTATGGAATAGACCTCTGAGGCGATCTCAGTTTCTAAGTGCGTAATTAGAATTTCTTGAAGATTTAATTTGTAATGTTGAGGACTTAAAAGGTCTTTATTGAAATGCACACCTTCTGTCAAAAAAGAAAACTTGTCCTCAAACATAGTATAAAGATCAGGCCCTACCTGATAGCTGTAAAACGAAATATGAGGACCGATGTATAGTTTTAGGTTTTCAGGGTTTTGATCTCTAAAATGATTTAGAGCTTTGAGAAGTATTCCATTATAAACACCTCTCCAGCCAGCATGAATGATGGCCGCTTCTTTTGTTACAGCGTTGGTTAAAACTATTGGTAAACAGTCTGCGGTTTTGATAATTCCGCACTGACCGGGCTTTTTTAGCAGAATGGCGTCTGCTTCTGTTTGCTCCGGTGACTCCTCACCGAAAATATAGATTCCATCTCCATGAACCTGATCTACTGCTTGAAAGTTTAACTGTTCACCAAGTCTCGCATTAATGATGTCTTTATAATTTTCATAATCCACATTGGAGTTGCCAAAAAGAATATAGAAATTCTCATTTAAAATTTCATGACCAAGTGGGGTTTCTTGTACTTCAAGCATTGGTAAATTTCTCCTGCTGCAAATATTCTACAAAACCAAAGTGATCAATCCAAGTCTGAAGGTCCTTTGGTATAGGAGAATAGAAGGCTAGTTTTTCACCTGTTCGAGGGTGAACAAAGCCTAGGACAGCAGCGTGAAGAAAAAAGCGGTTTAACTTTTTAAGATCTGCAATTTGTTTTTGGCTTAAAAAGCTTTTTAAGCCTCCCATAGAGCTATAAAGTTCGTCGCAAATTATAGGAAAATGTTTTTCTGAACAATGAACTCTAATTTGATGGGTTCGACCTGTGTGCAACTTAAATTTTACCAGGCTGAGTTTATTAAAATTAGCCAGTATTTTATAATCGGTCTTGGCGTATTTGCCTTGTCTGGATTGACTAGACATTTTTTTACGATTCACAGGGTGACGGCCTATTTCTGATTCAATGCTACCAGAAAGATCTTTGGGGATTCCAGCACATACAGCCCAGTAATTTCGCTCGATATCTCTGTTTTTAAAAAGATCAGTTAGCTTTTGATGGGTTTCAGAGTTTTTTGCAACCACCAATAATCCACTGGTTTCCTTGTCAATACGGTGAACGATTCCAGGTCTCTCCTCATTCATACCCATTTGGAAACAGTCGGAGTGATTTAGCAGAGCATTCACTAAGGTTTTGTCTGGATGCCCTGGGGAAGGATGAACTACCATCCCAGATTCTTTGTTTAAAACGATTAAATCATCATCCTCAAAATAAATATCGAGAGGGTAATCCCATTTGCTCAATTTTGTCGGCACTCTTTCAGGATTCTTAACAAGAACCGTCTGTCCCGTGGACAGTTTGGTGGAGGCCTTAAGCTTCTTAGAAATCCCTAAAACTTGAACATCACCATTTTCAATCAGCTTAGCCGCATGTGATCTCGAAGGAACTTCTTCAAAAGAACATAGAAATTGATCCAGTCTAACACCTTCATTCTCTTCGGTTACAGTTTTTTGGTACTGCATTTTAGTTTTGCTCTTTTTTCATCATTTCAGCATAAGCATCAGAACATTTTTGTGGATCAAGGCCCACAAGCTGTGCGTATTGCTTTACGAAAGCTTTAGAGAATACAACAGGTGGCAATTGGGAGAAGTCATTGTTCTCAATGGCTGCTAAATGGTGACCACCAATTTTGGTGATAGAAGCAATTTGGTCTATACTTACACCTTTGTATTCTCGTACAGTTTTTAAAAATGGGCCGTCAATAACTTCAACGGATTGGATGTATTCTTCTACCTCTGGATCTAGGACATAGTTTCCAAAGCGGGTGTTCCCTAATTTTTGATTGCTTGTAGGCTGTGGAGACGGTTCGACAACATTGGACATTAAATCTGGCGAATCACCAGAAAAACCCACTGATTGGCTTGGGTTTGAATCCATGTTTGAAAAATCACCGGAACTTTCTCCGCTCAACCCATAAATGGCATCGTCTTGAACATTTGAGCTCTGATCCCAAGCTCCCTTAGGCCTCATTCGTTGTTGATCATACTCGGCACGTAGATTTGGGCTGCTTAAAGTTTTGTAAGCGGTTTCGATTACATGAATAAGCTCAGTTGCTTCTTCTTTCGAAAACATAGAATACAAAGCTGGGCTATCTGGAGAGTACAAAGCTTTTGTTTTACGGTAAGCTCTTTGAATCTCTTCAAGACTTGCTGCTGGATCTACTTGTAATAAGTCGTAATAATCATCAAAGTTCAGTGACATGAACTTATACTACTGCTTTTTTTGCCTTAGGGCCAAGGATCAATTTGGCAATTGCGAAAAATTGGTTGTTAATAGGGGATGCTGGATAATCTATTAGCAAAGGACGCTTTTTGCGAAGTGCTTGCCAAACCGCATTATCATGAGCAACGTGGCCTAGATAGCGAACCGGAATTCCAAAGTAATTTCTAGAAATGGAAGCTACACCTTTACCCACATCAATATCTCTACCAGAGCGAACTTGATTTAGGATAATGCCTAATTCAAAACTTTCTAACTCTTTCATGAATTCTTGAGTGTTATACATATGATTTTGGTTTAAATAGTTTAATAGATCTTTTGGTGAACGAATATTTAATTGGTTCTGTTGATCCATTGCTTCTTCTATAATTTCTTGTACTCCAGAATTGTGCTCAGATACTTTTAGCTTTCTATAAAAAGCTGACTTTAAAAATCGGTAAGCATTTTCAATAGAGGTGGGCTCTGGAGTAACTGTCATTAAGCTAAGATCAGCACTAGCGAATGAATCTAATGTTGAATTTCCAGTTCCAGCTCCCAAATCAAGAATCACTACATCACAAGATAGTTTTGGAATTGAAGATAGAATCTTACTATATTCTTCTTCAGTTACATTTGCCATGTCTAAGGAATCATTGTTACCAGAAATAATACTTAGGTTATTGATACCAGAGGGTAGCATAAGCTGGTTAATGTCGATCACACGATCTTTGATAAAATCAGTTAAACCACCGCCGTGAGGAACCATACCAAGGTATGTGTGAATATTGGCACTTCCAAAATCTAAATCAATAAGGCACACACGGTAAGACATTCTTGCGAAACAAATGGCCAAACTAGAAGCTACAAAGCTTTTACCAACGCCACCCTTACCACTAGCAAGAGCTATGGTATACGGTCCGCTTTGATCGGCCGTTGAGTTTTGATAGTCTGACATGGAAAATACTTTGTTCACAATTCACCTATATTTTCGGGAGAGGCTTCAGCAATCCCTTCTTCAATTTCTCTTCGGCAGCAGAAAGCTTGATATATAGACTATTTAGCGATTTCCAGTCCAAGGTCTGCTCAGAATTATATTCCTTAAAACAAATACTTAGCAAATCTCTGGCCCTTGGTTTGGAAGGCTCTTGCTTAATGAAGTTGATAGCTTCTTTAAAATCACTTTCCATGCGATCTAAATAAGGCTCAATGGCATCGCCAAAGAAATCTATAGACTCCGATTGGATTAAATCAGGAAGTTTTTCTACTTCTATACTTTGAGCTTCTAAAACTTCCATCCAGGCAGAGTCCTTGTATTCAAAACTAGAGACAAAGACTTCATTTTTAAAAGCATTCAAACAACAAAACAATTTTTTTTCGGAAGCAGGGCAAGCTTCAGCCATTATTCTAAGGGAGTTCTCAGCCCATATAGGAGTTTCAAAGCTATAAGCCAATGCCTTTACAGAGTTAATCGCAACTCTTACACCTGTGAATGATCCGGGGCCTTTATCGACTGCAATTAAATCTAGATCGGAAAAATCCCAATTCACTTTTTGCATAATTTCTTGAAGGTAAGGAGTTACCAATTCTCCATGACTCTGGGCTCGTTCCCACTCAATATTTTCCAGCAATTGATTGTTTTCACCAACTGCAATACTGCCGTAATTAGTACTGCAGCTGATCGCTAAAATTTTCATAAGAAACCTAGAAATCTCGCAAAATCGTTATAGGTCGCAAAGACCATTAATGAAAGGAGTAACACAAGTCCAAAGGTTTGCGCCACTTCTAGAACACGCATTGAAACAGGTTTTCCTCTAACTACTTCGATGGTGTAAAACAACAAATGTCCACCGTCTAGAACGGGAAGAGGAAGTAAGTTTAGTATAAATAAATTGATCGAGATAATTCCCATAATTTTAAGAAAGGCACTCAAGCCAACTGCCATACTTTGACTTGCCAATTGACCAATCATTAAAGGGCCACCAATAGATTTCGCAGAAACCTGATTGCTTAAAAGTTTCCAAAAGCTCAGCAAGGTCGTAACGGACCAATTGTAACTATCAACGAAACCTCTTTTTATTACTTGAATAATATTAGTTGTTCTTACAAGAGTTAAAATT
>JAYZXX010000182.1:0-27296 GCA_036140815.1 Bdellovibrionota bacterium | reverse complement strand
ATTTTCTATTTTACTATTATTGAAATCCTCTGCCAATTCTACCCCAAATTGATCGGCGAATAGCTCATCTAAGTATTGTTCTCCGGGCAACTTATCAATAGCGATTGAGTATTGTTTTTGATATCGTTCTAGGGAGCAGCGATGGAAATTTTGTTCTTGTAGGTGAGGGAATATATGATGTGCTATTTCGTGACCTAAGACTCCATGCAATGCTCCAGGATATTTGTAAGTGATGTTAGATGCTTTGATAAATTTAGTTTTTTGGTGTGTATAGTCTTCTACTAATTGGGGCAAGAGTTCTTCACAGGATGTGAAAATATATGAATTTTTATACTGGAACTTTAAGGTTTTTGATAGTTCTGTATTAGTTTCTTCCAGGCTTAGAATGGCAAAAAGAACCTTATCATTTTCTGATAAATTATTTTTTATCCTTAGAAAAGAGTCGTTATTCAACTCTATTCTTTTCAGTTTTTCCTCTATAAATCTAGTTATATTATTTTTCGTTTTTTTTCTCGATGGAGGGAGCGCAATGCGTAGATCTTCGATTTTTTCTTCTAATTGTTCTCGATTATCAGCGTCTAAGCCCTTTAGGTTTTTTAGAGATTTTTTTGCATTTGTCTTAAGCTTATTTAATTCGATTTGAAAGCGCTCTTGGCTGTAGAATCTGTCATCTAATGCGGAACTAACAGATCCGACGATGGCTTTTTCACAAAAAGAAAATAGCTCCTTATCTAGTTTTCTTTTGTGTTCAAGAATTCTTGCTGTATCTTTCCTATCGTTTCTTTTTTTTCCTACATTGAATAGGCTTGAAATAGGGTAGTTTATATCTCTGTGAATTTTATTCGAAATTTCCGGGGTATTTAGATAGTTTAAAAGGACTAACAATGTTAATTCTCCTGCCAGCGCAGATAAGTTTTCTGTGTTTGATTTGAAACTACCCTCGAGAAAGTTGAGGGTGTATGTGAATGGGATAAAATCCGAAAAATAAGTTTTAGCAGTAGCTTTAAGTTGATCTAGTTGATCCCTGATCAAGGATTGAAATTTTTCGAGGGCTTCCGATTTTGTATTTTCAGGGTATCTCAATTCTAAATAGCCATCAATTTTAAGAGACTCAATCATATTAAAATAATAGAGCTTGCTTAGGAAATTAAAATCGTGATTTATAAAATGGGTGAGATTCAATACTGCAGGTCTGATTTCTTCAGCTAAGTTTTTTTCAGCATCTTTTTTTAATTGGTACATTTCAGTGTTTCGATATACTTCCGGGTCTATTAAATCTATCAATTCACGAGAAAAGTAAGAAAAAAGGCGCAGAAAACGAATTTGTGCGCCTTCTTTGCTTTGAAATATCTTGTTAATTTCATGCTCAGATTTCTCCGAGAGTTGTTGTTCTATAAAAGCTGATTTTTCCTGGCTATCTAAATTTTCTTTATTAATGAAGTCATATAGCAGTTCAGAATATTCTTGAGAGATTTCTTCGTAATGTTTCTCGAAATAAACCCAGTCCTGTTCTGAAAGAATTAAATTGCTGTTATCTAAGCCGATACTTTTTCGGTAGTAAATTTCATTTGGACAAGCTTCTTGGATACAAGATAGAGCTTGTTGGTCAGACTCGTGCAAGGATTTGTAATCTATGATTTCAAGAAAACTCTTTTTGTCTGAGTTTTTACCTTGATCAATTGATGATGGGCAGAAAGCTTTCATAGGGCCAAAGCTTGGAAATTTAAACCCATAGCTTTCAATACAAATGAATAAAATCAATATGCTAAAACCAAGCTTCATAGAATATTAATGGTTCAATTTTCATGCCGACTGAGATTTGTATTTATTTGATTTCAGGAGAGTTTTGATGAAATCGGTGCCAAAAATTGGGCTTTAGAGTTTGGATTTACAATTTGGCGACAGCAGAAGGTCTTTGTTGCTTAAGTTTTGCCACTCATCTTTGGTATACAACTTTAAGCTAATTGCGTGGATTTGAGCAATCTCCGTGGCTAATAAACTATGAATCTCTCTCGATCTCTGAATGCGACTCACACCAGAAAAATTATCAGAAACACAGATTATCTTAAAGTGGCTCTCGCTACCAAGAGGAGCGCTATGACGATTACTTTCGTTTTCAATATCTAAAAGATCTGGATTGTATTTGGCTTCTATTTTTTGCTGAATTAAAGTTTCAATTGGGCCCATGGCTAATCCCTAAAGAGATAAGTTTTCAATTTGCTGCATAAGTTTGCTGATTAGCTCAGGATCTGCTTTTTTGCTATTCTTTTTTTCAGATTCGTCGGCTTTAGGAGCACTTTTTACTTCTTTTTCCACAGCAGCCCATTCATCTAATGATGCCTGAAGCGATTCTAAGCTGTTTTTTAGCCCTGCTGCGATTTCTGTTTTATCCGACTTCGATTTACTACTCATGCTGTAACATAGTGTCCCTAAGCATTAGGCTCTTATCAAGAAAAATAAATACTTTTCTTTTCGCTGATGGATTAATGGGCATGAGGTCTTTGTATGAGGTTGAAAACAAAGCAATTTTCCGCTAAGCTTTGCCCGATTCAAACAATCTGTAAAGGAGCCCTCATGGCAAACGAAATCATCTATACGATGAAAGGCGTGGGAAAAGTAATTCCACCGAAAAAGTATATATTAAAAGATATTTATCTTTCTTATTTTTACGGAGCTAAAATTGGAATTTTAGGTGGAAACGGAGCTGGTAAATCTACATTGATGAAAATCATGGCTGGAATTGATCAAGACTTTTTAGGCGAAGCCTTTCCTGCAAGAGATTTGAAAATCGGCTACCTCCAACAGGAACCAGAGCTAGATGAAGAAAAAACAGTTCGTGAAAATATCGAAGAGGCTTTAGGTGAGTTAACCACTGCCCTTAAAGAGTTTAATGAAATTTCAATGAAGTTTGCAGAGCCTATGAGTGATGACGAGATGAACGATCTTTTAGAAAAGCAAGCCAAGCTTCAAGACATCATCGATTCACAAAACGGTTGGGAACTTGATCATAAATTAGATAAAGCCATGGACGCTCTTCGTTGTCCTCCTGCGGATACCATTGTGAAGAATATTTCTGGTGGTGAAAAACGTCGTGTTGCTTTGACCAAGCTACTTTTGAGTGAGCCAGATATTTTACTTTTAGATGAGCCTACCAACCATTTGGACGCAGAAAGTGTTTCTTGGTTAGAAAAATACTTGCATGACTTCCCAGGTACAGTAATTGCCGTAACTCACGATCGCTACTTTTTAGATAATGTAGCTGGTTGGATTTTAGAGTTAGATCGTGGAGAAGGAATTCCATTTGAAGGAAACTATTCTTCATGGCTTGAGCAAAAAGACAAGCGTCAAGCAACGGAAGCTAAACAAGAAGACAAACGTCAAAAGCAAATTAGCAAGGAGCTTGAGTGGGTTCGTCAAGGGGCTAAAGGTCGTCACGCTAAGGCCAAAGCTCGTTTGAGTGCTTACGAAGAGCTGATCAAGCAACCTAGTAAAGAAAAAATCAATGAGCTACAGATGTACATTCCACCAGGTCCTCGTTTAGGAAATGTGGTGATTGAAGCCAAAGGAGTTAAAAAGTCTTTCGGCGATAAGATGCTTTATGACAATCTAGACTTTATGATTCCTCGTGGTGCCATTGTTGGTGTGATTGGTCCAAATGGTGCCGGTAAAACTACTATGTTTAATATGATTACGGGACGTGAGAAACCGGATGAAGGTGAGTTTACTGTGGGTGATACTGTGCAAATCGCTTACGTGGATCAAAGCCGTGAATCACTAAGTGGCGACAAAACCGTTTATGAGGAAGTTTCTGGTGGCGATGACATTATCATGGTTGGCAATGTGGAAATGAACGCTCGTGCCTATCTCTCTCGTTTTAATTTCCAAGGTGGCGATCAGCAGAAAAAAGTAGGTAGCTTATCTGGTGGAGAAAGAAATCGTTTGCTGCTAGCGAAGCTTTTAAAATCTGGTGGAAACTTACTTCTTCTCGATGAGCCGACGAATGACTTGGATGTTGCTACAATCAGAGCCCTTGAAGAAGCCTTGTTAAACTTCGCAGGAAGTGCGGTAGTGGTATCCCATGATAGATGGTTCTTAGATAGAATTTGTACACATATCTTGGCTTTTGAGGGTGATTCCCAAGTGACTTTCTATCCTGGTACATACTCTGAGTATGAGGCTGATCTTAAGAAGCGTTTGGGTGTGGACAGTCTTGAGCCAACAAGAATTAAGTATCGTAAGATGCATTAATTAATAAAACTAAAATTATTAAGGCCGACTTTCGTAGTCGGTCTTTTTTTATTTCGTTTTTAAGTTTTGAAATATAGGCCTAATTAGATCTATTTGCGAAATGAATCTTTGTTATTTTTTAAAGGCAATTTTACGCTGCTTGCTGTTCTGAATCCACGCTATGCCAGTTGTTTTTTAAATTCTCGTAACTATCTTTTAAAAGACGAAATTCTTCCACCTTTCCATCTTGCATATCTGGGTGGAGTTTTTTAGCTAAGATTCTATAAACTCTTTTTAAAGACTCTAAACTCATTGGGCTATTTATTGGATGGCCAACGGAAGCAAAAAAGATTTTTGCGGTTCTAACGCTTTCGTTGTTAAAAAACTCACCCAAAATTTCTGTGGGCACTTCTTCAGGAGCCCTGGTGTTAGTTTGTGCGTAAGTTTTTTCTTTGTCCATGGCTTGTTGTTCGGAACTCGAGTTCCAATAAGCGTTCTTTGGTTTTACACTCAAGTTCATTGGATTTAAACGAGTTACCAAGTCTAGAGAAAGATGAGAGGGGTTTGTTTGTACAAAAGACACAGCTTTTTGTGCGGGTTTTTCCACAGCTTGTAACTTTTGTTTTAGTATTTCCTGAAACTCATTTTTCATATATATTTGATCGGTTGATTCAAAATGAGATTAAGTCCAGAAAGAGGCAAATTATGAGTATGAATTGGTTTTTGGTGATTTTAGCCTTCGGTAGTATGTTTATTCAGGCATTTTCTGACCTAAGTAGAGGTCCTTTGTTTCCTGAAATTCTAAGAACTTTAAGTGTAAATGAAAAACAAGGGGCATGGTTTTTTAGTGTAACCAGTTTTTGTATGCTGATTTCATCTTTCTGGGCCAGTCATTTGATCCAGAAATATAAGACAATTTTAGTTCTATTGTTCTTTATGCTGTTTTTAATCTTTGGACAGTACTTTTTAGCAACAAGTGATAGCTTAAATGGTCTGTTGCTCGGGGCAGCGCTCTTGGGATTATCTTTTGGCGGTACTGGTGTTTGTCAAAATATGGCGATTTCAGAAACTTCAGAGGGGAGTCTATTGCGAAAATTGCAGGGGGTATTACAAAGTATTTATGCCCTAGCTGCCATGTTAGCACCGATTGCCGTGAGCTATTCCATTACTCATTCTATGCATTGGCAGTTGTATAGTAAGTGGGTTGGCTGGGGTGCATTTGCCATATTTTTCTGTGGCTTGATACGTTTTTTAACCAACAAACCTAGACTTCACAGAGTAGAATTGGATCAAATTGACACAGAGAGTGAAAAAAAATCTGTGGAAAATCCTAGCTTCTTTATCAAGGTTTTATCTGCTTCAGGTTTGGCGTTTTATGTGGTGGCAGAATTGGTAATTTCCCTCTGGCTGGTAATCTATCTTCGTCGCGAAGAAGCATTTTCGGCGGAAGATGCAGGGCTTTCTTTGAGTTTATTTTTCGCCTCCTTGTTAGCGGGAAGACTGCTTAGTAGCGTATTAAATTTTAAAGTTTCTAATTTTGTTTTGCTGCGAAGAAGCCTAGTTTTGACAAGTGTATTTTTACTAGCAGCATTCCTTATCCACCCGTTATTCTTCAGTTTATCGGGTATTTGCATGAGTGTAGTCTTTCCGGTGTATATGAGTTATATGGCCGAAAAGTTTGGCCAAGCCTTGGTTTTTGTAATGCCATTTTGTATCGGTGGAATGAGTTTATTAGTAAGTATCGTTCATAGTTTGGCCGGTCTGGTAGGAGACATTTATGGGCTAACAGCATCCATGGGATTTGCTTTAGCGGGGGCTGTTTTGGCTTTCTTGAGTGTGGGTCTTATTGAGAAAATTGTGGGTAAGAAAACGGATTTCTCTAAGGCTTCGTAGGGGAAAAACTAAAAAAAATTGAAATCGGTCGAAATTTTTTTCTTGAAAGCTTTTTGAAATAGTTATTAAGATGAAGTCTGCATGTAGTAACGATTAGTTTTGGAGGATACACATGGCAAAGAAAAAAGCTGCAAAGAAAGCTACAAAAAAAGTAGCTAAAAAAGCAACAAAGAAAGCAACGAAGAAAGTAGCTAAAAAAGCTGCTAAAAAAGCAACAAAGAAAGTAGCTAAAAAAGCTGCTGCGAAGAAAGCAACTAAGAAAAAAGTAGCTAAAAAAGCTGCAAAGAAAAAAGTTGCTAAGAAAGCCACTAAAAAAGTAGCTAAAAAAGCTACTAAAAAAGCGGCTGCAAAAAAAGCCACTAAAAAGGTAGCTAAGAAAGCTACTAAGAAAGCGGCTAAAAAAGCTACTAAAAAAGCAGCTAAGAAAAAAACCAAAAGAAAGCCTAATGCAGCTTTCATGGCTCCTTTAACTCCTTCTGCTGAGCTTGCTGAAGTTGTTGGATCTAAAGGAATCTCTCGTCCAGACGTTATGAAAAAAGTTTGGGCTTATATCAAGAAGAACAATCTTCAAGATTCTGCAAACAGAAGAAACATCAATGCTGACGACAAACTAAAAGCGGTTTTCGGTGGTAAGAAACAAGTTTCTATGTTTGAAATGACAAAACTAATCAGCAAACACCTGAAGTAATTTAGTTTTAAATTTCTATTCAGAAAATAAAAAAGAGGCTAGGTTTTCCTGGTCTCTTTTTTTTATTCAAGCTTTACTGCAAGATAGCTTTCCTTAGGAGGGCTTAAAGTTTTTCTTTAAAATGGGTAAGCGTTTATAGAGTCCAAACAGTCATCTGTGTAACATAATTGTTTTAGATAGTGGGCTTTAGCAATTATTTACTTCTGATAGGTCTAGGGCCCTTTGTTTCAAATATATTTTTTTACCAACAAAGAATACATAAAAGTATTTTTGTGAGCGTAGAGGGGATTTTGAGGCTAAATGAGCTTGAAGTGTAGCTGACTAGCATTCAGGGACTTGATTGCGCCCTAAGCCAGCTTTTCTAAGGCCAATGTAGTAGGAGCTTACATAGTCTTTTCTGTCTTTAGAATCTAACTCTTTCATTTTAGCGCAGAATTTTTGGGAAAGCTCTGGTAGTTTTTTTTCCAGATCTTGAATTTGATTTAAACTTTTCGCAAAAGTATTGGCTGAGTATTTATCTTTGGAAAATGCGTTTACCTCAAATAGAAAACTATAAGTATCTAAGCTGTTTGAATCTAGACTATCTTTGTTTTCTTTTAAGAAGTTTCTTAGGGCCATGCTTTCAATGTCAGAAGGGTGGTAGTCAGCTAAATACTCAATGCTTTCTGATGTGCCTAAGCTTGCATTTAAATAATCGAGAGCAAGCTCCTGAGCAGAACGATCTAATTTTAGATTCAAACTCTGTTCAAGAGCCATTTTTGCTAGTTCAGAGGAAAATATTCCTCTGATACCAGCGATTTCTAGGTGATAATTTAAAATTCGCTTAAATCTAGAATCTTCTTCACGGCTGACGCAAGAGAAGTCTCTACATTTTTTACGAGCAAGCTTCTGCATAAAAGCTTTCGAGCTTTGTGTGAAGTCTAAGATCTCAGCCTCACTGAGGAGATCCAGATTTTGATGAAATGTGGAAGCATTGATGTTTAAAATGTCTTTGCCTGCCAAATGAATTGCGTTTTTTACTTCGTTTTGGCTAAATTCTTTAAGAGCTTCTTTCGGCTCTTTCCGTTTTTTCGTCTTTTTATTGACAATATTATTTTGCTTATTCGTGTCTAGGTCCTTTTTTACCCTCTGAGTTTGAGCCTTGTGTTGTTCAAGACTAGGAGATATCTCCACATGATCAGACTTAGAGTAAAGATAAGAGGCTGCAAACAAAATAGCTGCAAGTATTGTCTTTCCTTTGTGAATTTTCATTTCACACCTCCGTTATTTATTAATCCCTTTTTTCCAAAAATTTTGCTGGTACGAAACCGTATTCCCCTGGTTCGAACTCAATTTCCAACCATTCATCAAAACTACTATTTGTGATTGGAACGTATTTCGCCACAACCTTCACTAAAGGTTGATGGATTTTTCCTTGTTCATCTTTTCTAGGCATAAGCCTTCCTACTTTGGGGGTCTCGCCAACACCTGGGTATTTTCTAACCCATAGAAAGTAGCTGACCCCTCTTAGTGCCGCGATATATTGGTCTACCGGCTCCAAAGAAGTCTTTTCAAAACTACCTATTAGTCTTTCGTTTTCTAAAAAGAAATCGACACTTTCAATTTTTCTCAATATTTGCTCGCTACCGATTCGTGAGCTTACCCAAAAATTCTGATTTCTACAGTTTTGGTTTTGGGAGTTGAAATTTTCAATTTTAAAGCTTCGCAAGCTAGGGATTTCGATTTCCATCCATTGGCTTAGCAGTTCTACGCCATAACCAATGTCGTCAATGATTTCAATTGGTGTTGAAATCTGTCTTGGTTTTTCATTTCTAGAGTCAAAAACCATAGCCGTTTTTTCTTTGTCGTTATTTCCTGCGAACTGATTACTTAACCACTCTTGGGTGTAGCTTTCAGGTTCTTCCTCTTTTTCTTGTAGTTTCAAAAAAGAACTACTTTCTGATTTTTTGAAAAACATTCGTGTGTTTCTTTTTCTGTATATTCTTCCACAGTAATTTTCTGAGTGTTTAATGGACCCAGGCTTTAAAAACAGGTCAATGTAGTCAGCATCTAAAAGGTAGTTACCTTTTTGTCCGTAGCTATTTAAATTTAAATTCTTATAATTAATTCCCTGCATTTTAAAATCGCGGATTCTTTGTTGCGCAAGCTTTTGCAAATTGACTGCCTTCTTAGGCTGAAATCCAGGAATAGCATAGGCTGCTGCGATATTATGACGGATCTCCTCGAGAGCTTTGTGCTCTAAGCTGGTTTTTGTCATATAGGTATCGTAAAGACTTTCGTAAGTTACTTCTTCTCCATTGTCGTCAATACTGGAGACACTCTTAATTCCTAAAACAGGGTAAAGGTTTTCGTATAAAAACTTTTGGTCATAAGAATTGTTATTCATATATCTGCAAATAGAGTTATACCTAAAGTTTCCTTGATTGTGCAGTCCGCTCCATAGAGCCAAAGAATCAAAGGCCAAGGTTTTATCGTTTCGAACGGCTCTTAAATCTTCGATTCTTTTTCCTTGATAGGAAAATGGACTATTTTTAAAGCTACATATTTTTTTAGGATAGCGGTTCACTTCTTCTTTTGAAGCAATTCTATATCCATTTTTGCCACGGATGTAGTCATTTGCTGTTACTTCAATGAGTTTACGGTAGTTGTTTCTCCAAATTTCCATCGCATAGTCTATATGACGATAAATATTTAGTAGTGCTTCAGGGTCTCTTATTTCGGCATGTGAACCTAAATTAATGGCCATCACACCGGCGTCGCCATAGGCTTTGGTGATTAGTATTTGGTTCAAGTAGTTTTGACCCTTAAGGTATTTACACTCGGGAAATAAATAGTTTTCTGGAGAGTAGAAATTCTCAAACAAATCAAAAGCCGCTTCTTTGTAACCTTTTGTTCTGTAGTGAGCGCTTCCTTTGCTTGGGTCTTTTTCTAATTCTTCTACCAGCTTGTCCATCCAGTCGATTTTGTTTCTGTAGCTTGAGCAGTATTCAGGACGTGCTTTTCTAAAATGAATTAGAGAGCTTTCATGATGGGGAATGCTAATAGAGCTTAAAAGAAAAGACCAATAGTTATCGTTTGGTTTGCCTTGGGCATCAAAGAAAAGCTCTGGTTCTTTTTTCATATTGGCAATGCTACTGGCCACAATAATTCCAAAAATCTTTTCAGTGTATTTAATTCGACTTGGTTCTAGGGCCTCTACGCTGATGTCTTCGGAGGTATAGTCATAAACGGGACCTCTAATCTCCAGATCAGGATGTAGGCTTATGTAGTTATCTCGAGTATTTCTAGAGTCATCAATATAGCCGTAACCTTTGGCTTTATAAAAAGAACCCTCAGGGATATCATTAACGATTCCTGCATAAGATTGTAAGCTTATTAAACTACCCAATAGAAATAAAAATTTCTTCCACATAAAAATTCACCCTTTCTCCTCAGCTCTGAATACTTCAAATTCTAGGCCACTTTTTTTTTCCTGCTTTCAGTTACTTACAAGACTATGTCTTGAAGCTTTTTCAGTAAAAGTGATCAGAGTTTTGACAAACAGCGGATTAACAAAAATACAGGTTTTGTCTAGTTTGTTTACGATCAAAGTTTTTTTAACTGAGGTGCTTTTTATAAGCTAAACAAAGATTAAGTACTAGTAATTCATTTCAAATTTGAGTGACATTTTTTTTAAAAACTGATGAGACTTTATGCTCTACATCCAGTTTAACTTTTTTTAGAACTTTTAATGCAATAGAAGTTTTTGTTTTGAGCTTTGAGTTCATTATGCCGTAGGCATTTGATTTCGGGGGAATAATTTTTTTGAATTCACTTTTAAGTTCCATAGATCAACTTTAAGGATGCTTACTTGTATCTGTCTATATTGAATTTAAAAAGTTTTGTTAACTCTAAGCTGTAAAGGAGCTTCGTATTTCTGAGAGCATTAAATTTTTCAAAATATTTGATGAACAAACTTAAAATGCCCATTTTAAGGCAAAAAGGGCATTGAAACTGCCTCTACTGAAAGCGAATCTAGACTAAGAAATAGCTCCTAAATTTTTTTATTCAAAAGTTGAAAAACTTCCCCTTACAATAAACATGTAAGGAGTTTTTCTTGAACAAACAGCGACCAGAAGATTTTATGTTTTTGATTCATCCTCATATGAAGGAAGAAGAAGAGGCTTTTAAAGAATCTGATTTTCGTCGAATGGAAGAGAGAATTCAAATGGCCGAAGAGATGATCGAAACCTGGAAAGGGGAGATGGTCGATCGAGCTAAAAAACAAGACTGTCAGTTTTTAAAAGTAGCTTTTAATGAGCTGAACGATTTAAGTGAACTAGTGGATGAATTGTACGCAGAGTGGATTCATATGGATGAAAGTTCTCCTGATCAAAGTGTTTCTATGGGTAGAAAGCAAGATCGATCATCCCATTAAGAAACTCTATGTTTGCCCTTAAAAAATAAATAGCCATCGCTTTATGATGGCCTTATGCTGTACATATATTGGAAAAAACTATTCTTTGGAAAACTTTAAATTCTTTTTCCATAAATTAAATCATTTGAAAATAGCAATTTTTTAACTGTCAGTACTTTCAAGCTTTCATATTTCGAAATTTAGGCTGCTGTAAAGTTTCTAGAAGGTTAAAGCAAAAGTTCCTGATATCATCCGGTAGGTTAGGACCAGGTTTTGTCTTTCAAATAGATCACGATCATCATTGCTAAACTCATTGATCATTCCACTTTGCCAATAAGCTAGACTGGATCTCCATTTTTGCCCCCAAAAGTGGAGGTTGTAGTAAAGCTCTCCTCTAACAACAAAACCTAATCCTTTTTCAGCCACTGTAAAGTCTGATGCTTGCTGGATTCCTGAAATAGAAATCATATCCAAAGAGGCGTTGATTCCAAGATTGTTCGTGATAGGAATCCCTTTTTCCACGCCAAAGGTAGTTCCTTCATATTCATTTATGATAATAGAAGAGCTTGGATCAGCTAGTTCAAAATTGTTTTTTGTTGAGTGTTTTAAAATCCGAAAGCCAAGGAAGTTTCCTGGTTTTGTTTCGTCCAAAATGAATCGATATTTAATTCCTATGTCCAAAGTTTTATAGTAGATGTCACTAAGAGTTCTCGATGGAGTGCCGGTAAATTCACTAGGGTTTAGAGTGTTTTTATTTTCAGTGTAAATGAGCTCTATATACCAGTTTTTATAAAATCTAAAGTTTATATCTGCTCCGGTTGTTAATAGAGTTTTGTCGGCAGAAGTTTCCAAGCCAGTGATATTAGAGAGAATTTGAATCATACCAGTTCGAAGCCCAATATAGCGATCAGAGCCGGGATTTTGGTTTTTAATTTCTTCAAGAATCTCATTACTTTTTTGAATGACGATTTTAGAAGGTAAAGCTTGAGGCAATGAGGCTGCTTTATTGGGAGACTTTTTCTTTGACCTTTTTATTACCAGCTTTCTATTTCTTTTTTTTCGAACTTTGCTTTTAGTTGATTTAAGCTGCTCTATGTTTTTCTTTGAGTTATGCTCTTGTGCGTGAGCGCTATTTTCTAAAAGACTCAAGCCTGTAAAGCAAAAAAGGGTTAGTAGGAAAAGCTTCTTCATAGATAAATGATAAGCTGAAATTTTTGAAAAAAGCAGGATTCACTGCGTCTTTAGACCTTTGTCTTACTGAAATTGATGGTGAGTTAGTTGTGAAAATAGGGGCTCGGATCCGCAGCTTTTTCGTCGATTCTAAGTTCGTAATGTAAATGGACTCCGCGGGCATTGCCACTATCTCCCACCAAGCCCACTCGTTGACCTCGGTCTACCAAATCACCTAATTTGGCAGTGATTCGTTCAAGGTGAGCGTAAAAACTAGCGTAGCCATTGGGGTGCTCCACAATCACTAGTTTTCCATATCCACGAAAAGAGCTTCCGGTATAGATCACTCTGCCAGAGTGAGTGCTAAATACGCTGTTTCCTCTTGGGGCGGCAAAGTCCACTCCGTAGTGAGATTTTTTGTAGGGGGCAAATCCTCTGGTAATTTTGAAGCTTCGTAAAGGATATCCTAATTGTATGTTTTTATGGCCGGAGTAGGTGGCTGGACGGTACCTTGCGGTTCTGTAATTGTTCATGCCCCGGTAAGTGGAGCAAGAGCTTAGAACCAAAAATAAAAGGCATAAGAATATGGATCTCATGCCTTTATTTTAACATCAAATTCTTGGCCTAGAAAAAAAATAGGAACTTAGTCTAGCTTAAGTTGTGACTAAAAAGATATTTTTTTCCCTGCTTTAAACAAAGCTTTTCGTCTTTAACAGCAAAATCACCATTGATCATAGTATGTATCGGCCAGGCTTTTGCTTTGAATCCATCAAATGGAGTCCAGCCAGATTTATTTTCCATCCATTCGTGGCTAATTTTTCGTTCCGTTTTAAGATCAAAGATGCTTAAATTGGCAGTATTTCCTTCTTTAATTTCGGGAACTTCTCTTAGTCCAAAAACTTTTGCAACATTTTTGGTTAATCCGTCGACCAAGGTTTTCAAAGGAAGTTTTCCGTCAATCACATGAGTCAATAAAACTGGTACCATGGTTTGAACTCCAGGCATCCCACTGGGACTTTCCGGGTAAGGCTTCTTTTTCTCTTCTTTTGTGTGAGGAGCATGGTCACTTCCAAAAACATCAAAAGATTTCTCTTCAACTGCTTTCCAAAGCGCCTTCGTGTGACTTTTTTCTCGAATTGGTGGGTTCATCTGAGCGAAAGCTCCTAGTTTTTCGTAGGCCTCAGGCGCAGATAAGCTAAGATGTTGAGGAGTGAGTTCAAAGCTGCAAAGGTGTTTTTTGTTTCTTAAATATTCAATTTCATCACTGGTTGTAATGTGTAATATATGAATCTTTTTATTTGTTTTCTCAGCAAGGCTTATAAGGCGTTGAGTAGAAGACATTGCCACGTCACTGCTTCGCCATTTTGGGTGAGCAAAGACCGATTTTGCATCTTCGGCGATATGCTTTTGCTCCACCAACATGTCTTCATCTTCCGAGTGAACGGCGATAGGGGAGTTTACACTGGCCATCACTTTTTCAATTTCACTGTCTTCGGATAATAACAAGCTTCCAGTGCTTGAGCCCATAAATATCTTAACGCCACAAACACCAGGCATCTTTCTGATCTCGTCGAGTTGGGAGATATTTTCTTTAGTAGCTCCAACATAAAAAGCATAGTTGGTAAATGAAACTCGTTCGGCAATATTTAGTTTGTCTTGCATAGTTTCTTTTGAGATTGTGGGAGGCTTTGTGTTGGGCATTTCAAAAAAACCTGTGATTCCTCCTAGGGCAGCTCCACGAGAACCATGTTCAATGTCTTCTTTATGAGTCAGTCCAGGTTCTCTGAAGTGGACCTGCGAATCAATAAAGCCTGGAAAAATACTAAGGCCACGCATAGAAATTTCTTCTTTGGCCTCAGGCTTTTCATAACCGACATAAGAAATTTTATTGCCGGTTACCCCAATGTTCATTTTTTGTAGCCTATCTTTAAAATAAATATCAGCATCCACAAACAGGTAAGTATGCATTTTCTATCCTTGTAAGTGTGGGTAAAGGGGAAACTTAGTGCACATTTCATGGATGCTGTTTTTAATTTCTTTCAGCATATTCTCGTCCGTTGGTTTGTTGATCACTTGAGAGATCCAAAGCGCAATTTGTTTCATTTCAGTTTCTTTCATTCCACGGGTTGTAAGAGCTGGAGTTCCAATTCTTACACCGCTAGTAACAAATGGACTTCTTTTTTCATTTGGAACTGTGTTTTTATTCACCGTGATTCCAGCTTTTCCTAAAGCTTCTTCCGCTTCTTTACCTGTTACTTCTCGATCACTCAAGTCCAGTAGTAGTAGGTGGTTGTCAGTACCGCCTGTAACTAAATTTACACCATTTTCAAGAAGAGCCTCTGCACAAGCTTGAGCGTTTTTGATTACTTGTCCAGTGTATTCTTTGAACTCAGGTTTTAAGACCTCGCCAAACGCGATGGCTTTACCGGCGATAACGTGTTCAAGTGGCCCACCCTGAGAGCCCGGGAAGATTTTAGAGTTAATCTTTTTTGCATTTTCATTGGATGTTAAGATCATTCCACCGCGTGGGCCACGTAGGGTTTTATGAGTTGTGGTTGTAACATAGTCTGCATAAGGCACAGGATTGTTTAAGTGTCCACCGGCAACAAGTCCCGCAAAATGGGCCATATCAACAAGCAGTGTTGCTGCCACTTCATCAGCAATAGATCGGAAGGCTTCATAGTCTAATTCACGAGGGTAGGCTGAGTATCCTGCAATTAAAATTCTTGGTTTTACTTCTTTGGCTTTTTCACGAATTTGATTGTAGTCGATGCGGCCAGTTTCAGGGTTAATGCCATAGGCGTGTGCTTGGTATAGACTTCCAGAAAAGTTAACAGGGCTACCGTGAGTAAGGTGACCACCATGAGATAAATCCATACCCAATACGCTATCGCCAGGTTTGGCTTCAGCTAGGTACACAGCCATATTAGCTTGCGATCCACTATGTGGTTGTACGTTTGCGTGATCCGCGCCATAGATTTTTTTTGCTCTTTCAATGGCAAGGCTTTCAACCACGTCAACGTTTTCACAGCCACCGTAATATCTTTTTCCTGGGTAACCCTCAGCGTATTTATTGGTTAGTACCGAACCTTGTGCTTCCATCACCGCTGGGCTAACTAAGTTTTCAGAAGCGATCATTTCAAGTTCAAACTCTTGCCGATGAATTTCTTTTTGAATGGCTGCATAAATTTCTGGATCTTGTTTTTCAATGAATGACACGCTCAGGCCTCCTGGTAATGAATATTTGGCCACCAAGCTATCATTCTTTCTCCTAAAAGGTAACTTCTGGGTGATGAATCTACACTGCGTTATTAGGCTGTGGCTGAATGGAGAACTTGCTAAAAAAATAGCTTAGTTGCTTTCTCGACTTTAGCTTTTATTGAGAGTTCCATTTTTAGGATAGACTTAAGATATCCTCAGGCTTGATGTCTTTTAGGAAATTGCAACTGAATTGGTAGCTTTTTAGAGTTCGGTGGCTTTCTTCTTGTGCTAGCCAGAACTTTTGTTTATTTTCAGAACGTTCAATTGCTCTAGGAGGGCTAAATGCAAAAGCTTTTGATTGCCTCAGATCACGCTGGATTCGAATTAAAAGAAAAAATTAAATCCTATTTCTTAAACAT
Organism: Bdellovibrionota bacterium; assembly: GCA_036140815.1. Classification (GTDB taxonomy): domain Bacteria; phylum Bdellovibrionota; class Bdellovibrionia; order Bdellovibrionales; family UBA840; genus UBA6502. Next base: position 11,302 of record JAYZXX010000182.1, on the reverse strand, counting down.
TGATTGGGTTGATTTAGGTGCCACTTCAACAGATTCAGTAGATTATCCAGACTTTGCCGATGCATTGGCTTCAGAGCTTAAAGAAGATGCAAAGCAAAGGGCCGTGCTAATTTGTGGCTCTGGTCAAGGTATGGCCATTCGAGCTAATAAATATCCTCATATTCGAGCAGCGCTTTGCTATAACAATGAAATTACCGAGCTTTCTCGTTTACACAATGACGCGAATGTGCTTTGTTTAGGGTCTCGTTTTTGCGAGCTAGATGCAGCTACGCAAATGGTAAAAATTTTCCTAAACACAGAATTTGAAGGCGGAAGGCATCAAAGAAGAGTAGATAAATTATCGAATGCGGTAAACTAATATTAAGGAGTATATAATGAATCCATGGCATGACATTGGAGTTGGTGAAAATCCACCAGAAAAAATAACAGCAGTAATTGAAGTACCTCGGGGCTCTAAAAATAAGTATGAATTGGATAAAGATTCTGGAATGCTTCGTGTGGATCGAGTACTTTACTCTTCAGTGCACTATCCGGCCAACTATGGCTTTATCCCGCAAACTTATTGCGACGATAAAGACCCATTAGATGTTTTGGTTTTAGGACAGTACCCGGTTCAACCAATGTGTTTGATGGATGTACGCCCAATTGGAGTAATGCATATGATTGATGGGGGAGAGGCTGATGATAAAATTTTGGCAGTCCACGTTGATGATCCGCAGTGGAATCACATCAATGATATTGATGAAGTTTCAGCACATGTTTTAAAAGAGCTAACTAGATTTTTTGAAGATTATAAGATTTTAGAGCATAAAGAAGTTAGTGTTAAACCTTTTGAAGGTGCGGCGAAGGCAAAACAAGTATTAGCTGATGCTATCGAGCTTTATAAAACTTCTTTTCCTAAATAAGAAGTCTCTAGTTTAAGTTTTTATTGTGAAAGCCTTGCATGGAATATGTGAGGCTTTTTTTGTTGCAAAAAGTAATAGCCTCTTTTTCTAACGGGATCAGCTAATTGAGTAAAAGTTAGTCTGTAGGTCGAAAGCTATTTAAATTAATCAGCGGGTACTAATTTAGCTATTCTCTTTGTGGAGTTTATTGGCTCCAGTAAGAACATTCAAAATTGTTCATCGGCTTTCAAATACTTTGGAATATAGATTCTCGAAAATAACTAAAACTTGAACTCATTTTTTTTACTAGCCAGTGTTTCGATTGTTTAATGCAAGCTTTATGATTTTTTCCTAAGTACAATCATAGAGCAATCATCCATTGAACGTAAGCTTTTCTCTTCTAGTTGATGTAGCAAATGACCGCAAAAATTCATAAATTGCAATTCAAATTCAGCCCCAGAAAAGGCCTCGATTAAATCCTCTGCCGTGTAATTATCATGAATACCATCTGAGGCAATTAAAAGCCCGTGTCCTTGTTTTAAATCGTTTATGAAGGAGGATTCACAAGTTAAGTTTGTATCGCCAAGTAGATGGTAAACTTGAGATCTTAATGGGTGTTCAAGGTTTTCTTCAGAGTCGATTTCTTCTGCTTTAAAGAGAAGGCCTGGTGTGGTTTGAGGAGTGCTTTTAAAAATACATCTTTTTTTGGTATTCCAATGGATTAATTCGGAATCACCAACGTTTAGGTTTAAATAGCTTTCATTATCTATAAGGGCGAAGTTCAAAGTACTTCTTGCTCCGCATTTTAAATCCAAGACCGCTTGATTTGCACTTTGTAAACTTCGGACCAGGTCAAACCTCTCCTCGCCATGAAATTCTTTTTCGATAGTCTTGGCGATAGCGATTGAGGCATCGGCTCCGCGAGGATGTCCTCCAGCTCCGTCAGCCACTCCCAATAAAAGAGTGCCATCTTTTTCAAAAAGAAAAAGGCTATCATCGCTGGTTCGGTCACCGTAGCTATGAAAGAAAACTCCTACTTCATAGCTGTCTGTTTGAAAGTAGTGACTTCCATAGTTTTTGCCATTCAAGATTAATGAAGAATTAAAAGTAAAGGATTCCATCTGTCCACTCCATTAGTTCAAGGTGGTTACGTAGTTGTGTGATGGTACGAAATTTTTTTAAAATCAAACCTCGTTTTAAACCACAAATGACTTCTTTGATGGCCGGCGGTAGTTTTTGGTAATGCTTTGGCCCACCCAATAGGTCATAAAAAATTCGTATGATTTTGATAATGTCTTCATCTCTATTGTCTTTTTTAGAATCACCCCAGTGATGAAGATCAATGATTTTTAGTTTAAATTCTAGCCCAACCCTTTGGATAATAATGTTATCCAAATGTAGATCACCATGGTACTCGCCGTTTCGATGAATTTGTTCTACACCGCGTACAATGGCATGCAAAAGATGAAGGGCTAAAAAGCTATCTAAACGTTTTCCTTTTTGGTCGTCTAAAAACTCACTCAGTAAAATTCCTTCAATGTATTCCGAGAAAATGCAGGCGTGTTTTATGCCGTCAAGCCACATTACTTCGTGAGAAATGTAGTCCATGATAATGGGAGTGCTACTTAGCTTGATCAACTTTTTCGCGTAGATGATGCTTTTTTTAAATTGCTTATTTCTTTCCGGATAAAATATTTTTGCAGCTACCATATGTCCTGTATACATCTCTCGGCATTGGTAGACTTCACCTTCAAAGCCACCGCCAAGCATTTTTTCAACCATATAGCGATCTTGTAATACTACACCTTTTTCAATTTCAAAACGCGAGTCTTTGAACGACAATATTTTCTCCCAGTGTGTGTTTTAATTTTCATCTTTTATATGTTTAATGTCTAATGATTTGTAATCAAATTCTAGTGCATTGTTCTGAAAAGCAAGAAGTTTACCCTTATGTTTATTTTCTGTATCGTTTTAAAAATTAAAACTCTCCAGAGGCTTCGGCTCTCGCAGGCTATGTCAGCTTTGCGAACTGTTCTCTACACTAGTTTTTTAAGTGATTTTCAGGTGGCTCGTCCGATCTAAAATCAATCTCTGAAGTCATTTAGTTAAGAATATTAGCTTGTCTGATTTAGGTAAATAGGTTTTTGTTTTTTTATTGCTAATTTACTGAAGTAAAAATCAAACTGGCATTTGTTCCGCCAAACCCAAAGCTATTATTTAAAACCGCTTTCAATTTTTTCTCTCTCGCTGTCAAAGCGACATAATCGAGAGGGCAGTCATCACTAGGGTTTTCCAGGTTGATTGTCGGCGGGACAATGCTTGATTCGATTGCTTTTACGCAAAACACAGATTCTAATGAGCCTGCAGCCCCTAAAAGGTGTCCCGTCATACTTTTAGTGGAGCTTACCCATAAATTGTTTTTAGCATGATCCCCAAAGAGATTCATAACAGCTTTACTTTCTAGGCCATCGCCAACGGGGGTAGATGTACCGTGGGCATTGATGTAATCAATTTCTTCTGCATTAAGTTCTGCATCATCGAGAGCCATCTTCATTGCTCTCATTCCACCAGCGCCTTCTGGAGCTGGGTTTGTCATATGGTGGGCATCTGAAGTTGAGCCAAAGCCTCTAACTTCAGCGTATATTTTTGCTCCACGTCTTTCAGCACTTTCTAAGCTTTCTAGAACTAAAATTCCAGCGCCTTCTCCTAAAACAAAACCATCTCTGTCTTTGTCAAAAGGTCTACTGGCCTCACTAGGAGTAGAGTTTCTTGTCGAAAGGGCTTTCATAGCAGAAAATCCACCAATCGCCATTTCGCAAACCACTGACTCACTACCACCAGCAATCATGGCATCTGCATGACCATTTTTAATGTAGTTATAGGCTTCACCAATAGCATGAGCACCACTTGCACAAGCAGAGGTATGGGTTAAATTAGGGCCCTTTAAACCGTAGCGCATGGACACATGTCCCGGCGCAAGATTGCTGATAACCATTGGGATAAAGAAAGGGCTAATTCTGCCAGGACCTCTTTTTAAGAATACATCGTGTTGTTCTTGTATCTTGGGAAGGCCTCCCATTCCCACACCAATAAAACAACCGATTCTTTCTGCATTTTGCTCAGTGACTTCCAAGCCCGAATCTTTCAAAGCCTCATCACTGGCAAGCATTGCAAATTGAATAAAGCGATCCATTTTTTTTAGTTCTTTAGAATCAAGAACCGAACTTGGATCAAAGTTTTTTACTTCACCAGCAATTTGAGCGGCAAAGTTGTCAGGATCAAAACTGGTGATTTTCGTAATTCCAGAGCGCCCATTAATGGCTGACTCAAAACTTTCTTTAACGTTGTTACCAATTGGACTAAGAGAACCTAATCCAGTTACAACTACACGCGCCTGAGGCTTTGAGTTTGCTCTGAAAAAACGATTGTCACTCATGGATTAATGAACCTTTCCTTTAGACTTAAGGTAAGTCAATGCATCACCAACAGTCTTCAAAGTTTCAGCGTCTTCGTCAGGAATTTCAAGGTCATACTTTTCTTCCATTGTCATTACTAACTCAACGATATCAAGGCTATCAGCGCCTAGGTCATCGATGAAAGAGCTTTCCGCTTTAATACGATCTTCATCAACACTTAATTGCTCAACAATAATCTCTTTCAGTTTACCATCGATTTCAGTCATCATTAAATCCTCCAAAATTACATATACAATCCGCCGTTTACGGCGATGCTTTGTCCAGTTATATATTCAGAGTCATCACTTAGCAGAAAATGTACTGCTTTGGCAATATCCTCTGTGCTTCCCATGCGATTCATGGGAACATTGCTTAAAATACTCTCTTTTTGTTTGTCGTCCAGAACAGCAGTCATTTCTGTTTGGATATAGCCAGGAGCTACACAATTGGATCTGACGCTTCGAGATGCCATTTCTTTGGCTAAACTCTTAGAGAAGGCTTCTGTTCCAGCTTTACTGGCTGCGTAGTTTGCTTGGCCTGCGTTACCCATTTGACCGATCACAGAGGTTATATGAACGATACTGCCGCCACGGGCCTTCATCATTGGCTTTAATACCTTCTGACTACACAGAAAACTTCCGCGCAAATTGGTTGTAATTACGTCATCGAACTCATCAGCCTTCATACGAAGTAGGATTTGGTCCTTTGTAATTCCAGCGTTATTTACTAGTCCGTCAATTTTATTGGCAAAGTGTTTACCAGCTTCTTTAAAATAAGAATCAACTGATTCTTCCTTGGAAATATCTAGTTGTGCTAGGAAGTGGCCTTCGCCCTCTAGTTCGCTTAAAAGCTTTTCGGCTGCATCTTTCGAGTTAGCGTAGCTAAGACCTAGGCATGCGCCTTGCCTTGCAAGATATTTTGCAATTCCAGCACCAATACCGCGACTGGCGCCAGTGATGATAATGTTTTTATTCTCTAGACTAGAGCTCATGGCTTTCCTCTAAGTTTTTACTTGGTGTTGTCAATGTCTTCGATATTGAATGTTGAAAAGCTTTCGGAGTCAATTTTTTTAACTAAGCCTGTTAAAACCTTTCCAGGTCCACATTCATTGATTTCCTTAATATCTTTTTGCTTCATTAGCTGAATGCTTTCAACCCATCGAACCGCGCCAGTGACTTGTTTGATTAAGTTCTCTTTAATTTTCTGTGCATCTTGGTGTAGACTTGCGTCAAAATTTTGCAAGACGGGGAGAATGGCATTTTTGATTTCAATTTTTTCCAATACTTCCTGCATTTTTTGTTGAGCAGGCATCATAAGAGGGCAGTGGAATGGCGCGCTAACAGATAATGGGATAAATTTATGTCTTCTTGGGTTACCAAAATCTTCTTTGTTGAAATTTTCTTTCAACCAATCGCAGGCTTTGGCGCTACCACTAATAACGATTTGACCAGGGGAGTTAAAGTTAGCAGGACTTAGGACCTCGCCAGTTTCTTTTTCTACCCATTGGCACAATTTAATCACTTGTTCATCTTCCATACCTAAAACAGCAAGCATAGCCCCTTGTCCCACCGGTACAGCCTCTTGCATTGCTTTTCCTCGCTGTTTCACAGCGTAAATTGCGTCTTCAAAAGATAGACTCTCAGCTGCCACTAAGGCCGAGTATTCGCCAAGACTGTGTCCAGCAACAAAGTGCGGGTTAAGGCGCTTTTTTTGAATCGCCTCGCGAAACAAAGCAACGGAAGCCAGTACCAGAGCTGGTTGAGTGTTTTCAGTTAAGTTAAGTTGATCTTTTTTGTCTGGATTGAAAAAGATCTCCTCGAAATTAACATCGCAAATTTTACTAGCGATGCTAAATAGATCTTTACAGTTTTGGGACTCTTTATAAAGCCCTTAAATCATTCCTGTATGTTGACTACCTTGACCTGGAAAAACGACGGCCTGAAGCATTTTAACCCCTTTTTTAATACTCTAGAAGCATACTACCGGAGGTGATTCCTGCGCCAAAGGCTGCAAGTAGAATCTTATCCCCACGTTTGATTTTTCCTTCTCGAATGGCTTCATCAAATGCAATGGGAATCGTCCCCGCACTGGTGTTACCAGTTTTCTGGATATTTATAATTACTTTTTCTTTGTCGATACCAAAGTTTTTGGCCACGGCATCAATGATGCGAATATTGGCTTGGTGGGGGATCAGCCATTGAACATCAGGTTCGCTCATATTATTGGTTTCTAAAGCCTCTTTACAGCAATCATTCATGGATCTTACAGCGTTTTTAAAAACCTCTCGGCCCTTCATACGCATATAATGTAAGCCCTCTTGAATCATAGGCACACTTACAGGGTGAGCACTTCCGCCCCCTGGTAGCTCAAAAAGATCTCCAAGATAACCGTCTGCATAAAGATGGGCTGAATAGATTTTTGCATTAGAATTTTCGTCTTCGTTTCGAGATAAAATGAAAGCGCCGGCACCGTCACCGAATAAAATGCAGGTGTCTCTGTCATCGTAATTTACGTATCGAGTTAATACCTCTGCACCTACCACTAAAATGTTTTGGTACATTCCAGTCTTAATAAATTGGTCAGCAACGCTAAGAGCGTACACAAAACCGGTACATGCTGCTGATAGGTCCAAAGCTGCACATCTTTCTAGACCGAGTTTTGCTTGAAGCATACAAGCTGCTGAGGGCATTACTTGGTCAGGAGATACTGTAGCGAACAATACGCAATCAATTTTTGATTTATCAATCTTAGCTGCTTCGATGGCTCTCTCGGCAGCGATTTTTGCTAGATCTGTTGTATTCTGATCATCGGCAGCAACGTGACGGGTTTTGATCCCAGTACGGTCGAAAATCCACTCTTCTGTGGTTTCTACTTTTTGAACTATATCAGCGTTTGTTAATATTTGTTCTGGTAAATAACTACCAGTTCCTAGGATCTTTGATGAAAACACTTAAACGTCCGTTGCAATAGAAGAAGAGGTAAACACTAAAAATTAGTGTTTACGAACTACTTCTTTACCTTTGTAGTAACCGCACTCAGGGCAAACACGGTGAGAAACAGTGATTGCATTACAGTTGCTGCAGTTAGCTTCAGATGGACGCTCAATGGCTGAGTGACTACGACGCATTCCTCTTCTTGAACGACTTACTTTACTTTTCGGTTGTGGCATTTCCTACCTCACTAAATATAATAATATCAAAGGCAACTAAAATGCCTCTTTGTCTCTATAATCTCAAGTGTTATGCGCAAATTAATGCTTCTTGTCAACCTTCAAGCCTTTTAATGCGGCGAAAGGATTCTCGGAAACTTCCTCTGGGGCCTTGTAGGCCTCAATTTTAGACTGAATGCTTGTATAATTTTCACAATATTCCTTCTGCTCCTTGCAAGGAACCTGGAAGGGAATGTGAAATCCTACTTTATCGTAAATGTAGTCTAAAAATAAAAAATCATCGCCTACAACACTTACATCGTTACCGTTTTTATTTTCAAGCTCTGCTTTTTTAATATGGACTTCCTCTTCACCAGCGAGTTTAGCTGCTCGTTTAGCTTCCTCAGGAAAAAGGTACTCTTGAAACTCAAAGCTAAGCGAGTAGGGGTAATCCTCAGCGCAAAAACTACATTCTAGAACAGGCTTTGCTTGAAAACTGCCTTTGGCTTCAATTGCTTCGCCTAGCTCAGTAACCTCTAGATGAATTTCAAACTTCGCCTTTCCCAAAATATCTGAAAGTCTCTCTGAAAACTCTTGGTTTTCCTCTGTGATGTGAAAGCTTTCTTTTTCTTTATTGATTTTACTTAACGAGATTTTCATACAGTCCTTTTCTTAACTCAGTATTATGGCTTTTAATGCGTTTGGTCAGAGAAGTAAAGGGGGAATCTCTGGAGAAAAAAAATTACTAAGCAAGGGGGGATTTTAACTGATTTATCATGCTTCTTTTTTTCCTGAATACAATCGGTCTTGCTATTTAGGATTAGGGGGCTTTCCTTGTGGATGAGTTTAGTTGATAGCCTTAATTCATTGAGCGAAATTGTGATTTGTTGGGGGGCTATTTCCGAGGCAACAGAGTGGGGGGCAAAGATTAAGCTTGTACTATTATATCCGCAATAAAAGGCTCAATTTTTCATATTTAGAGCGTGGAGAAACTTAAAAAATACCAGTACTTTGGTGATAAATTTTGTGGAGATACTTAATGGGAAACAATTCTACTTTCAAGATTGTAATATGGAAATTTTAAATTTGAGCCCTTTTGGGCAAAACTACCTGCGGTGTAGAGTTGAAGGTCTTTTCTGAATTAAAAGGGGAGTCTGCTAACTTGATTTTCTTTTTAAAGAATCAAATATTTTTTTAGGTTTTAGTTTATGAATTTTTTCTGAAGATGAGCTTTCGTTTTTAGCTCCATAAATTAGTTTTTGCATGGCTTCGGAAATAGCAGATAATCCTGTTGCTTGTTTTGCCAGTTGTTGACTTCTTTCTTTGGCTTGTATTGCCTCTTTTTCTCCGGCATTCACTGCAATAAGAATTTGTTCAACGGCAATATTCATTTCTTTTACGCCGTCAGATTGTTCTGTGGAACTATTAAAAATGTCCACACTAGATTCTTTTACTATAGTAGTCCCTTTTACTACACGGTCGAGTAACATGGAGGTTTCGGCAACCAATTGTTCACCTCTAGCGACATTTGATTTTGAAGTTCCTGTAAGGCTTTCTACTTGGTTTAAGGTTTGTTTAATGGCTTCTTCGATTTCAGTGGCAGCTTTAGAGCTCATTTCGGCAAGTTGCCCAACTTCTTGTGCAACCACAGCAAAACCTCGTCCTGCTGCGCCTGCACGTGCCGCCTCGATAGAAGCGTTGAAGCTTAGCATTTGAGTTTTAAAAGCAATACTGTTCATCACTTCTGTTTTGTCACCTACGCCTTGGATGATTTCCACCATTTGGTTGATGCCTTCAAAACTGTCTTTAATACCCTGCATAGCATCTACTAAACTTTGCATTTGCATATGAGCGCTGGAAGTTTCGGAGCTAACATTTTCGCTGATTTTTTGGGATTTTTGAGCCCCTTCCAAATTTTGGATGGAGCCTTCCATAATGCGATTTAATCCGGCCTTTGTTTCTTCTACAACTGCAGATTGTTCGGTGACAGCTTCGGATAGTTTTTCTGCAGAGCCACGCATTCCATCACTATCAGTTTCAAGACCTTTAGCGTATTTTGAGAGCTGGGTTACAATTTGAGCCAATGGATCAGCAAAGGCTTTAGCTACAAAATTAGCGGCAAAAAGCGCAATCAATACAAGAACTATGATCCCTATAAAAGAGAGACTAATCATATGGTTGATAGGGGAGTAAATTTCACTAGTATTCTTCTCGCTCACTAGGGCCCATGGCTTATCAAAAACGGAAAGGCTTGTGAAGACTGAGGCGACTTCCTCTCCTAGAGGTCCCTTGGTGATATGGTAACCTGAACTTCCGGCGATTGCTTTTTCAATGCTTTCAGATTCAATTTTAAGATTGTTTTTAATTGAGTTTTTTGAATTATAAACTTCTGGGTTTAAAAATAAATCAGATCTCAGCAAGTGGTCATCGGCCACTAAGTAACTTTGTCCTGTTTCACCCATTCCGGCTCGGTTGGAGAGTATTTGATTGATTTCTTCTAAGCTCAGTTCAACTATTACTACGCCTAAACTGTCGCCGATTTTGATACCTTCGGATAAGTGTTCAAATTCTGCTAGGGACTTAATGCATAAAATTGCTTTCGTACGATCTATCATAGGCACAAAAGTAAAGTCATAAAATCGAACTTCCTTTTGCTCTCCATCCATGCTGTCGTTGAAGCAATCGGCAAGGTGGGAGTTGGCCAAATCTCCTTCGGATAAGCTTTTTCCTAAGAGTTGTTTTTCTTTATCAGAATTAGCTGAGAAAATAATTTGTCCATCAATGTTAGCTAGTAAAAGATTATGAAAACCATAGTTTTTTAAAAGATCTTTAACTCTTTCTTGGTAGATGGAGTCTTGGCTTTTAAAATCGCTTAGTTCAATGTCATTGTCTTCACCTATTTCGTATCCAGCGGCATAAAATGCACTTTCATAGGCTAAAAACAAACCTTCAACTAATCGATCTTCCCCTAAGACTTCTGCAAACTCTTTACTTTGAAGAAAATATTGTTGGATGCGATTTTGAGCCAAACTGGCGATGGATTCCAATTGATTTTGAGAAGCTTTGACCAATTCTTTTCTTGCAATCGTTGTACTAATTACAAACACAGCAAAAGCACTGATAATACAACTAGCAACGACAAGATAAGATATTTTTGCTTTTAAACTCAAGTTCTTCAAAGTCCATACACCCTTTTTTTTGGCTCAAATCGATATCAAAAGTTTATGTTATATTTATTTTAAGTCTTCTTTCCAAATTCCTGATCCTGCGATCCAAGAAACATTATTGGGGCCTTCACAAAGCTTCACAAAGGAAGTTTTTGCAGTGGCTTTTTCTGCGCCTGGTTTCGCCCACATATAGTCAACCCAACCATTGTTGTGATTTCCGGCAGCAATAGCTTCGCCTCCAGCACAAGCAGGTTTTCTCGCTACACGATGAGCCTCAATGTTAAACTCAACAAAAAGTTTTAAACCATTTTCGTCTTTGTTTTCGTTAAGAGCTTTACCGTTTAAACGACGCTTGATCGGGTGAGAAACCATAGTGATTTTCTCATCCGTATCTTGAATCCAAATGTAGTTCTTACCGCAGTTTTCAAAAATCAGGGATTTGGTTTTAGGTTTTTTTCCAGTTTTTGCAATTTCAGCACAAACACGCTCTACTTCTTGCTTTGCCTTTTCTTTGCTGCATTCTCCAGCAAGGGCATTACTTGAAAAAGCGAAAACACTAATAAATAAAATACTAAATAGTTTCATCAAATCCCCCAAAGATTTAGAAAGTTAGGAAAATTCCACCAGCAACTAGAGTCGCGTTGTTTT
>JAYZXX010000181.1:0-20601 GCA_036140815.1 Bdellovibrionota bacterium | reverse complement strand
CTTAAAGAAGCGCAAACTTTCTTAGATAGAGCAATCAAAGATGCACCAGATTTAATTCAATTTATAACTAGTGATGATCAGGTGTTCTGGAGTAGGAAACGCATTCGTCAGATCGCTGTAGGAATTGTTCAGCTTGGGCTTTATGAGCGTTATGTAAAACGCTACGGAGAGGCCGCTCATTTACTAGCTAGCGATAAAGAAGAAAATCCAGTGCAAGTCCTTTCTGGTAAAATGCGCTTAGGTGAGTACGTGATTAATCTAGCTATGAGAGAAGACGACAAAGCGAAGGTTGTAAATATGGAGGACCAGGCTTTGTTGAGTAAAGGAATCTCAATGCCTGATTTTCAATTGTTCCAAAGAGATCAAGAGGGGTACTTTGTTCTTGTAGAAGAAGGTAAAAAACAGGCTTTAAATGATCTTTTAATGAAGCTTCGTGATGAGAAAAATACCAAGCAATTCGTAAACATTGGTCCTGGGCAATCCATCAGTGGTTCTGCTTTGAGCGAATTAGTAGACAAAGAGTTAAACATCATGGAGTCTATTGATTTAGACCCTATGCTTTCTTGGTTCTGGGACATTTCAAGTCCTTACTGTTACCAGTTGGCAAACTAATATAAAACTAAGACTTTTGAAACCGGAAGACCAAGCATAAAAAGTGCTTGGTCTTTTTTATTGATCTTTGCTAGCCAATGGCGCAGCAAACTTTCTTAGTTACTTGGCTTTAATCGGGGAGCTTGTTAACTTTAGCTATCAAACAGTTTCAATGTGAGGCAAAGGTGCGTTTTCTTCTAATAAGTTTTTTCTTAGTTTCTTGTACTACAGTGGATAAAAAACCTAATTGGCTGCTTAGGTCTGATCAAATAGCAGAGAGGTTTTCCAAGGATATGTCAGATCTTTACCCTGAAATGGGCACTTATCTTGGTTTCAAGGAATATGATTCCAAAGGCTACCTTCCGGGTGTGGAAACCGAGGAAAAACAAAAGGCTTTATTAAAAAGATGGAAGATCATGTTATCCAGTCAGCTTGAAAAAACCAAAGATAAAAACTTACAATTGGATTTAAAAATCTTATTAGATGTGGTTGAAAAAGATTTGCAGTGGGATGAGGTGGATGAACGTATAGGCAGTGTATCTTATTCCAAAGCCAGTGAGTTTGTATTTAGAAATTTGCAAAGTTTAATCAATGATCAGAGCTCGGAACAACGTAAGAAAGCAGCTGTAGATCGATTTAAGTTTTATATGTCTTCCGATGCCAAGGAAAACTTAATCGATGCAAGTATCAATTACTCAAAATACAGCATTAAGAAAAGAGAAGGAAAATCTGCATATTACCCATTCAGAGAAGAAGTTTTAAAGTACTTAGAGAACTCTCCAACTTATCTAAAAGGCGTTAAAGAGCTTTTAGAGAAATCTACAAGGAAGGATTGGCAAGAGGAATACAAACTATTTGTTAAAAAAGTAGCTGAAAACGATAAGTACCTAAAAGAAACGATTTTGCCTAAAGCTAGAAGGTCGCCAATTTTACCTAAAGAAGTTTATCGTATGAGTTTAGTGGATCGTGGAATTGATTTACAGCCAAGGCAGCTAATCGAGCAGGGGAGAAAGGATTTTGAAAGAGTTTTTAAAGACTTTGCTCTTGTTGCAAAAAGAGTTGCAAAAAAGAGAGGCTTTAAAAAGAATGCTCCTTTTTCTGTAATTAGCAATTTGAAGAAAGAGCAGGTTACATCCGCAAAAGAATTAGGTGTTTTATATAATAGTGCTGCCGATCGGCTGGAAAAAATTATTAAAGACAATAAGCTTGTAAGTATGCCGAAGGAGCCTCTTATTGTTCGAGTGGCGGGAGATGCTGAAAGTAAGGCTAGTCCTATTCCGCATTTAATCCCACCACCTTTGATCGATAACGGGGGAGTGCGACCTGAGTTTGTGGTGCCTAGCTCTAGCAGTGGTAAACTTCCTTACGACGATTTTAGTTATGAAGCAGCTGCGACAGGATTAACCGCGCATGAAGGGCGGCCTGGGCATGACTTGCAGTTTAGTCGATTGATTGAAAAACCAGTAAGTCTAATTCGATCTACTTACGCAATGAATTCTGTGAACGTGGAAGGTTGGGCGCTTTACGCTGAAGATCTAGTAATGCCCTATTTAACAGATGAAGAGAAGTTGGTCGCCTATCAAATGCGTTTATGGAGAATCGCTAGATATTTTCTGGATCCAGAAGTGCAACTTGGCATATCCACAAGGAAGGAAGTGATTCGAATTCATCATAAAAGAATCGGAATTTCAAAAGAAATGGCTGAGCTTGAGTATCAGCGCTACAGCTATAGAATGCCAGCGCAGGCACCATCTTATTACCGCGGTCTTCTTAATATCCGTGAGCTTAAAGCAGACCTTGAAGAAAATTATGGTGAATTGAAGCTTAAATGCTTTAACGACACTTTACTGTCTTTCGGGGGGCTTCCGCATAAATATATTTATGAGTTTAGAGAAGACTTTAAGAAGTGTGTTAAATAAATATTTTTAAGAAAGGATTCTTTAGCCTATATTTTGAGTTAGCCAAAGAATCCTGCCTAAAATATCATTCTTGTTCTTTAGGTGTAGTCCAAAATATTTCCGGCCCATCAAATTCTGTGTTCGCATCGAAGTCACCAAAGTCCTCAAAGTCAAAGTTCAATTCTTTTTCAGGGAATACATCGCTAAGTTGTTTAGCTGGAAAGATCTCTGCCTGAGGTGGAATGATATTATAGTTTTTGTCGAAACGAACCAGCTTGTTTAAAAGATTAAATGTTTTTTGTGTTAAAGGATTATCAGGGTCTTGTATCAATTCCTCTTCAGTTGCTTTAAAAACCAATCTTAGTCTTGCTGCAATGGGGCCGAGATCTACATTTTCTAGTATTTCGGCTTCAGTTGCATACATGGAAAACTCAGAGTTTACCGCTTCTTCGCCAATTTTTAATCGATATATATAATTACTTCCATAGGGAATGAAGTTCATAGTTCCTTCAGCTTGAACTTTGGCTAGAAAAAATTGGTTAATGGAAGTTGATTTTAATTCCTGAGGACTTACTCCTTTAGAATGAAGGTAATTATCTAAAAAGAAGCGTTGATTACTAGCTAAAAGGCCTCTAGTTGAGTACTTGGGCTTTAAGACTTTGGTGGCAATTTTTCTTATACCTCTTTTTATTTTTTCGATGAGTTTTAAACGTAGCTCAGATTTTTCTTTTCCTTCGCTATTTTTTTCTTGTAAAAAGCTAAGTACAAGATTTTGAAAAAAGTTTTCTAGCTTTTGCGGATTTAAATCTCGCCCTTCCCTGAAGGCCAAATCAATTTCATTTTGAATTTCAATAATATGTTTTCCTAAAAATTTGTATATCAAAAAGTTAGCTTGTTGGGCTTCGGTTCGAAGCCCCTGAAAATTAAAGTTTTCAGGCGCAATATTTCGAGAGGCAAGAAAGCTTTTTTGATCTACATTTTTTAAAGCTGCTTCGTAGGTTGGGTAAGCCCATTCGCTTTCTTTAAAATAAATATACAAACCTTTCCAGTAGGCATGGCTTCGAACATACCTGTGAAACTCTTTATCTTGTAGCTCTGGGTGTTTACTTTTACCAACTTTTTTTCCAAAGGCTTCGTTCATGAAATCAATGTAGGGCATCAATAAGCTTCTCGCGGCAATATAGATATTTCGACGCTCTTGATCGATTAGTTCTTTCTTTTCTTCAAATAGTTTATTGTTATAAAGCTGTAAATCTCTTCTTAGTTTTAAGAGTAAATTTCTTCGAAATGTATAGGCGGAGGTAATTTGGCCAATGTTAATTTCTTCTACTCGATTTAAAGTAACATTAACTTGTAATTGGGTAGGTCCAATCCTAGCCCAGCTTTCAGTATATGACCTAGATGTGGCTAGAAAACTTAGAGGATATTCTTTGGGATCTAAGTTGTTCTCAAGGGCTGCATCGATAAGGTCTTTTTGAAAATCATAGAAGAAGTGACTGCTTAATCCATTATTTTTTTTGTTGTTTTCTAGTAAACGATCAATGCTTTCAATCTCTATCTCTCGGGGATCAACTTCCTGATTGACGATTTTACTGAAGATTTCGATGTTATCAGCAATGGCTTTTGCAAAGGCTTTATTAGGAGACTTCAGAAGAAGAATTTCCTTTCCGACCTCCTCTCCAGGGACCATTTGAGAAATGCTCTTTCTCTCATAATGACCTCCTTGGGAATACAAAACCAAGTCCATCTCTGAAATTGGATAGAAACGGTTTTGATCTTTTACATAGGTGTAGACAATATCATCTGTACTTAAGAAAAATTGTCCTCGAAACATCATTTTTTTGCGAATATTTGAACCCATTGGTATGGCATGGCTATAGGAGCTTTTATACAAATAAATCGTTTTTTCTAATTGGTCTTTAATATTTTGTGGAAGCTTATCAATTAGCTCCGCCTCAGGATGAAGACCAATGGCTGTATCCAATACGTTTGCTCCGGCTAAAAAAGTGAAATTGTTATCAATGACATGAATTGCATAGAAAATGCCTTTTCGAACATTGTTTACAAAGTCTTGTAAGTTTAAATCTAGGTAATCCAGATTGCCTTCGTCGTATCTCAGGTCCACGGCTAGTTCATACTTCTGCAAAATTCTGTTTTTAATCGCCTTAGCAAGAACATAGTTCTTTTCAGGAAAAGGCCTGATGAAATGCAAAGCGTATTCACTAATCCCAGCCAGTTCAATTGGATCGATCGCATTCTCAGAGTTTTCATCGATCTTTCGCATTTCTCGATCAATCCATTCATCTAGACTTTTTAATGCATGGGTTCTTAGCTCTGAGTTTTTAAAAATTAGTTCGAAAGAATTTTCCTTAGAAAAAATCTTTGCGAATCCGGCTAAAGGAGATTGCTTTTTTCTAACTTGAATCGCTTCTAGGTTTTTTAATATCTCTTCAGAGAATAAACCTACTTCTCTTAGAGTGCTTAATGATTTTTCAATGTTTTCTTTTTGTAGCTGGGTCAGCTTTTTAGAAAGAATGATTGATTGAGTTTCATGGATTTGTGGAAGCTTGCTTGGTATTTCCTCTTTGACTTCAAAGCCGAGTTTCTTCTTAAATCTATCCCAGAAGCTTAGTGAGTTTTTACTTTGTAAAATGTTATAGGCTTTCGCCAGAGTCCTAGACTTGAAATTTAAGTTTTCATCCGGTATTTGCGATAAATAACTACGCATTGAAATAAAGCCTTCATAAAGAGCTTCTCCTTTTACTTTTGATGGATGAATGCCTTTTTCTTGAAATTCAGTAAGTTTTTTTTCTGTCAAAAGAAGTGCGTAATCCAGCTCCAATAGTTCAGTTTGGCTCGCCCGTTCCCAAAGATGAGCATTACTAGATTTTTGATAAGATGCTTTTAATACTCCCGTATCCAAGTCTCCTCTATTTATCTCCAAATTCATAGCAGCTATGTCTTTAGACTTGGCATATTCTTTTTCTAGTTTCCTCAAATATTCAGGAGCTGAGTAAGGTCCACTATAATTTCCGAGTTTCTCTTGAGTATCCACAGCACTACCTACGCAGGATTTTTTGAAAGAGAGTGGGGCTGCCTTAGCAGATAGACTTAGCAAGGAGAAAATTAAAAAGGCATAGCTTAGGCGAATGCTTGAGTGTTTCATTTGGGTTTGCATGCTGTCGATAATAACACTCAAATTTATTTAGATGTAATTAATTGGCGAAAATGAAAAAAATCAAATGATAGCCTCTGTCTGCTCTGTATAACTGTTTATTTTACAGAGAAAAAATATCAATGTCGGGAGGTGGGGAAAAGGGTTTCTGCCTTAATTTCTCGGATGGGCGCTCTCCTTGCGGTAAGATGGTGTAGAGGGCAAAACTAAGGTTTTGGTGTAAGAAGCGTTTCGGAGGGAGCTGTATGTAATGGTCCTCAAACTGAGGATAAATCAAAAACTTCCCCTTTGACCTTCTAAAAGCGAAGTGAATCATTTTTTCAAAAATGTCAGAATTATCACAGTA
The DNA here is from genome assembly GCA_036140815.1 of Bdellovibrionota bacterium. Classification (GTDB taxonomy): domain Bacteria; phylum Bdellovibrionota; class Bdellovibrionia; order Bdellovibrionales; family UBA840; genus UBA6502. The sequence goes on along the minus strand of JAYZXX010000181.1, from coordinate 14,591 downwards.
CAAATGGGTCAAGTAGTTGAAGTTTAGGCAATTTCCAATTTTAGGGAGAGGTCTTGCCAATCCAAAAAGAGAAAGAAGCTTGGTGATATGGTAGAAGTTTCTGGCACGATCATTCATATTGATCAGCTGCATTTTTTCAAAGCTAGATGTATCCCAAAGAGCAAAACTACCAACGATTCGATCTCTCTTGTCTAGGCAGATATAGAAATTTTCCTCATGAAAGTTATTCCATGATTCTAATCGATGAGCTAAAATCTCAGGCGTATAGATCTTACCAAGTACTCGGTGTCTAGAGTGGGAATTGAGATACTGACTTAGTTCTTCGAGTCGATTGGGATTCATTTTTTTGATTTTAATCCCGGTAAGTAGGGGCCTGGAGCCTGGAAGTTTTCCATGAAGACTTACTAAATCAAAATTTCTCATATGCAAAAATTGAGGTAAATCTCGATTTCTTTTCCTAGGGCGAGTTAAAGAATTAATACTTTCTCTATCTTCTTTGAAAATGGTGGTAAATATATGCTCAGCGCCTAGAGCCTCTGCTCTTGCAAAGACTTTATTGAAAAATCGAGTCATCCAATGGTAGCTAGCTTTTTTTGATTCGCCAATCCTTAGATCCGTGATCCAGCATACTTTTTGTACCTCTGAATCTATATAAACATCTTCAAAAAACAAACTAGCACAGGCTGAAACCTTTTGTTTTTCATCCCTGATAAAATAGGTTTCATGCTCATTTCCTAGGAGATCCAATTTTGTTGAAAAATCATTTTCACGCATAAAACGTAATTCAATTTCACCACGTATACTTTGTGAACCTAAAAATTCGATCAATTCAAGATTGTGCTCAGCTTTGGCTTTGATTAATTCCATTTACACATTGTACTTTGCATCTTGTCTGCTTGCCAGTACAATATCCATATGCCGAATCAAAAGGATTTTACGCAAAATGCTGACTTATTTAAACTTAATTTAGGAGAAATTTCTATTGAAGGAATTTCTATGGCTGGAATTTGTACGCACATTTCGGTTCCTGAATTAAAGATTTGTTTTGATGTAGGATATTCCCATCCTAAACTCTCGTCCCATAAGTTTTATTTTATCACTCATGGGCATATGGATCATGCCGCTGGAATCCCATATTTGATTTCAAATAAAGCACTAAATAAACAAAAGCCACCCACTTTTTATATGCCTAAAAGTATGATTGAACCAATGGACTCCATTCTTAAAACTTGGGCAAAAATGGAAGGCCACGATTATAAATGGAATTTTTTAGAGTTGAAAGATGAGGGGGTATGGATTAATCCGCATTACCAAGTCCGCTCTTTCAAGACCTTTCATCGAGTGGAATCACAAGGTTATCTACTAAACTCTTTTAAGGAAAAATTGAAACCAGAGTATCGACATCTAAAAGCACCAGAGATCGCCGATTTAAAAGCTTCAGGAGTTGAAATTCAAGAGAAAATTTTTACTCCGCTTTTGGCTGTTACCGGAGATACAAAAATTGAATTTTTAGAAGAGTCGCCAGAGCTTTTTGCAGTCAAATATCTAGTGGTGGAGTGTACTTATGCTACGGATGTGAAGAGTGTAGAGAGTTGTAGGGAGTGGGGGCATATTCACTTTGATGAATTAATAAAGCTACTTCCAAAATTTAAAGGAGAAAAAGTAATTTTAAAACATTTTTCCAGACGCCATAGCTATAGTGAAATTTTAAAAGTTTTAGATGAAAAGTGTAGTCCAGACTTGCGTGAAAAACTTTTAGTTTTTCCTTGGTAAGGAAAATCAAATACCTGCTAAAACAGCCTGGGTGCTTTTCAATTTACTCATAGTTCTTGTAAAATTCTAAATTCCCAGTTGCAGGCTCGTGCATCTGTTTCTAAAAGTTTTTTCAAATTGATCTCAATCTCTAGGCTATGCAAATTGCAAAAGTTTCCCCCAAACTGAGAAAATTCAATGTCTGTCAATTTCCAAGACCATGCAGAACTAAACTTTGTGCTTAGCAGAAGATTGGTCAAATCATTGATGGCAATTTTGCCATTCACTATATGGTAGTTCTCTGGATTGTCTTCTTTTAGGTGTTGTCTTGCTTGGCTTATTTTTTCTTTGTCTTTTAATTCAATTACGAAAGAATAAGGACTATCTATTTTAGCACTAACCAGGAAGTAGGCACTGTCTTTAGTTCGTTTTAATTTGTATTTACTAGGGGATAAAAAATTCCACGATTCACGAGATTGGAAGCTAATTAGACTGGGTTGACTGCTTTGTATTTTGTAGGCTGCTCCATTAAGTTCATAGATTTTGGATGAATAGGCATTGATCTTGATACTTTCGATCTTATTATTGTTTTTGTCTAAAATGCTAAATTCAGAAATGTTAGAGCTAAAATTGTGGAGCTTTAAGCTATTTAAATTTGCTACTTGGTACTGGATTCCGGTTTTTGCAGGCAGAGGAATGAGGTTTTCTTCGGACTGGATAGAGATATTAACTCCATATTTATTACTAATATCCACAAAAAAATAGGCCATTGAATTTTCGTTTTCAAAAAGCTTATCTGATTTAACTTTTATGCTCTCTAGAGCCTTCAAATGAAGACGTTGTTTTAAAATCCCAGAAGTATGGCTCATTAAAAATAGATCTACAAAACTAGATTCTTTACTTTTATTTTTAAGAACTACATAGCCGTTTGCAAAATAGCTTTTTTCAGGAACTTGATAGTAATAATGTTCCGCTTTTGCGATTCCAGAGAAAAATACCAATAAAGCCATCAGAATGTTTTTCAAGCTGCCGCCTTTCTTTCGTCTAGTAAATAAGTCGGGTTTCTCAGGACTTTGATTTAGGAAAGTAGGGCTAAGGACTTGTGTTCTAGACCAATGTGTTGTGTTATTTTGATATTTTGGGGGGCACTTTTAATAAAAGGCAAAAAAAACAGTACCGGTAAAAGGGGGGGGACCGGCACTGCTTAGGGGGGATATTAATTCTAGATTACTCTAGAGATTAAATCTAAATATAGGTTCCAGGTGCTAAAAGCTTTAAAAACAAAGTTTTTCGTCATCTGGAAGACGGAAATATATAGTCTTTCCGGATTTATTCAAGGATCATTTGTGGTCTTTGAAATAGTTACAGGGGGATATAGACACGGAGCATTGTTAGTGGTAGACAGATGGCCTAACTTAAGAATTTTTGATCTCTGTTTACCTACATATATAAGGTCGGAAATCTAAAATTCTTTAAAAATCGATAAGGATTTTTATGGAGAATTTACTGCAATATGAGGACTTCCCCTATAACTTCCGGGAACCTGGTCTGCTAGCTCAAGCGCTGACTCACAAATCCTACGCCAATGAGAAAAATCTATTTAAAACTCGTGGCCCTATGAAGGCTAGACAGGATAATGAAAAATTAGAGTTTTTAGGGGATGCTGTTTTGGATTTAGCTATGACAGAGCTATTGATGAAGCACTTTCCAACTGCCTCAGAGGGTGAGCTTTCAAAAAAGAGAGCTTCTCTGGTAAATGAGGGGATTTTAGCAGAAATTGCAAGAGGATTGAATTTACAGAAAAATCTTCGCCTAGGTAAAGGTGAAGAAGCCAGTGGTGGCCGCCAAAAGCCTCGTTTACTTGCTTGTGCAATGGAGGCTGTGATTGGCGCTATTTTTCAAGAAAGTGGTTATGAAACAGCGAAGGCTGCAGTGTTTTATCTTTACGAGCCAGTAGTTAGCAATTACGAAGACAGCAAGCAAATTGAAGACGATTACAAAACATTATTACAAGAGTTTACTCAAAAAAATCATAAAAAAACCCCCTCTTACGAAATCTACTGGAGTTATGGCCCCAGTCACAATCGAGTGTTTTTCTCGCAAATTTATTTAAATGGAAAATGGGTAACGAGAGCTTGGGGTAGAAGTAAAAAACAAGCAGAACAAAAAGCCGCAAGGAAGGCTTTGGAGGTATTCGGTGAGCTATAAAGCAGGTTATGTAGGATTGATTGGTTTGCCAAATGCAGGAAAAAGCACAATGGCAAATGCTTTGGTTGGTGAGAAAATTGCAATTGTATCTAGAAAAGCACAGACCACCAGAAAACGAGTTTTAGGAATTATCTCTCATGATGATTATCAAATTGTATTGGCAGATGCCCCTGGAGTGATTCATTCTCACAAAGGAATGAATGGCTATATTATGGGAGAGTATCATGATGTTATCGAAACTTCTGATGTGTTAATTGCAGTTTTAAACCCAGACGCACATTCAGAAGAAGCCATTGATAAGATACTAGGCTTAGTGCAAAAATCAGGAAAACCATATTTTGCGGTCATCACTAAATTAGATGATTCTAAAATTCATCGGGTAGAGAAAATCAAATACAAGCTTCGTGATGCAGGAATTCCATTTTATCTTGTAAGTGCTTTGAAAAGACCAGAGCAGCTTAGAGAAGATTTGATTCCTGAAATTTTAAAACATATGCCAGAATCTCCAGGGCCATTTTTTGACCCAGAACTATTCACCACTAGCAGTATGCGAGAAATGGTAGAAGAGGTGGTCAGAGAGAAGTGTTTTGAGTTTTTGCACGATGAGCTTCCTTACGGACTTGCTGTACAGGTAAGAAAGTATGAAGAAGGGGATCGCCTTGATAAAATTTATGCCGACATTTTAATTGAGAAGTCAGCTCATAAACAAATGGTCATTGGCAAGAAAGCTCATTCGATTAAAAGAATTGGAACCTTAGCTCGAGAAGAAATCGAGCAAATGGCTGGTAAGAAGATCCATCTAGATCTTCATGTAAAAGTGAAAGAAGCATGGACTTCGAATAAGTCTAGCATGCGGGAGTTGGGATATGTCCACCAAAGCTAATCGTTTAGGAATCATTGGAAGACCTAATGTAGGGAAGTCCACTCTTTTTAAGATGTTAACCGGAACGAAGAAGGCTGTAGTTAGAGATCGTGCTGGCGTAACAAGAGACATTCAAATTGGAACCGCTCATTTTGCCGGAAAAGAATTTGAAGTTGTAGATACAGGCGGAGTAACGGAAGCAGAAGATGAGTTTTCAAAACTGATTCGAGAGAAAGTTTTAGAGACTTTAGATTCTTTGACTTGCTTGTTCGTAGTTGTTGATGGTCGCGCTGGTCTTTGCCCTGAAGATTCTGAGTTAATTCGAATTGCTCAGCAAAGCGGTAAAGAATACGTGATTCTGGTGAATAAAGTAGATGAGTCTGGTATGGAAGACATTGCCATGGCTGAGTTTTGGCAATTTGGTGTAAGCCTTTTCCCGACAAGCTTTGAACATCGTCGAGGAGTTTCGGATGCTTTAGACTGGGCCCTTGAAAAATTAAATCATGAACCAATCAAAGAGAAAAAGAAATTTGATGGAACTACCATAGCCATCATAGGAAAGCCTAATGCAGGTAAAAGCTCTTTAACCAATCAGTTATTGGGTGACGAAAGAATGATGGTAAGTTCTATCGCTGGTACAACTGTAGATGCCATTGATACTGAGATCCAGTATGGAGGGGAGAGGTTTCTATTAATCGACACTGCTGGCCTTCGCAAAAAAAGAAAAGTTACGGATGACGTAGAGAGAATTGCCAACTACAAATCCATTGATAGTATTAAGCGAGCTGACATTGTTTTGTTGATGGTGGATGCATTAAAAGGTCCTTCTGATCAAGATGCAAAACTAATGGAGAAAATATTAATTGGTCATAAAGCGGTAATTTTAGTGGCCAACAAAACCGACATTGGAAGCAAAGAGGTTAGTGAATTTAGAAAAGGATTTCGCGAACAGGCCAGTGAGGTTTTTCACTTTTTTCAAGATTTACCAATTTGTTTCATCAGTGCAAAGACAGGTTTTGGAATTAAAAAACTTTTTGAACAAATTGCTGATCTGAGTCGTAAACTTAATACGCGTATTCCAACGAGCCAGCTAAATCGATTCTTTATGGATGTAATCCGTAAAGCTCCAGCTCCTGTATATGGTCATAGAGATGTTAAGTTTTACTATTTAACTCAAACTAGGCAGAAGCCACCAAGTTTCATCGCCATCGTAAATCATCCGGACGGTCTAAATAATGGCTATAGAAGGTTTTTGATTAAAAACCTTAAAGCAGAGTTTGGTTTAGAAGGTATCCCTTTGCGAATTTTTGCTATGAAAAAACCAAGTGGGAAATCTAAAAAATCTCAAGTCTACGCTGATGAAGCCAAGGTAAACAAGATTGAGGAAGAAATGTTTGATACAGACATTCCTGAAGAAGTTTATTCCTATGAAATCGGCAATGATGATGGTTTTAGCTGGGATGAAGAAAACTTCCAATAAAAGATAAAGTAAATAAAAATATGATGCTTAGTAGGTTTTAGAGGACCTCGAGCATCAAGGATATTAAAAAAAAAGACCTACCAAAAGTGATGAATTCCATTTCCATGAGCGGCCCACAAAATATAAAATGCCTCCGGTGAAAAATCCGAAGCCTGGGCTAAGTTGAGGATTTTATTAATTTAGCCAGAACTATTGGTGAAATGCAGATTTATTGTTTTTTTAAAAATTAATTCCTACTACAAATGAGGCGTCAAATAAGTCGCCAGGATAGGTAGAAGAGTTTGAGTCCGACAAAGCAGTATTTTCATCAGGGAAAGAGATTAAAGTGTATTTTGCCTCTCCGGCAAGGTACATTTTGTTACCCATAATCGGCACTTCCACACCACCACCAATGTGAAAACCTGTACCGCTATCTTGTGCGTAGGTTCCAGAAGAGCCAGTTCTAGTAAGTCGTCTATAACTTTGCGTAACCCCACCGATGATATATGGGTTCCAATTGCTTAAGCCTTTTGTAACGTTTTGCATATTAAAAAAGTATTTCATGGAAACCAAGGTGTTGTTCATACTTAGGCTCCCAGAACCACCGTCTTCATCTTGATAGGCATGGTCTGAGTTCATGATTCCAATTTGAAAAGCAAATCTAAGATCAAAAAAGTAGGAAAGATTAAAGCCCACGGCGGTTCCTGGGGCTAAGATTTCTCCCATACTACTGGTAAAGCTGGAGTAGCTTAAAGGAATTGCAAGGGTTAAGAAACGACCATTTCTAAAAAAGTTAATATCAGCCTCTTCTTCACTTGCCGTCTCAAATTCAGAGTAATCGATAAAAGGATCAAATGCGTCCTGCGCAGAAGCGGATACACTAATGAAAATGCTAAAGAAAATAATTAAGAATCGCAATTTTCCCCCTTTGGAATTCACTTTATAATATTGCAATCAAAGTGCCAAAAATAGGCAGCTAGAAGCGGTGTAGAAGGTAAAAGGTTAGGCAAGTGTCTATAAGTTTTTCGCCTAAAAATAAAAAATCATTCCAGCTTTTAGAGGGTGCTGGCCTAGAGTTCTAAATACCACTCCTGAGTCTTGAGATACGATTCCAAGCCCTGCCTCAAAGCGAAAGCCTAAACTTTCTAATCCTTGCAAGAAGTATTCAGCACCAATAAAACCGCCAAGCTCATAACCAGAGTTTGTTTCTGTGCTAGAGCCAGAGCTAGTTTCACTGCTGACCAATGCAAGTACGCCACCCATATAGAAGTTCATATTGTCTTCAGGAAATATGATTTTATAGTATTTAAAACTTAATCCAAATTTAGAGGCATCATCTTCTGTGTTTACCCCAAGTGCCGCTGATAAACCTGTATCTGGATTTGGATAATACATTGCCATTACGCTTGGTAAGTCGATATTGAATTGATCGCTATAACCGAAGCCTAAGCGGTTGGTTAAATCTTTGGCGAAGAGATTTGTGTTTAGAAAACTCAATATAAAAACTAGGAAAAGAAGTTTTTTGTTCATAGTTGCTCCGTCGTGAGATGTTCTTTTCTTTCCTCTTCTATTTGAAAAGGAAAGCCTTCATTTTTCAAGAAGAAGAAGATAGAATGCTTCAAGAGTAGGCATGTACTTGTTTTTCAACTGTTATGGTTTACTTTTGGCTTGTTTTTTATAAGAATTAATTTTCGTTTGGAGGGGTTTTTGAGCAAATTAAAAGGTAAAAAAGCATTAGTGGTAGATGATGAAGAAATTTTGCGCGAGCTTCTTGTTGTTCAGCTAACAGACAAAGAAGTAGAAGCTATTGAAGCAAGTTGCGCTAACGATGCAATTGAAATGCTTCAGAATCAAGTTGTCGATTTTATCATTAGTGACGTGAGAATGCCTAATGGTACTGGTGTTGATCTTTTAAAAGCGGTTTCTGAAATGCCTCAAGATATAAAGCCTGAAATTGTTATGATGACAGGCTTTGCTGATCTGACAGAGGAAGAAGCGCTACAAATGGGGGCTTTGAAAATGTTTTCCAAACCATTTAGAAATAAAGATCTTGTTAAATACTTAGAGGAAAACTTAAAGCCTAATAATAGTGAAAAGAATGAGGCTAAAACGGATTAATACTTGTTTACGCGGCATTGTCTACAATTTCTTTCAAGCCTCCCGGCTTACTTAGGAAAACTCGAATATTCTTTAGATAATATTTATGAGTCCTCCACTTTGCAATTGGCAAGAGTAGACCAAAACTAAAGACTATTAAAAATAGATTGCTCCAGATTAAAAGAAAGTGTTTTGTCAGGTTACCCTTGTATTGAAATTTAGAATTTCTAATATTTAAGTTAAGGAATAAATGAGTTAAAATTTCATTTTTAATCGCAGCGTATAAATAGATGATTGAGAACAAACCCATAGGAATATACACTTGCGGTAGTGCTGCGTATTCCTCTAGATAATACCTCCAATTGATTTGAAAGTAATTACAGATAGCGTAACTCAATACAATAGCCATTCCTGGTAAAATCATATGAAAAATCGGTGTGTCACTAAGAACTTTGTGTTTATGGCTCATTCTAAAATAAATCCTACCATATCGAAGTTTTGTGAATAGATATTCTTGTAAATCTCTTACCGCTTTCGGGCTTAAAAAGCCAAAGCTAAAGACCACTTTAAAGCTAAAAGCGATCGCTAGTTTAAAGTACTCTTTGTTAGAAAGATTCAGTGCAAAGTTAATGTCCTGGTATTTAATGTTATTAAATAAAGTATGGTATTTTTCTAGTACTAAAAAACCAATTGAGAAGCTTGTTAAGAAAATATGTAGAAGTCCTATGTAGGGATTAAAGCTTAAGCTTGCTGGAATTAGTAAAAGAGATAGGCTTTGCAATAAATTGAATATAGAGAAAGAATTTTTTGAGTCTCTAAATTCAAAGGGGTAGGAGCGAAAGTAGGAATGAGACAAAAGATATTCACGAGACTTTCTTAAATGCCATTTGAAAAATAGTCCAAAACTAAGTAGGCCTAAAATAAAACTTTTCCAATAGCTGAAAAAGAACTGAATCGGTGAGGCATTGAACTCAAGAGCATACTTATTAAAGCCAAAGTATTCTTTTTTGTTCATGGTTCTAGTATGTTCTTGGCTTTCACTCTCCTTTTCTTCTACACTGTCCAAAATTTGTTCATATAAGTTTTCTTGTTCTGGATGGACGATGTCCATTTTTTTATTTTGGTTTGATTTTATAGAGACTTCTCTGTGATCGTATTTTTTACCACGATCTTTTCTTTTTTTAACGAGTGGTTCAATGAAGCTTTCTTTGTTAACAAATTTTTAGTCAGATAATGGCTTGGTTTCTGGTGAGAGACCTTCAGGAGCATATTCAGCATGTTTTACTTCCCTTGATGTTTGAGTTTCTCCTAATTTTAAAAGCTCTTGAAATGCATCAAGCTCCTTCTCGTTTTTGATAATATTGGTAACTTCATCATTTATGTTTTCTAAAGAGATGTTTTTTTCTTCTTCTAGTGTCTGATCACTTTGGTTTAATGGTTTATCTAACTTTCCTAAAAAATCACTGTTTCCAGTTTCGTTCAAGTCATCATTTTGTACTGTGCTTAGTTTTAAATCTTTGTACTTTTCAGATAGTTTATCTAAGGCCAAAGGGGAGTCGCTAGAAGGGGATTCTTCCAGTATTTTTTGAAATTCATTGTAACTGTTTTGTTGTTTGTACTGGCTTTGGTCAATGCTGTTTTCATCATCAACAAGAGGATCTGGTAGCTTAGGTGATGGATTTTCTACCTCCAAGCTACCTAGCTCATCTTCTTCGAGTAACTCGAATTTGGATGTGTTTTCTTTTTCTTCTTTATCCGCTTTAGACAATGATTTTCTCCCATTGATAAAATCGTCTTTTTAGAGGATTTGATGAATTTCAAAAAAGTCCAGTTTTGTGCCTAAGGATATCGTATTTATGCACTTCACAGTGCGCTTATAAAGCGCAATAATATCAATGGTTTACCTAGGTAAAAGATATACTTTTATTACATGTTTTGAATAAACAGTGTTTAGGAGTTTATGGTTTTAGTGAGAATTTGTCGTACTTTTTGACGAATTCGCTAAAAGCCTAGCTGATTCAAACTTTGAAGGAATACTATTTTTTTTAAAGCCATTGATTTTATTAAAGAAAAACCTCTCGAGCACGAGAGGTTAATAGCTTATTCTTGGTTTGCCGGGATATTTTCTTGATCCGGTTCAATCGGGTTAACGCCGAGGTGTACAATGCGGGTGCCAGCATCGCAATTGGGTCTTACGTTTTTTCCAATTACAATCCCAGAGCGGTCGGCAAGGATTTCTTCTTTAACCTGGCCAAATACATCGTATACCTTGGCTACTACCTGGCCTTTTTCAACTTGAGTAGCTAGCTTTACTTGGACATCCACAATGCCTCCCATATTAGAATAGATCCAGTAGGAATGATCACATATGGTTGCATCATGAATCATGTCTTTGGTTTCACCTTCAATCATGTTTAAAAAGCGCAAAGTGTTTTTAATTCCCTCTAAAGTTTCATCAATCAAATTATGTTGGAACGCGTTTGGATTTCCGATTTCAATGGTGATAGCTGGAATTCCTTTTTCATTGGCCCAAGCACGTAAAGTTCCAGGGTCATCATATTTTTTTACTATGATTTGTGGATTTTGAAGGTAAGCTAGAGTTCTTGTGTTTTCGCTTTCAATATCAGCACGAATGTAAAGACTGTTTACGCGTCCAACACTTGCTGTATGCAGATCTAAAAGGTAATCAAATTTTGAAACAATTTTTTGAGTTAAATGATATGCGTATCTGTTACTAGCAAGGCCTTTTAGTTTTCCAGGCATTACACGGTTTAAATCTACTCCGTTAGAAAATAGTCTTTGGTTCATTAAGTAACCAGGTACATTGGCAATGGGAACCATCACAATGGTGCCATTTAAATCTTTAGGGTCAACATCCTCAAGGAGCTTGAATATGGTAGAGATTCCGTTTAACTCGTTACCATGTACTGCTGCTGTTAGGCCAACAACAGGTCCCTTACCGACTCCGCGCATGATAATTACCGGTACCTGCCATGGAACACCTAAAGCATTGTCGGAGAGTTGAATTTGCATTCTATGAACCTGGCCACGTTTAAGGCTGGAGAGTTTTAATTCTTCTTTTGTTTTTACGACTAATACGTCTTTCATTTTTTTCCTCTAAATCATAATTTCTTTAAGTAGGCTTTCATCGTTGTCCAATGATTTAAACAGTTTCACTCGGAATGAGCCTTTTTTGTTAATTAAATTTTGTGCCATTTTATCAATAGCTACAACACTTAGTATGCTTTGTATGTATGCTTCAATTAAATCATCTGTACCTAGGCCAAGGGAGTTAAAGTCTTTTCTATCCATCAGCATTAATCTAGATGTATCGGAATCCCATTGGTTTTCATCTACTTTCACTGAAAGATTTGTCCCTAGTACACTCCAGCTATCTTCAGGTGCATTGGCTTCTAGGGGGGCTCTGGCTCTTCTCGCGTAAATGGCGCAGGGATAAAATCCATTTGGGGTGGAGTAGACCATCATTCTCAAGTCCGCAATATATATATTGCCCTTTTTATTAGGTACGGTTCCGATATGAAAATACTTCCCATGAGCACTGCTGGAACTCCAGTCATAGTGTCCAATCAAGCTTTGTACAATAAACTGATCGTAGGCATCTTCGCTTTCCATAAAACGCTCTAGTTCTTCTTGGTTTGTAATGGTGTAAACACCTTGCCCTGCATTAGAGTAAGGGTTTTTCACTACAGCTTTACCGCCAAACTTTTGCACCCATAAAGGAATTTCTAGTTTATTTACATCCTTAATGGTTTCGGGCATGTTAATCTTTAGGCCGCTTTCAGATATTTCAGAGTTATAGAGTTCATAGGCTTTGTTCGCTAAAAGCTTATTTCGCCCTCCAGCAAGGCAAACTAAGGAAGAGTTGTATATAAAGGTTTTACTCGTAGCAGGAATTCGGTTCCATGGCTTTTGTGTAACGTATCGGAAAGCTGCACGTATTGGAACTTTTTCGCCATTTTCAAGTTTTAAAATCATTACTCCATCATCAAAGTAGATATGTTGTTCTTGATTATTAAAGTGCGGAATTAAGTAAACCTTTTCACCGGCTAAGTCAGCCATGGTTTGAGCGTAGCCTGAAGTTTCCATATAGTTTTTGTCGTATATAACAGCCAGTGCCCCTTTTGGAAGGCGTTTTTTCTTTAAGGCAGGTAGGAAGGAGTTTTCAATGAGATATCTGTAGCCGCGATGTTCATCCCAATCATGACGAGGAGGCATTGATTTTTGTCCTGAAGGACAAGAGTTAGTTTCTAAAACAACCATACGGCGGTTACCAGCCTCGGTAGTCACGTAAAATAAGTCTGAGCCACCCCAGTAGAAGTGTTTTGCTTGGTACTTTAAAATTTCTCTAAGTACCTTTTGATCAACCTGTGGATTGAGGTGACTATAGCGTTTTATGATTCGATCATGATCAAGGTTAAAAAAATGGCTTACCATTACGTGAAGCTGAGAGTTAAGGGCTTTTGGGTAAAAGTGATTTTCTTGTTCAAAATTATCGGGAGTTAAGATTTCAATTTTTTTAGAGCTCAAAGTATTTTTCCTCTTTCTTGTTTGAGTCTATAAAGTACGACAAGAAAGAGGAAGCTTGTAAAGGATAATTTTTGAAAAAAAGTTTTTTTTGAAAAGGCCTAAGTTTTAGCAATAGGAAAAATCAGATTTAGTAGTGTCTCAACTCATCAGCTAGATAATTAACTAAGTCGTCGAATTTTACTGGCTTCGTGATATGGCCATCGAAGCCTGCGCGTTTGGTTTTTTCCTTTTCTTCCGTCATTGCGTGGGCCGTAAGGGCATATACCGGTTTTTCTGTATCGAAGTCTTTTAGCTCTTTTAAGACTTGATAGCCGTCCTTTTTAGGCATTTGAATGTCTAATAAAACAGCATCAAAGCTATTGTTTTTTGCAAGCTTTATTGCGTCGTCTCCATTGTGAGCTAGTTCTACATAGGCTCCGGCTTCAGTTAGATAGATTTTAAACAATCTGGCATTTTCTTTGGCATCGTCCACAACCAAGAACTTATTACCGGCAAGTTTTTTGACGCGTTTTTCTTGTTCCGGGCTTTCATAGACGCCGGTTGTGAAGTTTTTGAGCATTTTACTGTTTGAATCTACACCAGCATCAATACTGATTTCAAAGGTTGAGCCAGCACCTAATTTTGAATGAAGTAAAACTACGTCACCACCAAGTTGTTTTGCTAATCCCTTCGATAGGGAGAGCCCTAGGCCAGTGCCGCCAACACTACGATTGGCTGAAGAGTCTATTTGCTCAAAAGCTTTAAAAAGTTTCGAACGATGTTTTTTAGCAATTCCTCGTCCGGTATCTTTTACTCGAATTTTCAAACAATCTTCATAGCTAAATACCAATTCAATATAGCCTGAATCTGTAAATTTAATGGAGTTACTTATAATGTTTAATATAATCTGCTTAAGGCGCATTGGATCACTAAAAATATATTTTGGATATTCCCCTTGGTTGAGAAAGCGCAGTTCAATGTTTTTTTCTTTCGCTTTTACGTTCATTAGCGAGTAGATTTCGTTTAATAGTTTGGGAAGGATAAACTTCTCTTTACTCACAATCATTTTTTCTGATTCTACTTTTGCTAAATCTAAAAGTTCATCAATTAAACCAAGTAGATGGCTTGCGTTTTGATTAATAACTTTAACGGCTTCTTTTTTTTCATTTGAGTTTTGATTGTCAAAGTTTTGCAATAGTTCAGCGTATCCCAAAATACCTGTCATTGGCGTTCTAATTTCATGACTAATATTGGCTAAAAATTCACTTCTCGACCGGTTAGCATTTTCAAGTTCGGTTACGGCCTCGGAAAGTTTTTTATGCTGGTTAAGGACCGTTGTATATATCGGTTTAAAAACAAAAAACCATACGAAAAATACAATGCAGAGACAAAGAGAAATTAACAGTATTCCAATTTGGTCAACCTTTTCAAGGGCTTGCTCGTTGTGTTTTTGTATATGAGTGTTTACAGCATCGAAGATAAAAGAAAGATCATTCCTAGAACTTTTTGATAGAAAAGCGACGGTATTTTTTATCTCTGAATATGGAACAAGTCTTTGCTTAGCCAGTGTGTTGGCATTGTTTATAAAGGATTTGATATTTTCCTGTAAGCCACTGGTTGCTAAGATCTTTGAAACATCTTCTATACCTAGAAAGATTTTTCCTTGAATCATTTTTGAAAAAAGCA
>JAYZXX010000180.1:0-15685 GCA_036140815.1 Bdellovibrionota bacterium | reverse complement strand
GCTGAGAAGCCACTGTTAAAGGTATCGGCAGTTTCTGATTTAAGTTTATACTGTCCAGCAGTAAGTCTCAGAGTAAGATTTTCGTTGTAAGTGTGAAACCATCCAAGGGCTAGTAAATTGTTTGTGCCCAATTTAGTTCCAGATGTGTCTTCTTGAGAAAGGTTTCCATAACTGAAAGCAAATTTGTCATTGTCTAGTTTGAATGCGTAAGCAAAGAAAGTTCTAGCGGCTTCGCCATTTGCATCTTCACTGGTTCCAAGTGCTAAAGAAATGTGGTGACGACCCATCACTAATTTATTTGAAATTTGTAGGAAGCTTTCTTCTTTGGTCGTAGCTTCTTTGAAATTTTGGCTAGAGCTAGTAATTGCAAATGCATTGCTGCCATCATTCCATTTTGAATCATGTGTGATCATATGCGTAATGTACTCACTGTCGTCAGTAGATGTATTTTGCGCTGTTTTGTTGTCATCATCGATAGAGATGGAATAACGAAATCCGGCATATTCTTTTGTTTTGTAGCTGATTTGGTCATGAAAGAATCTTGCGCGATAGCCCAAACCTTTTGCCGCTCCATTATCATTAGAATAGGTATTGATTGAAGAAAAATCTAAGTTAAGATTTTGCAAGCTTGAACCTAGAAATGGATCAATTTTAATCAAACGGATGGCACTAGGATTCCATGCTTTTCCTAGAGTGATATGTCCCCATGGAAGATTGATTGTTGCATAAGCTAATCGGATGCGAATTCTTTCCGTGTCTGTAGATACATCACGGTTTGAGTTAGTTCCTAATTCAATGTTGTAATCTACATCTGAATTTTCACCTTTGAAGTTACCTTTTACTCCGACTCTTGACTCTAAGCCATCAACGTCAGTGAAATTCACTTTACTAATGCGGTTGGCGTCGGCATCTTGGCTAATGCTACGGATTTCTTTGTTGATAACCCCAAAAACCTTTGGAGTTGCGTTTGCTGATACTGCCAAAATGCTCAAGGCAGCCGTTGAGAACAGGCCTTTTGCCAAATTCCACTTAGAAGGTGTCATATTCTTCTCCTGTATAAGATGTTGTTTAGTAAAATTAGTTTGAGGGGAAATTTCATAGAGTTGTAACGAGGAAATAGAATTACGAATCAAACTATATAATGGCCTAGGTTAAAAAGGAGCTTATGGTACTGAAATAGGCAAAAGTTTAGTGAAATTAAATGTTTAGATTTTGTGTATAAAGCATTTCTGTCTAATTTTTCACTAAATCTCTTGGGGGGTCCATAATAAAATTGGATGATCTTGCCAGTATGAGAGCAACAGTATTTAATAGGATATGCGCTTTTTATGCTATTTTTTTATTATCGCAATGACTTGTTCTGATCTTGTTGCTGGTTTGCAATTGCAAGTCGAGGAGTCGATTGCTGTTTATAAAAAGCGAAATTCAAAAACAAGGCCTATATTTTATTTAGAAAAGGGAATGACTGCTAACCTTCGCATGAAATCGAAAAAGAGCAAATGGTATCGAGTATATGTTAAAAAATCAGGGCGGACCTTTAAGGCGTGGATACAAAGCAAGGATATCTACTGGAGTAAAATTCTCGACTCAAATGCACAAAAGACTCAGGTGAGTAAAAAGGCTGCGCGGAAGCTTTTGCCGAAAAGGGCATTCGGTCTATTGTTTGAATTTAACCGTACAAATATGGGGGAGCTTAGCTTTCAAGACTCTGGCGGTATTACAAGTCAATTTGATGCCATGAATGGAGATAGTTCCTATTTTGGTTTCTTTTTTGAGGTGCCGCGAGAAAATGGAAACTTGATTCGTGCTGAATTTGCTCTTCAGAGCTTCAATGTAAAAGGGGAAGGAATTTATAGTGGTTCTTCCACCAAATCCGATATCGAATTAACCCAAAACTTTTTGAGTGTTCGTTTTGCTTATCATCACTTTCTTTTTCAAAACTTTTTTGCGGTCATGGGGGGAGCTGTAGACAATGGGCAGTCGGTGACCCTGAGGGTGGATTCAACGGAAGAAGATGTTTCTGGGGAAGATCTTCCTTTTTACATTCGAGGAATTCTAGGTATAGGCTACAATTTTTATTCAGGGGATTCTTTTAAAGTCGACTGCGTTGCAAAAGGAAGTTATGTTTTCAATTCTGATAGAAGCATATTTCCATTGGCTTTCAACTTAAGTGTTGCTTATCGCTATTGAAATGGCTCGGCTAGTTCCAGCTTTATTTTGAATTAATTCTTTGATGTTTTTTCTATATATCTTTAGCTGATCTTTCTCAGTATATATTTGGTGTAGTCTATTTTCTAAGTCCATTTGATCTTTAACACTATTGGCGATATTGAGGTTTTTACTTGAGTTTAAACTGTAATTTTGAAATTCAATTGCCTCACGATTGTTCTTGTGAAGAGGTCCAAAAAGGCAAATCAAGCCAGCAGCCAAACCTTCCATGACAGAGTGAATTGACGATTTAAAAGCTCCACCGATAAACGCTAGATCAGCCTTTTCATAGGCACTTGCAAGTACGCCCACTTTATCAATAATCAAAACGTCTTCTTTGAAATCATGAGTTTGACTGAACAGTTTGTAGCTAAGTTTATTGTTTTCGCAGAAAGCGATGAGTGGCATTAGGTGGTCTTCACTCGGTTCGTGTGGGGCTATAACTAATCGATATTCATTTTTTGAATTTAAATAGGCTTGAAGTAATTGTTTTTCATCTTCGGGCCAGGTTGACCCTGCAATCATAATCAAGCGAGAATCATGCGCGATATTGATAGGAAACTGGGTGCTTTGTTCTAGCTTCCAAATGACTTGTTCATAACGGGTATCTCCAGAAACAAAAATGTCTCCTTTATAGTTTAAGCTAAGAAACAGGCTTTTGTCCTCGTCTGTAACGCAGTAGATTTGATCTACTAAATTGTGGACCCATGAGTAGAATTTACGGCTAAGAAAGCTAGCGTTGCGACCGCTGCCTTCCACAAAAGTAGCGGCAAAAAGCATGCTAGGAATTTCGTTTCTTCTAGCGCTTTCTAGCATTGCCGGCCACAGATCAGTTCTGGCAACGAAGAGTCTGTCTGGTTGAAAGTGTTTGATAAATTTATTGTAACTTGAAAAGCTTTCCCAAGGGCTGGCCACCACATAATCGATTGGAGAGTCGGATTTAATAAGTTTTAATACAGAAGGTGAATGCCAGCTAAGTAAGATTTTGCAGTCCATTTGCTTTTTCAGCATTCTCATTAAGGGAAGGGCGTATTCAATTTCTCCGCTTGAGCAGTGAAACCAGTAGATCTTTTTGGAACCTATTTTTTTGGGATACTTACGCCCCATTCCCCAATTTCTAGCTCGTAAACCATCTTGTAGTTTTTTGTTAAAAGGAGAAAGTAAAATAGCTAGCACACTTAAGAGTGGCACTGCGAAATAACGGTAGATGATTGAGAAAAATTTAGCCATAGTCCCTATAATGATAAAAAAAAATGGACGCGTCAAAGGGGGGGAGAACGCGTCCATCAAAATGAGGGGGGTGTTAAAACTATTCGTCTTAACGAGTCAGAGTTTATATCCATGTTTTTTCAGATTGCCAAATTTAATTTTGCAAAGCTGTAAAACTTATCTACTAAGCTTAAAAACAAGGCAAAGCTTAAAAAACCATCATATTATCCATAAATAAGTAGAAGACTTAGATTTCCACTGACCGTCCCTTAAGAAGGCGCTAAGCTTTGGATATGTATAAAGTTTTTGATTATTGTATTTTATCGAGGGACGACAAAGGACATTGGCTTGCAAGTGAGCTACGGTCGAAGAATTACAATGTTGCACTCATTGATTTATCGGAAAGTTTTGGGCCTTGGACGAAAGAGGACACAGAAGGTCCTTTTGGTATGATGAAGTCTCCTGGTCTAACTCCTAAACAGTGGGCTATGTGGTCAGAGTCGAACAATGCTATAGAATCAGATCGTGGTTTTTGCGTGTGGTTAAAGTCGGGGCCGATTGAATTGAAAGGACCCAATTATAGTTTTCAATCGAAGCAATACAAAGCTCTCGATTTGGCTGAAAGTTATTTTTTAGAGTCTGATGGTTCCGAGGTAGCGAAAGTACAAGAGCTAAATAAAGTCTTAATCACCAAAGAATTTAGAGAGAACTGGATTGTACAACTTGGTCATAACTTTGCTTCAAGTATCTATTACCCCAATTTTTCTTCTATTGGTCCGAGAAGGGCATTTCCACTTTTCTATAACTACTATTTCCGTGAAGTCAGTAGGGTGTCCCATGAAGAAAGTTTACAAAAATTAGAAACGCTAGGCCTTAGAGTTTATCGTTCCGCTAAATTGTCAGATTTAAAATTAAATCAGAAAAACATTGAAGGCATGGAAGTTTCAACGGGTGGTTTGAGTGAGTTTGTACGTTCGGAAAATTGGATAAACTTGCTTTCTACGGATGAAATAGAGTTTCACAATAAAGCTTTAAGTACTAAAATTTTTAAGTCAGACAAAATTGAAGCGCAGTGGGTATGGATAAGGTATTCTTGTAAGTACCAAGACGGAGAAGTCTTCGAGTCTTTTCCAAAACAGTTTTTAATGATTGAAGATATTCATTTACCTTGGACCCATGCAAATTTTGTCCAATGCCACAAGAATGAAACTGCTAGGCGAGTAGACTTTTGGATACGAATTCCTAGAGTAGAAAGGTTTCGAAAAGAATATCTTAAAGAGCAGGCAACTCAAATCAAGTTCTATTTAAAAAGTCGAGTTAGAAATATTCAATTTGAAAAATTTGAAATGCCAGTAGAAATGACACATCCTTTTGAAGATCTGGGACCGTCCCCATTTGCAATTTATGAGGAAGAGCTTCGCAATAAAATTCAGCTTAATAATATCAAAAATTTTATTTTCATGGGGCCTGAATTCGACTTTAGATTGGATATGGGGTATCGTCTTATGAAACAATCGCGTTTCATTGAAAATATATTAAACAAAGGTACGGAGGAAGCAAGTGATAGCGAGATACACGCGTCCAGAGATGGGGAAAATTTGGGAACTGGAGTCACGCTTTAATCAGATGATGCGAGTGGAGTGTGCCGTCGCATCCTCTCAAGCTGAGTTAAAAATCATTCCACAAAAGGCTGCGCTTAAAATTAATCAAAAAGCCAAAGTAGATGTGGACCGAATATTAGAAATTGAGAAAGAAACTAAACATGATGTGATTGCCTTTGTTAGCCAACTTGCGGAAAAAGTTGGTCCTGATGGTCGCTACATTCACTACGGTATGACTAGCAGTGATGTGCTGGATACGGCATTGAGTTTAATGATCACAGAGTCGGAAAATTTACTAAAAGAACAATTTAAACAGATCGATCAATTGTTTAAACAAAAAATCAGAACCAATAAATCCAAGTTATGTGCTGGTCGAACTCATGGAATGCATGGGGAACCAACTAGTTTTGGCTATAAGCTGTGTGGTTATCATGCAGAGTTTCGCCGAAATGTTTCTCGTGTTAAAGAAGCATTTTCTGAGAATAAAATCTGTAAATTGAGTGGAGCAGTGGGAACTTATTCGAACCAGCCTCAACAGTTAGAAAAAAAGGTGGCTAAGAAGCTTTCATTAAAAGCAGAAACAGTAGCTACTCAAGTGGTCCCGCGAGACCGACATGCCACTTTGCTAAATGCTTTTGCGGTTTACGCTTCAGGTATGGAGAGACTTGCGGTTGAACTTCGTCACTTGCAGAGAACAGAGGGATCAGAGGTGTTTGAAGGTTTTTCCAAAGGGCAAAAGGGCAGTAGTGCCATGCCTCACAAGAAAAATCCTATCACAGCAGAAAATGTCACTGGCCTTGCAAGGATGATGAGGGCTTACGCTGGTACTGGATTGGAAAACATTAGCCTCTGGCATGAACGAGACATTTCTCATTCTTCTACGGAGAGAGTCTTTTTTGCGGATTCTTTTATTTTACTACACTATATGAATTATCGTATAATTGGCCTTTTGAACTCATTGGTTGTTGACGAAGTTCGAATGAAAAAAAATATGGATGTTTCAGGGGGGGTATTATTCTCAAGCAGTTTACTTTTGATGTTGGTAAAGACAGGTTTATCAAGGGAAGAGGCTTATAAAATAGTGCAGAGCCTTTCTCACTCCTTGAAGCCAGGGGAACACCTAAAGCAAGCCTGTCTGGAGAGTAGTGAAGTGAATTTTCGTTTGAGTAGTAAAGACATTGGTGATCTTTTTGCTGGGAAGCAATTGAAGAAAAAACTGGAGACATTGGTGCAAAACTATTTAAAATCTTTAAGTAAACAAAGGTTGTATTAAAATGCTTTTACAAAAAGGGGATACTGTTCGAATCATTGCGCCTGGGAGCCCATGCCCCAAAGAAGAGCTTGTTGCTGCTATTGAGTACCTGGAGTCTATTGGTTTAAAAGCGAAATACTCGAAGGCAATGATGCGCTCAAAGGGCTATTTGGCAAACACAGATGAATACCGAGCCCACGATTTTATTGATGCTATGAAGTCTGCTGATGCAAAAGTGGTTTGGGCGATTCGTGGTGGTTACGGCTGTTTAAGGATTTTACCGTATCTAGGAAATTCTAGAGCTCCAATTGAGAAAAAAGTATTAGTCGGTTTAAGTGACATTAGTATTTTACAGCAATTTGTCATTAATCATTGGAAGCAGCCCTGTATTCACGGTCCAGTCTTAAGTCGCTTCGGCTCGGATCGTTGCAATAATAAAGAAAAAAAGGCTATGAAGGATTTACTTCTAGGTGACTATAAAAAATCGGATCTTTTGTCTTATGAAGGGCTAACGGTAATGAATAATTACCAAAACCTAAAAGAGGTGAAGGGTAAAATTGTTGGTGGTAACTTAGTAAGTCTGGCAAGTTGTTTAGGAAGTGAATATGCTCCAGTATTTAAGAACCGAATCGTTTTTATTGAAGAAGTAAATGAGCGGGGCTATGTGGTGGATCGTTGGTTGAAGGCATTGCTTCTTGGTTCCGACTTATTAAAGGCCAGAGCCGTGGTATTTGGTCACTTTATTGGTGGGGATGAACCGAATGGTAGTTCAACGGTTGCCAAGGCTTTAAACTCTTTTGCCGCGCAAATGCGTTTTCCGGTATTGAAGGGTATGCAGTTGGGACATGGAAAAACACAGTTGCCATTGATTTTTAATACGAATTCAAAGATAGAGATTAGTAAGAGCAAAGGAAGGATTTCTTGCCAAAGGATTTAGTCTTAGAAGAAAGCTTAAAAGAAGCTTTTTTAGATATGAAGCTTTTAGGAGCCACAAGCAGTTTTCATCTTTCGGTTATAAAAAATGGAAGCTTGTTTGCTGATTTTTCATTGGGTAAGGTATATCCGTTTTATGATATCGCAAGCTTAACGAAAATTGTTTTTACGACCACTGTTTTAATGAAGGCTTTTGAAGACTCATTGTTTCAGTTGTCTGATCCTTTACAGCAGTTCATACCTGAGTTTAAAGATCCAAAAATTTGCATTTCCCATCTGCTTACCCACAGTGCTGGACATCGCTGGTGGTCTGATTTTTATAATCAATTAGACCCAGGGGCTAAATTAAAAAACATTCAATATCAAGAGCAATGGAAAAGCTTAAGAAAAATATTAAGTTCTGAACAAAGAGAAAACCCTGTAGAAAGTTTTGTTTATTCTGATGTGGATTTTTTCTACCTGGGTATATTGTTACAGGAAATTTATTCCAAAGACCTACTAGAAATCTTTGAAGACTATAAAGATACCTGGTCTCTAGATAAGTTGTTTTTTAATGTAAATAATGAAACCTCTTTGAATCCTTCAAATTTTGCTCCAACGGAAGACTCAGATTACCTAGGACGCATTATACAAGGAGAAGTTCACGACGAGAACTGTCATGCTCTAGGGGGAGTTAGTAGTCATGCTGGATTGTTTTCGGATTCTCAAGCTTTAATCCAGTGGTTAAGTGAAATTCGTAAGGCGTATCAAGGCGAGTCTTCTTTATTAATGGCAGAAACTATCAAATTGTTTGGAGCTCGGCAAACGGATGAAAAGTTCGGAGATTGGGGCTACGGCTTTATGAAGCCAAGTAAGGGAACTGCAAGTTGTGGAAAGTATTTTTCAGATCAGTCTTTTGGACACACGGGCTTTACTGGTACTAGTATTTGGTATGACCCCGCTCAGGACCTAGGGGTTATTATTTTGTCTAATCGAGTTCACCCAACGAGAGAAAACAAAACTTTTGTTGGTATGAGGTCTTTGATCCATAATAAAATTGTTGAATCTATTGAGAATTAAAGGAAGAGGATGGAATCGATGAAAATATATATGATGGGAATTTGTGGTACAGCCATGGCTAGTCTTGCGGGGCTTTTGCAGGATATGGGGCATGAGGTAAGGGGGAGTGATCAGAATGTTTATCCTCCAATGTCTGATATGTTGAAGGATTTAAAGATTGAAGTTTCCGAAGGTTATAAACCAGAGAATTTACATCCTCGACCTGATCTTGTGATTGTAGGAAATGTGATGAGTCGAAATCATCCAGAGGTTCAAGCTTTAATCGATTCTAAAATTCCATTTACAAGTCTTGCAAGTTGTATTGGGGAAAAGATCATTGATCATCGTGATAGCTATGTGGTTGCTGGAACCCACGGAAAATCTACAACCACAAGTTTGTTAACATGGGTTATGGAGTGCTTAAAGCAAGAACCAGGTTTTTTAGTTGGTGCCATTCCTCTAAATTTTAACAAGAGTTTTCGTGCCCCCAAAAAAGAATGCTTTGTCATTGAAGGAGATGAATATGATACGGCCTATTTCGATAAGGTTCCAAAGTTTATTCACTACCGACCGAAGTATGTAATTTTAAATTCAATTGAATTCGATCACGCCGATATTTACAAGGATTTAGATGCAGTTAAAGACGCATTTAAAATGCTTTTGGATCGAATTCCGGAGCAAGGAAAGTTACTTTATCTAAAATCAGATGAAAATATACAGAGCATATTGAAAGAATATCCGCAGATTGATGCCAAAAGTTTTGGCGAAGACGGTGACTATAATTTCAGTGATGTAGAGTTTCACAAATCAGGAACTAAGTTTCAGTTTAATACTCCTGATGGCAATACTTACCAGGTAAACTCTCCACTTTATGGCGAGTTTAATGTTTGGAACGTATTGAGTGTATTGAGTATGGTTCATTTAAGAGCTTTTGATATGAGCCTAGCCCTGAAAGCTATTGAGAGTTTTAAGGGATTAAAGCGGCGTCAGGAATTGATTGCTGAAAATGAAAAAACTAAGGTCATAGAAGACTTTGCCCATCATCCGAGTGCTGTACAATTGTTACTGGATGGAATGTCTAAGAGTTTTCATGAAGAAAAAAAGATTTGCTTTTTTGAACCGAGGTCAGCGACGAGCAGAAGAAATATTTTTCAAAATGAATATGTAAAGGCTTTTGCGAAAGCGGACTGTGTTTTTATAAAGCAGGCCTTTGATCAATCTAAAATTGCAGATACAGAACGATTAGATACAAATCAGCTTGTTGATGATATCAAAGCAATGGGGGTAGAGGCTTTCTATTTCTCTGATTTAGAAGAGATTTGGCAAGAGTTTGAGTCTCAACTTACGGATAAAAATTTGGTGTTAATTATGAGCAATGGTGCTTTTGACGGTATTTATCAAAAGATAAAAGGCCATATTTAAGGGCTTCTATATTCTCCAGTTCCGAAAAAGGCTCTTACAAGTCTTTTTCCGGGCTGTTGATCGTTCTCAGATATTTTTTCTAAATACTCAATTTCTACTAAATCTTTATTGTTACTAATACTGATATTTAGATATTGACGACTAGGATCCCAATTACCATCACCATTTACTGTTCCAACTGAAGGTACACGGTTTTGATCGATATCAGTGTACTGCGGCCCACCTTCGTTTTTAAGTCGAATGATGTAGTTAGAGCGTTTATTGTCATTGGAAAGGAAGACACTGTTGTTGTAGCTTAGACTACTTAGTCCTGCATAAAACTCCATATCCATATTAAATTCGTCAGGCGGCTCAAGAGTAAAACGAGTCATCCAGCGAGCGTTACGTTGATTTATATGAAGGTAGGCTTTCCAATTTGGCATAGACTCATCATTGATACTTTCTAAGTAACAGTGACTTAGGTTTTCTTGTGAGTTACTAAGGTCGTCTAGTTTTGGACATTGATTTTGTGCCTGAACTACCACTGCCCCTGAGATTCTTCGAAAAGCTTTATTTTTGTTGTTATACTCATCATCTTGATGAAATAAATCCTCAGAAAAGTTAAGGCCAAAATCAATATGCTGTTCTTTCTTAACCAGGCGAATTTTGGTTCCTTGTGGAAAGTAGATTTCTAGGTGTGGAGCT
Source organism: Bdellovibrionota bacterium (assembly GCA_036140815.1). Classification (GTDB taxonomy): domain Bacteria; phylum Bdellovibrionota; class Bdellovibrionia; order Bdellovibrionales; family UBA840; genus UBA6502. The sequence continues at coordinate 5,338 of JAYZXX010000180.1, read as the reverse complement.
TTGCTTTTAAACTTTGAACTCATTGCTCCATAGTATTTGTAGTAAAGCTTTGTGCCTGGAAGACTAGGGTTGTTACTACTCCACTCAATGATGTCAGGGCTTTGGCACTTGCTTTGATTTAGTTCTGCACTAGTAAATGTAGGATTTTCAATTTTTAAATTATTTCTAGAGTGAATTCCAAAATCTAAAAGACCCATCTCGAAATATTTGATTTCAGCGAAATGAAGATAGAAGAAACTTTGTTCAATGTATTTTCTCTGATCATAGGCCTGCAAATTCTTTTGAAAGAGAAGGCGAATATCAGCATCGGAGTGTTTTCCTAGAAGTGGTAGCCACTGCCCATTTAAAGCCTTTAAAAAACTTAAAGAGTCTATTGGTTCTCTAGCTTCTTTTTTTACGAAGTACTTAAAATCAAAAGATTGATCTAGAGGAAGATTCTCTAATTCACACTTGCTATTTTGGCTCGCAAAAGCACTGCAACTAGCAATGAATAAGCTGAATAAAATCAAAGATTTACAAATCACCGGATTGTTGTAACCAAAAACACCTCATAAGGCAAAGAATGTATTCAAAATTTGCACTTATGAGGCATTTATTTTCAAATGTTAAAGAATCACTTTAAACTTTATAAATCATAGTAATTTCAGGTTGTTATCTATGATTTCTTCAAGGTTTTTACTGGTTTTTTCCTGTTTAATTTTTAGGAGTAGATTTTTCATAGTGTCTTTTCGCTCACTGTCAAAACGATTCCAGTTTTGCATTCTGCCCAATATTCTTCCAGCGACCTGAGGGTTAAAAGTATCTATTTTTTGAATACGCTCCATTAGATATTCATAACTCCATTGGTAGTTTTTATGAAAGATCAGGTCAGATTGAGCAAATAAGGCATAGGAAGAATACAAGTGATTTGGATTTTGTGCTTCGAAATAGTCCTTACTCTCAATTCTTTCTAAACTTTCTTTTTTGTTTAACTTTGGATGGGAAAAAACTTTTTGAATGAAATTAGTAATGACAAGGCGATCCTTCCTCCAGCTGTTTTCAAAGGCTTTTAGTAGATTCATATCTTCGATTTTAGATTTACAGTTTTTTTCCGCATTCATTGCTCCAAGGCGATGACTTAGATCTGTGTTGTTATGAAATTGTTTTTCGGCCAATTCCAGTGCAAGCTCTTTGTCAGTATGGCTTAGCAAATTTAGACACAGATTTTTTAGGTCTTTTTTACCTTTGTATTCTAGTCCTACTTTGTTTTCTGTCTCAGAGTTCAACTCATTGTAGACCAATTTAAATTGCTCACTGAGGGCTGAGGAAATGCTTTTATCCATATTTTCTGATGCCATATAGAATTTGTCAAAGTCCCAAGTAGATCTCTCGATCAGTAGCCCGGCTTTGTGAAGAGGGCTGAGTGCTAAAAAGCAAAAGCTAGGATCTTTTTTGTATTCCTTTAAAATTTGTTTAGCAATTTCAATATAGGTTTCACCTGCATTGCCTTTGCCTTCGTAAAACTCAAAAAAAGCTTCTTTCTTAAAATTTTCAATCAGCCCATATCTATTGAATAAGTTGTCATCGGAATTTGCTAATAGCTTTAGGTCGTCTTTGCTTTGGTTGCTTTCAATGTTTACCGGTGAGCTAAAGTCTCTAAAGTATGAGCCAGTGATTTTCTCGATATTTTCCAATTCTATAACTTCATTTTCCTCTTCTAAGAGAAAAAGGTAGTCATCCGTTGAGTTAGCTTTTAATTTTTCATGCTTGGCTTCTACAGCTTCAGAATTTTGGTTAAAAAACTTTAAGCGAATTGGTATTGTTAAATTTTTCTTTTCTTTTTGGTCATTCGTTGCTTTATGTATTTGTTGGAACTGAACCGAGAATTTACCATCTTGGTAGGATTCATTGATTTTCACCAAAGGAGTCCCACTTTGGGAATACCATCTTCGGAACTGGCTGAGGTCTGTGCTACAAAACTCTTGCATACAATCCACGAAATCATCACAGGTCACAGCCATACCATCATATTTTGTAAAGTATAGCTTACATGCCTTTTGGAAATCTTCTTCACCCATTATTGTATGCATCATTCGAATGAGTTCAGCACCCTTTTCATAGATGGTAGCACTATAGAAATTATCAATACTTTGAACCACTTCTGGTCGAACAGGATGGGAGTTAGGACCTGAGTCTTCGGTAAATTGACTTGCTTTTAGGTTCTTTACATCTTCGATTCTTTTTACCGCTCTTGAGTTTAAATCAGAAGTAAACTCTTGGTCTCTGAAAACGGTGAGTCCTTCTTTTAGACTGAGTTGAAACCAGTCTCTGCAGGTGACTCGGTTACCACTGTAATTGTGAAAGTATTCGTGACCGATTACGGATTGAACCTGGTAGTAATCTAGCTCTGTAGCGGTTTCTGGGCTGCATAATACATATTTGGAGTTAAAAATATTAAGGCCTTTATTTTCCATAGCACCAGCATTAAAGTCATCAGACACCACGATCATATAGGTATTTAGATCATATTCTAAACCGAAGCGTTTTTCATCCCACTGCATAGAATCTTTTAAGCTTTGCATGGCATAGGCGAGTCGGTCTTTGTATTTTTCTTCGGCAAAAATCTGTAGACTTACTTGCTTGTTGGATGAGGTAGTGTAGTTGTCTTCCAGACAAAATAAATTACCAATTACCAAAGCAAAGAGATAACTTGGTTTTTTGAAGGGGTCCTTCCAGCTAATAATATGTCGACCCCCAAGATCTTTTTGTCCAACTTTGTCTCCATTCGCTAGGAGTGTGGAGTATTTCTTATCGGTTTCAATGTGACAAATGAAACTCGCTAAATTATCGGGTCTGTCCAAGAAATAGGTGATTTTACGAAAACCTTCGGCCTCGTTTTGAGTGCAATAAAAATCACTACTTTTATATAAACCCATCAAGCTTTTATTTTTTGCTGGATAGATTTTTGTTACCACCAAAAGGCTATGCTCTTTTCCTAAGTTTTTTAGAGTCAAAGTCTCCGAGTTTTTGTCAAAGTCTTGGTTTTCTAGCAGCTCTTTACCGTCTAGCTCAATTTTAATTAACTCGAGATCTTCTCCGTTTAATATTAGACTGGATTGACCGTCTCTTCTTTGTCGGAGGGTAGTTTTGCAGCTTACTATACAATGATCATCGTAGAGTGAAAAATGAATATCCACTTCATCTTGAAAGTAATTTGGCTCTACATAGTTTTTTAAAAGTAATTTTTCACTCATTTTAGTGTCCCTCATAATCTACAAGGCTTAGGAAATTGTATTTCTCTTTAATTTTCTTAGAGCCACCTAAATCTGGCAAATCCACAATGACACTAATTTCACTGATTTTAGCACCAAGTTTTTCTACCAACTCAGCGGCGGCAAACATGGTTCCACCAGTGGCCATTAAATCATCTATAATTATCACGCTGTCACTTTCATTCAATGCATCTTTGTGGATTTCAAGTGTATCAGTGCCATACTCCAATTGGTACTCAACTGATATTGTCTCAGCTGGAAGTTTACCTTTCTTGCGAACGGGGATGAAGGGAAGCTTCATTTTAAAGGCAAGTGCTGCGCCAATGATAAAACCACGAGACTCTACTCCGCAAATGGCTGTTATGTTTTTGTCTTTGTATTTCTCAGCGAATTGTTCAATGCTGTAATGGAAGGCTTTGGCGTCCTTTAGTAGGCTTGTTACATCCTTGAACTGGATACCTTTTTTCGGGAAATCCGGAATGTTTCGGATACTTTTTTTCAAATCCATGACTTATCTCCTCTGCGAACGACTTCGTTTTTCTGCCCATGAAATAATTTTTTATACTTTAAGCTAGGATCAATTACTGAGCTCTTTGTTTGCAGCCAGCTTGGTAAATTCGATCAAAACTTTCAAATCATCCTATTTTCAATCTAACAAAAAGAAATGGGACGGGTTCTTTTTACAATAAGTTCTTAATAGACATACGGAAAAATCTACAGATTGTCACCTAATAGAGAAATCCTGGCAAATTTGTTTTTCTTTATACAGAATAGGGCAAACTTTTTGCGGGGGGCAAATGGGAAAAGTATTATTCATATTATCAGCTGTTTTTTTGGTCAATTCAGCATTGGCTAATGATTCTGAACTGGAAATTATTGGTGGAACTAAAGTAGAAGATAGTGAGCATCCATATGTATTGGCTTTAGATGGTTGTACTGGCTTTGTGGTTCATAAAAATCTAATTGCCACAGCTGCCCATTGTATTCAAAAACATGGGATAGATCCCAAATCTAGCTATGTATCAGTGGGTAATTCCTATCATGGGGATCGAAAAAGAGATTTAATGGTTAAAAAGATTCATGTTCATCCTTGGTATAAAAACAAAAGTGTCTACGATATAGCGTTTATCGAGGTGAATGTTGATTTGCAGATAAAATACCATATCTCAGAAATTCCCAGTTTTTTCATTGGGCAAGAGTCTGAGTATTTGTATCTAGAAAGTCTTCATCCTCAAGTATTAGCAGTAGGCTATGGTAGGTCCGAAAAAAGTCGCAGGCAATTAAAACGCAAGGTCTTTTTAGATTTAAAAGCTTTCTATTTTGACATTAAAAGTAAAAAAAGTGAAAGCATGGGCAGATGGAGCAAGTCCCTTGCTAAAAAGCATTCCTTAATGCCTAGTGTGGTGGTTCATAGTTGGTTGATCCGTGATACTTGCAAAGGAGATAGTGGTGGGCCGCAAATGCTCAAAGTAGATGGTAGGTATCAATATCTGTCCTTAACGATGGGAGGTGGGAATGTATGCGGTAAAGGAGCTGATCCAGGTGTATATCGTTTGATCTACCCTAGTATATGTGAGTTTCCAGAGTTGATAGGGAAGTACTTTAAAGAAAAGATTGGTAAAAAATGTGAATCGATTAAATATCGGATAGAACTTTAAAATAGGAAAGCTCTGAGACACTTCCTTTTTCAAAAAAGAAATATTTCAGAGCTTTTGAAGTCGAGAGTTAAATCTTTTTATTTAGGCTAAACACCTCCTTTTAGGTTTAAAATTATCAATAAAACAAATCGAGAAAATCTCAAAAATTAATATCTTCTTACTAAGCCAACCAAGATTCCCTGTATATTTACATCCTCAGCTGAGTAAAACATGCTCTTCATACTAGAGTTGGCAGGGCGTAATTCAATGTTTTTACCAGCTTTTACGTAAGCTCTTTCTTCGCTAGATAAGCTTTTAGCCTTGTCAGAAGAATGTTTAAAAAAGTTCTTAACGGTTGCCTCTTCTTCTACCATGGCAACAATGGTGTCGCCTTTATTTGCTGAGTTTTGACTTTGTACAACTAGAAAGTCTCCATCTAAAATACCATCT
>JAYZXX010000179.1:0-8828 GCA_036140815.1 Bdellovibrionota bacterium | reverse complement strand
CGTGGTGATAAAGATAACTTTTGGGAAATGGGTGAAATTGGTCCATGTGGTCCATGTTCAGAAATTTTTTATGATCACGGTGAAGAGCATAAAGATCCCAATGTTGTAATTAAAGAAAATCTTTTGGACGATGAAGACCGTTACGTAGAAATATGGAATCTTGTATTTATGCAGTATGAGAAATACAAAGAAGGTGGTGAGGTGAAAAGACGTGAGTTGCCGAACCCTTGTATCGATACTGGTTGCGGGTTGGAGCGTTTGGCTGCCGTTGTTCAAGGTAAATACAACAATTTCGATACTGACGTTTTTCAAAATATCATTCAGCAATTAGAAAAGCTAACAGGCAAGTCTTACACAGACAAAGACTACACCACCAGTTTTCGAGTGGTTGCTGACCATATTCGCTCATCTACCATGCTAATAACAGATGGTGTAATTCCTTCGAATGAAGGTAGAGGATATGTTTTACGTCGTATCATTCGTCGAGCCGTTCGGCACTTGTCTGTATTAGGAATTGAAAAACCAATCTTAGCAGATTTAGTAGATACGGTTTTTGCAGATCTAGGTGAAGAATATGTAGATAACGCCAGCAACAAAGCCATGGCGGTTAAATTCTTAAAAACCGAAGAGGTGAGTTTTCGAAATACTTTATCTTCAGGGCTTAGTCTTTTAGAAAAGGAAATGGAACGCTTAAAGTCAGCCAAGAAAGATACCTTGGAAGGTGAAGTTGTTTTTAAACTATATGACACTCATGGTTTCCCATTGGACTTAACCGCTTTGATTTTAGAAGAACAGTCTTTAAAAATTGATGAAGCTGGTTTTGAAAAGCTAATGGATGAGCAAAAAGAAAGATCTCGTGGTGCTAGTGACTTTGGTGCTAAAGAGGATAATTTAAAATTGTTTTACGATGCGAAAGACAAATTTGGAGCCACAGAGTTTACTGGTTACAAAGAACTAGAAACAACAGCTAAACTTTTAGCGGTTTTAAGTCTTGGTGAAGATAAAGATGCTATTTTATTTGATAAAACTCCTTTTTATGGAGAATCTGGTGGACAGGCTGGTGACCGTGGGATGATTCATTCGCAAGTTGAGGTTTTGGATACACAAAAACCAGTGGATGGAATTCATGCACATATTGTTCGATCTGGTCATGATTTAAAAGAAGGAGAGACCTACCTCTTACAAGTAGATAAAAATGCAAGAGCGGCAATTGCCAAAAACCACACAGCCACTCATTTGTTACATGCAGCTTTAAGAAAGGTTTTAGGGGCACATGTAAAGCAGGCGGGTTCTTTGGTAGGACCTAAACGTTTGCGTTTTGACTTTTCTCACCCAGAGAAAGTTACGAAAGAAGAATTGGCCAAAGTAGAGCAATTGGTAAATTTAGAAATTTTTAAATCTACCCCTGTCGTGCCGGAGGAAATGACTAAGGACGAGGCGGTTGCCAAAGGTGCTATGGCTTTATTTGGTGAAAAATATGGTGACCAAGTTAGAGTTCTTGAAATTGGCGATTTCTCCATCGAACTTTGCGGTGGTACCCATGTGACCAATACGGCAACGATCAATTTATTTAAAATTTTATCCGAATCCGCTTTGTCTGCTGGTGTGAGAAGAATTGAAGCCACAACCAGTAACGCGGCTCTAGAGAAAGTGAATGAAGGCTTGGATTCATTGAGTAAAGTGGAAGAGGCATTAAAGACAACGGGGCCAAAAGTTGTGGGCAGATTGGAACAACTACAAGCTTCTGTGAAGGATAAAGATAAAGAGATTAAGGCGCTAAAAGAAAGACTACTTGCCGCAGAGGCGAAGCAACTTTTAGATAATCCTGAATCCATCAACCACGATATGGTTTATAAAGTAATATCCGCACCAGATGGTAGTGACATTCGTCAAATTGGAGATATGTTTGTTGATAAGCATAGTACGGGTGTCGCTTTGATTTATTCTAAAAAGGGTGACAAAGCTTCTGTATTGTTGAAAACCTTCAAAGGCAATAAGATGCTAAACTGCTCTGAAGTTTTAAATACAGCATTAAAAGAATTTGGTGGCAGAGGTGGAGGAAAACCTGAGATGGCACAAGGCTCGATTGATATCGACAAGTTATCTGGGGTAGAAAACTCTATTAGTTCAAAGTTGAGAGAAATTTAAAAAATAGGGCTAGCGATTGCTAGCCTTTTTTTATTAAAAAAGCTTCTAGTTCTATTTTTAAAAAATCATACATCAAACGTATTCTGCGACTGGTTTTCAGGTCTTCATGCATCACCAGGTAAACGGGGAGAGGAAAATTAACCTCTTTTTCTAAAATTGGGATCAAGGAATTTTCTTTTATAGCAAGTTGCCTCTGCATAGCACCGATCCCCGCGGCATTACGGACCAATTGTAAAAGTGCAATTTGATTATCAGATCGAAAGGAAAGTCTGTCTCTGGATATTCCAATGGATGCCATAGCTGCGAGGAAGCTGGGGTTTGCGTCAGCACCAATGATCTTGTGCGCTTGAAGGTCAGAAAGCCTTTTAGGAACTGTATGTTTTTTTAGATAGTTTTTATGAGCATACAATCCAACAGGACTAGTTCCTATTTTTTTAGTGATCAGCGCTTCCTGCTTTGGAACTGCCATTCTTATTGCAAGGTCAGCTTCCCGCTTGAGTAAGTTGTCCATCTTGTCAGAAATGGACAACTCGATACTTATATTGGGATACTTTTTTTGAAATTTATAAAGTAATTCGGGAATGAGTTCTACACCAATCACTTCACTTGTAGAGATTCGTATGCTTCCTGTCTCTAGAGGAAGCTTTCCTGATGCTTTACGCATTAAAGAGCCAAAGGAACCCATCATTGATTCTGCCTCTGGAAAAAGAGCTAATGCCTCTTCGGTTGGAACTAAGCCTTCTCTTGTTCGAACAAAAAGGCTGGCTCCCAAATTCTCTTCCAGGCTTTCAATGTGGCGGCCCAAAGTAGGCTGTGTACTTCCTAAAGCTCTAGCCGCTGCTGAAAGTGAGCCTTCTTTTACAACGAAAACAAATGATTTCAATAGGTTCCAGTCAATATCTTGCATATACATAATTGTATATTAGATATCAAAATTTAGCCAATTTATATAAATTTATGCATACCCGATAATAGACCTAGATCAAGTAAAACTAAAAAGGAGAGTGCTATGAAGATCTTAAAAGGAATATTAATCGGAGTCTTATGTCTGTTCACTCACAATAAGCTACAGGCTCAAGTATTTATAGAGACTGATCCAGCTGCTTTTGTACTGAAAGGACATTCTTTGCATATTGGATATCAGTTGGATTCGATTCGTTTTCAAGTGGGAAGCTTTGCAGCACAATATCCAGATTTTATTTTAAAGAACAATAATTTTGAAGTCTTTCAAAGTGGATATGGTTTTAAGATTGATATTTGGGGAGCGGAAAAGGAGGGGCTATTTATGGGGATCGACTATAGCAAAACCACTGCCAGCTATAAACTGAAAACAAATTCTTTAGAAGTCAAAAAAGATATAGATTTAATCGGCCCACGAATTGGTTATCGGTTTTTTTGGGGAAAGTCCATTTATGTAAGTTCATGGCTTAGTATTTATAAAAATCTTAAGGCCGACTCAGAAAGTGATACCATAACTATCGATGGTGAGAGCTATGAACAGGAGGAATATACAGTATTCCCCGCTGTACATATTGGTTTTCAGTTTTAGTATTTAGGCTATTTTTTGGTTTTTCTTTCGAGTGCCAAACCAGAATAAAGCTAAAAAGAAGACACAGCTTGCAATCATTGCGTATGCAACTTTCTGAAAACGTAGATGCTTCTTTTTAGTGACCATGGTTTTTTGGGAATGGCGCTCTAGCCAAAACATTGCCTTCTTATTATCATCGCTTTGCTTCTGGTTTAGTAAAAACTGAATGTTATCGCTATCGGTTTTAAAGGCTTTTAATTGAGAAAGTAATAAACCATTGGAAACTACAAAAAGATTACTACTAATTGCCGCAGGGACCTCTTTATGAAGTTCAGCTACTTTATCAATCGAAAGTTTTAAGCTAACGAGACGGGAGTCATCTGCAAGATTCTCTATCGTCGCTTTTGAGATTTCCTTTTTTTTAATTTCAAATACAGGAGATTTTTCAAGGAGTACTTGTAAGTCATCAGGAGAGTGACTATGCGATACAGATACGCAATCTTCGCCACTTTCACACATTTTATGAAGTTCTAACTTTTCGTATTCGTCGGCAAATAAAGAGGCACAAAAAATGCTGATTAGTAGGAAGTGTTTCATAAAAGCTCCTTATTTTATCTGAGAACTAACAAAAGGCATCAGCTGCTGAGAAGGTCGAAATTCGGCTAAGATTAACAGAAATACCTAATGCAAAGCAAACTATACTGATCAAGATTCAATTCTTTACTTGTTGGGGCAAAAATTATAAAAAAGAGAGAATGATTGAGCCACAAAAATCGACAAATAAACAAGTTTATCAATTGCGAGATTACCAAAAAGAAGCGGTTGCAAGAACGCTTCACTATTTTCGTCGTGTAAATGATCCAGCGGTAGTGGTGTTGCCAACCGGCGCAGGGAAAAGTTTGGTGATTGCCGAACTTGCTAGGGTAGCCAAAGGCAGAGTATTAGTACTTGCCCATGTGAAAGAGCTGGTGGAGCAAAACCATGCAAAATACGAGAGCTATGGACTTGAAGCTGGAATCTATTCTGCGAGCTTGAATCAAAAAGATAGTTCTCAGAAAGTGATATTTGGAAGTATTCAATCCGTTGCGAATGCTAATGATAGATTTTTTGATGGCTTTACTTTATTAATTGTAGATGAGTGTCATCGGATAGGCATGGATTCTGATACCCAATATCGTAGTGTTATTACTAAATTAAAAACAAACAATCCTCAGCTATGTGTTTTAGGTTTAACTGCTACTCCTTATAGAATGGGTATGGGCTGGATTTATAATCATAGTGTTGATGGTATCGTCAGAACAAAAGAAGAGCGTTTTTTCAAGCGATGTATCTACGAATTACCATTACGATATATGATTCAAAATAAATATCTCACTCCACCGGTGAAAATCGACATTCCGGTCACATCCTATGATTTTTCAGAATTGTTTGATAAAAACCAAAGATACACGCAATCCGAAGTAGAGGAAGTCTTAAAGCAACAAAAGCGGCTCACGCCTTTGATTATAAAAAACATTGTGGACATCACTGAAAACTATGAGCGCCAAGGTGTTATGATTTTTGCAGGTACGGTCAGACATGCAGAAGAAATCCTAGAATATCTACCGGAAGGACAGGCTAGGATCGTTGTCGGTGATACTAATGTGAAAGACCGTGAATCTATCATCAATGACTTTAAAGATAAGAAATTTAAGTATTTGGTGAACGTGTCTGTTTTAACAACGGGTTTTGATGCACCTCATGTAGATGTGATTGCTATTTTACGACCAACAGAATCGGTTAGTTTATATCAACAAATTATAGGACGGGGCTTGAGGCTAGAGCAGGGTAAGTCTGATTGTTTTATTTTAGATTATGCCGGGATCGGCCACGATGTCTATAGCCCTGAAATTGACGCCAATAAACCAGTAAAAGAATCTGTCGCTGTTCAAGTAAGCTGCCCTCAATGTGGTTTTGAAAATGATTTTTGGGGTAGGCTGGATGATGATGGAGAGTTAATAGAACATTATGGTCGAAAATGTAAAGGTGGTATTACCGATCCAGACACTTATAAATTTGAAGAGTGTGGATATCGATTTCGATCCAAGCTTTGTGGGGCCTGCAATACTGAAAATGACATCTCGGCTAGAAATTGCGTTGAGTGTGGTGAAAACTTTGTGGATCCTGAAACAAAATTAAAGCAAGCGAGGCTCTCAAAAAACGCTCATGTCATGGTTCCAGATAGCACTGAATTTTTAGACCGCAAAGACAAAAATGGAAATGCTTTTTTAGAAATTAGATACTACGATTTAGAGGCAAATCACATTTCAGAGTTTCATTTTTTAAACAATCTTACTAGTCGTAAAAAATTTAATATTGATTTTTTAAGATCTCATTTGCGCATACCAGAATTAAAAATAGACCCAAGAACTCCTGCGGAAGTAATTGGTATTAGACACTTACTGCGAATGCCTTCTTATATCATTGCTAGAAAAAAAGATAAGTTCTGGAAGTTAACTGAGAAAATATTTATTGAAGAATTGACTCGAAAACAACGTGAGCCTTAAGGTCTAAGCATTGTTTTAAAATTCATTTTTCTGTATTTCTTTTTTCTAGCCTAATTCGATTCTTCAAAAATAGACTGTATCCTTTGGTGAACTTCGCTATACTTGAGGAATGGAATTGGAAGGCTTTAAAATCCACGAACTGCGTGGCTACATTCAAAGTATGTATCTAGTGGAGTACAGTGATAAGCTGTTACTTCTCGATAGTGGGACGAAGCTAGATGTTCAGCTCGTGCGAGACTTCATTACAAAAGAATTAAAAAGAGACTTTTTAGATTTAAAACTGGTACTAATTAGTCATGCCCATCCTGATCATTCTGGTGGAGCTGCTTATTTTCAAAAACTAGGTATTCCAATTGCAGGTCCGCACAATATAAACAATTGGTACCGCGGCTTATCTGGTTTTATCACTTACCATGTTGATATTTCTTTATTGTATATGGTATGGACGAAAGTAAAAAAGCAAAACGCAAAACTTCGGTCGGTTTATTTCCCGCGTCACTTGAAGCTAGATTTTGAACTTAGAGAACTAGAGCGAATACCTGGTTTTGAAGATTGGCAAAGCTTGCATACGGATGGTCATACAGAGTCAGATCTTTCTTTTTACAATAAAAAAAATGAGTTCATCTATATCGCAGATAATGTCGTAAGGAATCGAAAAGGGTTTTTATCACCTTACCCGGTAGTGTTTCCTGAGAAGTACAAAATGTCTTTAACCAAATACTTGCAATTGCCAATTCAATATTTTGCAATTGCCCATTATGGAATTCATAACATTTCCAAAGAACAAATCCAAATACTAAGAGATGGGACGGGCTCGAAACCAAGAAGGCATCGAACCAGTTTAGGGAAAATTTTATTTGGTATGTTGTTTCGGAAATCAAAGAAAAGGCTAAAAACAAAGTAAATAGACTACAGTGATAAGGATAGGTCTATTGCTAGCACCTCTTATTTTTAATTCTTAATACTTCTTGGAAAAACTCAAGCATATTGGTACAAAACTCCAGAGTAAGTTCAAAACTTTGGAGGTTCTTGTGATTGAATGGATTAAAGTGACTAGCCCAATTGGAGACCTATATATTTTATCTGAGGATGAATATTTATGTGGAATTTCATGGGACCAGTCTTTTTTTGAAAAAGTTGAAAATAAAAAATCCACAAGTTCTCCTAAAAAACAGATCTTACTTGAAGCCAAACGGCAACTGCAAGAATACTTTTCTGGTGCAAGAGAATCTTTCGAGCTTCCACTGTCTCCCAGAGGAACTGAATTTCAAAGTAAAGTATGGAAGCAGTTACAAAAAATCCCTTATGGGAAAACTAAGTCTTATGGGGAGATTGCGGTTAAAATAAAAAATCCAAAAGCGATGCGAGCTGTTGGAATGGCAAATAGATGCAATCCAATTCCCATTATTATTCCCTGTCATCGTGTCATTGGAAGCAATGGTAAGCTTACTGGTTTTGCTGGAGGGCTTGATTTGAAGAAAAAACTTTTGGATTTTGAAGCGGGACTGTCTCAATTTTAGAATATTCTAAATACACAAATGTTTGCTATAGCAAGGTCCCTTTCTTAGTTTTGAGTAAGCACCTAAAAACAGGTTGGATTATATTTGGAGTTTAAAAGGATCTAGATTTTTTAGTTTTATTGAAAAGCTTAGGGTTTAAGAGGCCTGGATTCATTGAAATGTTTTTCTCGAAGGACGCGTACCTCCATGTACTCGCCGGTTTCGACCGCTGGTCTATATTGCTAATATACTAAGCTCGAGCTTCTTTGTTGGTCTAGGAATTTTTAGAAAGTATTTTTTGCGGATCGATCGCTTCACGCTAACCGGAGGTCCTTCGAGAAAAACATTTCAATGAATCCTCTTGCTAGTATCAAAAGAAATTTGAACACTCATTTGAGAAAGAATCTATAGCAACTTATGTTGTTAGAGTCTAACAACTTAAGTTGGCATTCTTAATTGTTATTTATATAAATTCAAGTACTTAGGAATTGGCATTCTTTTCGCATAATCTATCTAAGTGGTATGTAAGTTAGGGGATGTGTATGAGTGATAAATTAAAAGAAATAAATCTATTGAAAATAGCGATGCTTTTTGGTCTTGGTTTAAACCTTTGTGTTTTGGCGGCTTGTGAAATTCACAATTTAAGGGCCAAGAACTTTCAAATTGAAAGTCTCGAGCCCTTAAATAATTAGGTTTTATAATTCTAAATCACAACCCATCTTATCTAGTAACTCGATCATTTTATCAAAGTCACTGCTTTCAACTTTCTTAAATTTACAAGATAGTTTTTCAGGGATGTGTAAAGCATCTTCTTTAAGGGCTTTTCCTTTTTCTGTTAGACGAATCATTTTTTTACGACGATCTTCGTCTGAAGGATGAATACTAAGCAATTCGTTTTTTTCCATTTTGGAAAGAACTTGAGTTAAAGAGCCGCCATCGATTTTAGTTTTAGCTACGAGATGTTGAATGGCCACATTTTCTTTTTCCCACAGAGCCATCATTACTAAAAACTGCGGGTAAGTTAGTCCAAGTTCCGTTAGGTGCGGTCTATAGGTACGGGATATTGCATTCGATACGGCATAAAGACTGTGGAACAATTGGTTTTCA